>NZ_AP023360.1:4187500-4509642 GCF_018326265.1 Catellatospora sp. IY07-71
CGGCGTGCCTTTTGAAGAATGAGCCTGCGAGTTAGTGGCATGTGGCGAGGTTAACCCGTGTGGGGAAGCCGTAGCGAAAGCGAGTCTGAACAGGGCGTTCAGTCGCATGCTCTAGACCCGAAGCGGGGTGATCTAGCCATGGGCAGGCTGAAGCGACGGTAAGACGTCGTGGAGGGCCGAACCCACCAACGTTGAAAAGTTGGGGGATGACCTGTGGTTAGGGGTGAAAGGCCAATCAAACTCCGTGATAGCTGGTTCTCCCCGAAATGCATTTAGGTGCAGCGTCACGTGTTTCTTGCCGGAGGTAGAGCTACTGGATGGCCTAGGGGGCCCACAAGCTTACCGAAGTCAGCTAAACTCCGAATGCCGGTAAGTGAGAGCGTGGCAGTGAGACTGCGGGGGATAAGCTTCGTAGTCGAGAGGGAAACAGCCCAGATCACCAGCTAAGGCCCCTAAGCGTGTGCTAAGTGGAAAAGGATGTGGGATCGCATAGACAACCAGGAGGTTGGCTTAGAAGCAGCCACCCTTGAAAGAGTGCGTAATAGCTCACTGGTCAAGTGGTTCCGCGCCGACAATGTAGCGGGGCTCAAGCACACCGCCGAAGCTGTGGCACTCACACGATGACCAGGCCGGGTCAAACCGGTCCAGGTGTGTGGGTGGGTAGGGGAGCGTCGTGTGGCGGGTGAAGCGGCAGAGTGATCTAGCCGTGGACGCCACACGAGTGAGAATGCAGGCATGAGTAGCGAATGCAGGGTGAGAAACCCTGCCGCCGGATGACCAAGGGTTCCAGAGTCAAGCTAATCTGCTCTGGGTGAGTCGGGACCTAAGGCGAGGCCGAGAGGCGTAGTCGATGGACAACGGGTTGATATTCCCGTACCCGCAAAGCAGCGCCCGCGATGAACCTGGCTGTACTAACCTCCACGGACACCAAGGGCCTTCGGGCCGGCGGTGCGAGTGTTGGGATCTTGGCTGGTAGTAGTTGAGCGATGGGGTGACGCAGGAAGGTAGTCGAGCCCAGGCGGTGGTTGTCCTGGGGTAAGCGTGTAGGCCGTGGCGTAGGCAAATCCGCGCCGCATCAAGGCTGAGACGTGATGCCGAGCCGTATCAGGTGAAGTCGATGATCCTATGCTGCCGAGAAAAGCCTCTAGCGAGCTGTGCGCGGCCCGTACCCGAAACCGACACAGGTGGTCAGGTAGAGAATACCGAGGCGATCGGGCGAACTGTGGTTAAGGAACTCGGCAAATTGCCCCCGTAACTTAGGGAGAAGGGGGGCCTCGTCTGGTGAAGGCCTTCGCGGCTGGAGCTGGGTGGGGTCGCAGAGAGCAGGGGGAAGCGACTGTTTACTAAAAACACAGGTCCATGCGAAGTCGTAAGACGCTGTATATGGACTGACGCCTGCCCGGTGCTGGAACGTTAAGGGGACCTGTCAGCCCGTAAGGGTGAAGCGGAGAACTTAAGCGCCAGTAAACGGCGGTGGTAACTATAACCATCCTAAGGTAGCGAAATTCCTTGTCGGGTAAGTTCCGACCTGCACGAATGGCGTAACGACTTCCCCACTGTCTCAACCACAGGCCCGGCGAAATTGCAGTACGAGTAAAGATGCTCGTTACGCGCGGCAGGACGGAAAGACCCCGGGACCTTCACTATAGCTTGACATTGGTATCCGGTTCAGCTTGTGTAGGATAGGTGGGAGACTATGAGCCCCTAACGCCAGTTAGGGTGGAGTCAACGTTGAAATACCACTCTGGTTGATCTGGGTATCTAACCTCGGACCGTGATCCGGTTCAGGGACAGTGTCTGGTGGGTAGTTTAACTGGGGCGGTTGCCTCCTAAAGGGTAACGGAGGCGCCCAAAGGTTCCCTCAGCCTGGTTGGCAATCAGGTGTTGAGTGTAAGTGCACAAGGGAGCTTGACTGTGAGACTGACAGGTCGAGCAGGGACGAAAGTCGGGACTAGTGATCCGGCACTGGCATGTGGAAGCGGTGTCGCTCAACGGATAAAAGGTACCCCGGGGATAACAGGCTGATCTTCCCCAAGAGTCCATATCGACGGGATGGTTTGGCACCTCGATGTCGGCTCGTCGCATCCTGGGGCTGGAGTAGGTCCCAAGGGTTGGGCTGTTCGCCCATTAAAGCGGTACGCGAGCTGGGTTTAGAACGTCGTGAGACAGTTCGGTCCCTATCCGCCGTGCGCGCAGGAGACTTGAGAAGGGCTGTCCCTAGTACGAGAGGACCGGGACGGACGAACCTCTGGTGTGCCAGTTGTACCGCCAGGTGCATGGCTGGTTGGCTACGTTCGGAAGGGATAACCGCTGAAAGCATCTAAGCGGGAAGCTCGCTTCAAGATGAGGTCTCCCACTGGGAAACCAGGTAAGGCCCCCGGCTAGACCACCGGGTTGATAGGCCAGAGATGTAAGCACAGTAATGTGTTCAGTCGACTGGTACTAATAGGCCGAGGACTTACCTGACAACATATGAGAGTCCTGCAAGATGTCTCGCGTCCACCATGCACATCACGACACGCAACCACGCACGCCGTATCGGCGCGGGTTGACATGTTGATAGAGTTACGGCGGTCATGGCGGAGGGGAAACGCCCGGTAACATTCCGAACCCGGAAGCTAAGCCCTCCAGCGCCGATGGTACTGCAACGGGGACGTTGTGGGAGAGTAGGACACCGCCGGACAAACGTTCCACACGAGGGCCTCCCCGCCAGGGGTAGGCCCTCGTGTGCGTTGTGCCGCCATTTGCCGCGGCATCAGGAAGGATGTACCCGTGAACGCGAGTTCGAACGACAAGCCCGGACGCGACTCGTCCGGCGAAGCCGGCCGGGGCGGTGGCGGGCCGCGCTCCGAGAAGGGCGGCTACGACCGCTCCCACGGCAAGCGTGAAGGTTTCCGCCGTGACGGCGACCGGGCCAGGGGCTACGACGGCGGGTACGACCGTCCGCGCGGCACGGGCGAGCGCGGCGGGTTCCGCCGCGACGAAGGCGACCGCGGCGGGTTCCGCGGCAACCGCGAGGGCGGTGGCGACCGCCGTGAGGGCGGCTTCCGCTCCGGTGGCGACCGGCCCTCCTACGGCGACCGCCGTGAGGGCGGCTACTCGCGGGGCGGCGACCGCCCCGGATACGGCGGCCGGGACAGCGGCTCCCGCGGCGACCGGCCGGCTTACGGCGACCGTCGCGAGGGCGGCTTCCGTTCCGGCGGCGACCGTCCCGGGTACGGCGGTGGCGACCGTCGTGAGGGCGGGTTCCGCTCGGGCGGCGACCGGCCGTCGTACGGCGAGCGCCGTGAGGGCGGCTTCCGTTCCGGCGGCGACCGTCCCGGGTACGGCGGCGGGGACCGTCGCGAGGGTGGCTTCCGTTCCGGTGGCGACCGGCCGGGCTATGGCGAGCGTCGCGAGGGTGGCTTCCGTTCGGGTGGCGACCGTGACCGCTCCAGCGGTGGTGACCGTCGTGAGGGCGGGTACCGCTCGGGCGGTGACCGTCCCGCTTATGGCGACCGTCGCGAGGGCGGCTTCCGCTCCGGCGGCGGCGAGCGCCGTGAGGGTGGCTTCCGCTCCGGCGGCGACCGTCCCGGCGGCGGTGACCGCCGTGAGGGCGGCTTCCGTTCCGGTGGCGACCGGCCGGGCTACGGTGAGCGCCGTGAGGGCGGTTTCCGCTCCGGTGGTGACCGTGACCGCTCCAGCGGTGGGGACCGTCGTGAGGGCGGGTACCGTTCCGGCGGCGACCGTCCCGGGTACGGCGGCGGGGACCGTCGCGAGGGTGGCTTCCGTTCCGGCGGCGACCGGCCGGGCTACGGCGAGCGTCGCGAGGGCGGTTTCCGCTCCGGCGGCGACCGTGACCGCTCCAGCGGTGGGGACCGTCGTGAGGGCGGTTTCCGCTCCGGCGGCGACCGTCCCGGCTACGGCGACCGTCGTGAGGGTGGCTTCCGCTCCGGTGGTGACCGGGAGCGCTTCGGCGGGGGCGACCGTCGTGAGGGCGGTTTCCGCTCCGGCGGCGACCGTCCCGCTTATGGCGACCGTCGTGAGGGTGGCTTCCGCTCCGGTGGTGACCGGGAGCGCTTCGGCGGCGGGGACCGTCGTGAGGGCGGGTTCCGCTCCGGTGGCGACCGGCCGGCCTACGGCGAGCGCCGTGAGGGTGGTTTCCGTGGCGGGGACGAGCGCGGTGACCGCGCCGGTTTCCGTGGTGGCGACCGTCGTGAGGGCGGCTTCCGCGGTGACCGCGAGGAGCGCGCCGGCGGCGAGGCCGCCGAGAGCGCGGGCCGTCCCGGTCCGGAGCTCTCCGACGAGATCAGCGCATCCGACCTCGACAGCGAGGTGCGCGCCGAGCTGCTGTCGCTGGCCAAGCCGGTGGCCGACACGGTCGCCCGGCACCTGGTCGCGACCGGGCAGCTGATCGACGAGGACCCGGAGAAGGCGCTGGAGCACGCCCTGGCGGCGCGCCGGCTGGCCTCCCGCATCGCGGTGGTACGCGAAGCGGTCGGCCTGGCCTCCTACCAGGCGGGCGACTGGGCGAGCGCGATCGCCGAGATCCGCACGTACCACCGGATGACCGGGCGGCAGACGCACCTGGCGGTGCTGGCCGACTGCGAGCGGGCGCTGGGCCGGCCGGAGAAGGCGATCGACCTGTTCCGCGGCGCCGAGCGGGAGAAGCTCAGCCAGCCCGAGGCGCTGGAGCTGCTCATCGTCGCCGCCGGTGCGCGCGGTGACCTGGGCCAGCACGAGGCCGCCGCGGCCATGCTGCAGGTGCGCGAGCTGACCGTCGAGTCCACCGAGGACTGGTCGCCGCGGCTGCGTTACGCGTACGCGGACGCGCTGCTGAAGTCCGGCCGGACCGAGGAGGCGCGGGAGTGGTTCGCCAAGGCCGCCGCGGCCGACACGGACGCGGTGACCGACGCGGCCGAGCGCCTGCTGGAGATGGACGGCGTCGAGATCGAGGACGAGTCCGACGAGGACGACGACCGTGCCCCGGCCGCCCGCCGTGCCGAGGACCGGTCCGAGGACGACGAGGACGACGACCGCGCCGAGGACGACGAAGACGACCTCGACGACGAGGACGATGACGAGGACTACGACGACGAGGACGACGAGGACGACGACCTCGACGGCGGCGAGGGCTATGACGGCGACGCCACCGACGACGACGAGGACGACCTCGAGGACTTCGACGAGCAGGGCGAGAAGCCGGCCGCCCCGGCGGCCGACGCCGAGCGGAAGGCCGACACGGACAAGTGACCGAGCTCGTCGAGAACTATGACCTGGTCATCTTCGATCTCGACGGCGTGCTGTACCTCATCGACCGCCCCATTCCCGGGGCGGTCGATGCGTTGGCCCGCCTGAGGGAAGAGGGCAAACCGGTGCGCTTCGCGACCAACAACGCGTCGCGCCGCGCCGCCGAGGTCGCCGCCCTGCTGCGCGGTATGGGCATCGCAGCCCAGCCGCACGAGGTGCTCACCTCGGCGGGGGCGGCGGCGGCGCTGCTGGCGCAGCGGCTGGAGCCGGGCGCGCCGGTGCTGGTGCTGGGCGCGCCCGCGCTGCGCAGCGAGGTCGCCGATGTGGGCCTGCGGCCGGTCGACAGCGCCGACGACAACCCGCGCGCCGTGGTGCAGGGTTTCGGGCCGGACCTGGGCTGGAAGCAGCTGGCCGAGGCGTGCGTGGCGATCCGCGCGGGCGCCTGGTGGGTCGCGACGAACACGGACAAGACCCTGCCGACCCTGCGCGGGCCGTTGCCCGGCAACGGGTCCCTGGTGGCGCTGCTGGCCACGGCGCTGGAGCGGGAGCCGGACGTGGTGGTCGGCAAGCCCGAGCCGGGCCTGTTCGCCACCGCGGCGGGCCAGGCGTCGGCGCGCCGGGTGCTGGTCGTCGGCGACCGGCTGGACACCGACATCGCCGGCGCGCACCGAGCCGGAATGGACAGTCTGCTGGTGCTGACCGGCGTGTCGACGGCGGTCGAGGCCGCCGCGGCGGGCGGGCAGCTGCGCCCCACGTACGTGTCGGCGGATCTCGGGGGGCTCTTCGCTGCTCCGGCGGTCCCGGCCCTGTAGCGTTGGTCGGCGGGACGGTATGGACCGCGTGGACGCGGCCCGTGCTGGGGAGCAGTCGTCGGGAGAGGTGGTGACCGCCGTGGCGCAGAAGTCGGGCGAGCCGAAGCAGGACGTGGTGAAGGCGTACCTCGAGCTGGCCCTCGGGCTGACCGAGGCGTCGAAGAAGAAGGCGGAGAAGACCGTCAAGAAGGCGGCCAAGGGGCTGCTGGGCAAGAGCGGCGCGACCGCGACGCAGCTGCAGGTCATGGCAGAGGAGCTGGTCAGCACCGGCCTGCAGAACCGGGAGGCGGTCGCGCGGATCGTGCGGCTGGAGCTGGACCGTGCGCTGGGCCGGGTCGGCCTGGCCACCGCCGAGGAGGTCGCCACGCTGACCGCCCGGATCGAGGACCTGGAGGGCGAGCTCCGCGAGGCGAGGATCGACGCCGCGGTCGCGGCGGCGCGTGCGGCCTCGGCCGACGGCAGCGGTTCCGCCGACGGCAGTGCCACGGCCGCCGCGCCGTCGGCGGAGGCTGCCGAGGAGGACAACGCGAGCCCGGTGGCGAAGAAGGCCGTCGCGGGCAAGGTCACGCCGCCCGCCGTGCGGGTGCCACCGCGGGGTGGGGTCGCCGAGCGGCCCGAGGTCGTCGAGCGCCCCCGCGAGCTGCCCAAGCCCGCCGCGAAGAAGGCGGAGGCCGCGAAGCCGGCGCCGAAGCCCGCCCCGCCGAAGAAGGCCGCGAAGGTCGTCGCCAAGAAGACCGTGCCGGCCGCCGGGCCGCGGGCCGCGTCCGACGAGGTGCCGGTGGCCGCGAAGAAGGCTGTGGCGAAGAAGGCCGTCAAGAAGGCTCCGGCCGGTAAGGCGGCCACGGCATGAGCTCACCGCAGCTGCCGCTGTCGTTCTCCCCGGCGGTGCCCGCGCCCCGTCCGATGCCGACCCCGGCGACTCTGATGCCCGGCCCGACCGGCCATCACGCCGTGGACGCCGCCGTACGGGGGGTGGCCAACGCCGCCGACCTGCCGCTGGCCGAGCAGCTCGCGGCGTACGAGGCGGCGCACCGGACGCTGCGGGAAGTCCTCGCCGCGATCGAGGCGTAACACCCATGGCACGACGTGTCCGGCTGGACGCGGAGCTGGTCCGGCGCGGGCTGGCCCGGTCGCGGGAGCAGGCCGGTGAGCTGATCGCCGCGGGCCGGGTCGAGGTCAGGGGCACCGTGGCGCACAAGGCCGCGGCCATGGTCGACCCGGCCGACGCGGTACGCGTCACCGGCGAGTCCACCGGCGACGACTACGTGTCCCGGGGCGGGCACAAGCTCGCCGGGGCGCTGGCCGCGTTCACGCCGCACGGGCTGGCCGTGGCCGGGCGGCGCTGCCTGGACGCGGGCGCGTCCACCGGCGGCTTCACCGACGTGCTGCTGCGCAGCGGGGCGGCCGAGGTGGTCGCCGTCGACGTCGGCTACGGCCAGCTCGCCTGGTCACTGCGCACCGACGAGCGGGTGAAGGTGCACGAGCGCACGAACGTGCGCACGCTCACCCCCGAGGTCATCGGCGGCGTGGTGGAACTCACCGTGGCCGACCTGTCGTTCATCTCGCTGCGGCTGGTGCTGCCCGCGCTGGCCGCGTGCACCGACGGCGACCTCGTGCTGATGGTGAAGCCGCAGTTCGAGGTCGGTAAGGAGCGGGTCGGCGCGGGCGGCGTGGTGCGCGATCCGGCACTGCGGGCCGAGGCCGTGCTCGACGTCGCCACCGCGGCGACCGCGCTCGGCCTGGGCACGGCCGGGGTGACGGCCAGCCCGCTGCCAGGCCCGTCAGGCAATGTGGAGTTCTTCGTCTGGTTCCGGCGTGACGCACCCGCCCCCGCGGTGGCGGACATCCGCGCCGTGGTGGAGGCTGGGGTGCCGAACGCACCTGACCCGGAGGACTGAATTGGAGCGCGTGGCGCTGCTGGTCACCCATACCGGCCGGAAGGACTCCACCGACCATGCCCGCACCGTGGCGCGGGACCTGATCGCCGCGGGCTTCACCGTGCGCGTGGTCGCCGAGGAGGCCGAGGACCTGGACCTGTCCGGGGTCACCCCGATCTCGGGCGCCTGCGCGGCGCAGGGGGCCGAGATCGTGTTCGCCCTCGGCGGCGACGGCACCCTGCTGCGCGCCGCCGAGCTGGCCCGCCCCGAGGGCGCGCCGCTGCTCGGCATCAACCTGGGCCGGGTCGGGTTCCTGGCCGAGGCCGAGATCGCAGACCTGGACCAGGCGGTACGCGACGTGGTCGCCCGCGACTACAGCGTCGAGGAGCGGCTCACCATCGACGTCACCGCCGAGCTGGCCGGGGAGGTGATCGCCGAGTCGTGGGCGCTCAACGAGGTCACCGTGGAGAAGGGCAACCGCGAGCGCATGCTCGAGCTGCTGGTCGACGTGGACGGGCGTCCGCTGTCGCGCTACGGCTGCGACGGCGTGGTGTGCGCCACCCCGACCGGCTCGACGGCGTACGCCTTCTCGGCGGGCGGGCCCGTGGTGTGGCCGCGGGTGGAGGCGCTGCTGCTGGTGCCGATCAGCGCGCACGCGCTGTTCAGCCGGCCGCTGGTGACCGCGCCGGACTCCGTCATCCAGGTGACCATCGACCCGTACACCGAGCACGCGGTGATGAGCTGCGACGGCCGGCGGGTGTACAGCCTGGCGCCCGGTGCGCAGGTCACCATGCGGCGCGGCGAGCTGCCGGTGCGGGTGGCGCGGCTGCGGCCGCGGCCCTTCACCGACCGGCTGGTGGCGAAGTTCGGGCTGCCGGTGGAGGGCTGGCGGGGGCACGGACCGCGCCACCCTGGTCACTGAGCGGTACAAACGCACGGCCCGGCGTGACACTGTCGGAGGGGCGGGCTACTGTCACCTGTTGTGCTGGAAGAGTTGCGCATCACCGGCCTCGGCGTGATCGAGGACACCACCCTCCCGCTGACCCGCGGCATGAACGTCATCACCGGTGAGACCGGTGCCGGCAAGACCATGGTCGTCACCGGACTCGGCCTGCTGTTCGGCGGCCGGGCCGACGCCGGGCGGGTCCGGGCCGAACCGGGCCGGGCCACGGTCGAAGGCAGGCTGCGCCTGACGGGCAACGCCGCCAGCGCGGTGGCCACCCGGGTCGCCGACGCGGGTGCCGAGTCCGACGTCGACGGCAGCCTGCTGATGAGCCGCACCGTCACCATCGAGGGCCGCTCCAAGGCGCACGTGGGCGGGCGGACCGTGCCGGTGTCGCTGCTGGGCGAGGTCGGCGAGCTGGTGCTGGCCGTGCACGGCCAGTCCGACCAGCTGCGGCTGCTGCGCCCGGCCGAGCAGCGCGGTTCCCTGGACCGGTTCGCCGGTCCCGAGCACGAGAAGCTGCTCGTCGAGTTCCGGGAGCTGTTCACCCGCTGGCGCGCGGTCGCCGACGACCTGGCCGACCGCCGCCGCAACGCGCGCACCCGCGCCCAGGAGGCGGACCTGCTGCGGCTGGGCCTCGACGAGATCACCAGGGTCGACCCGCAGCCCGGCGAGGACGACGAGCTGCGTGCCGAGGCCCAGCGATTGGAGCACGCCGAGGGCCTGCGTACGGCGGCGCACATCGCGCACCAGGCCGTGGCCGGCGGCGGGGAGACCGACAGCGAGGACGCGACCAGCCTCGTCGGCACCGCCCGGCGCACCCTGGAGTCGCAGTCCGGGGTGGACGCGAAGCTCGGCGAGTTCGCCGCGCGGCTGGAGGAGGCCGCGTCGCTGCTCGGCGACGTCTCCGTCGAGCTCTCGACGTACCTCGCCAGCCTCGACGCCGACCCGGCCCGGCTGCAGTTCATCTACGAGCGGCGTGCCGCGCTGCGCTCGCTGACCCGCAAGTACGCCGACGACATCGACGGCGTCATCGCCTGGGCCGACAACGCCCGCACCCGCCTCGGCGCCCTGGACAGCTCCGACGAGCTGCTGGAGGAGCTGGAGCGGGAGATGCACCGGCTCGCCGGCGAGGTCGCCGAGCTGGCCGCCAGGGTGCGCGAGGCGCGGGTGGAGGCGGCGGGCCGGTTCGCCGACAAGGTCACCGTGGAACTGGCCGGCCTCGCCATGCCGCACGCCCGCATCCAGATCATGGTGCTGCCCCGCCCGGCCGGTGACATCAGCCTGCCCGTCGGCGGCGTCGAGTCCGGGGTGACCGCCGACGGCGCCGACGACATCGAGCTGCGCCTGCTGGCCCACCCCGGCGCGCCCGCCCTGCCGCTGCAGAAGGGCGCCTCCGGCGGCGAGCTGTCCCGGGTGATGCTCGCCATCGAGGTGGTCTTCGCCGGTGCGGGCGGCCCGCCCACGCTCGTCTTCGACGAGGTCGACTCGGGCGTCGGCGGCACCGCCGCGGTCGAGATCGGCCGGCGCCTGGCCCGGCTGGCCCGCAACCACCAGGTCCTGGTCGTCACGCACCTGCCGCAGGTCGCCGCGTTCGCCGACCGGCACCTGGTGGTGGCGAAGGACACGGGCGGTGCGATCACGACCAGCGGGGTGCGCGTCGTCGAGGAGACCGAGCGCTCCCGTGAACTGGCCCGCATGCTCGCCGGCCTGCCCGACTCCGACCTGGGCATCGCCCACGCGGAAGAGCTGCTGGCGGTCGCCGCCCGCGAGCGCTCCAACGCCGCCTGACCCGCCCGACCGCGAAGGGCACCCACCGCCACACCGGCGGCCGGGCGCCCTTCGCGCTCCAGACCGCACGGGCCGCGGCGGCCGGGTCCCCGCCACGCCCGCGATCTGCCGACATCCGGCCACCCGCGACCCGCGACCCGCGATGATCGCGATCTCGTGTCACAAAGTGCGGCTGAGCCACACCTTCCGACACGAGATCGCGATCATGCCCCCGCGGCGGTCGGGTTGCATCCGGGAAGATCGCGGGTTCGTGTCGGAACCTGTGGTGGGACCGCACATCGCGACATCAAGCAGTGATCTCTCCTCGATGCGGCGGAACCCGGCGCGGCTCGGCATCCCGGCGGGTGGCGAGGGCGAGCATGAGGTAGGTCACCGCCGGGCCTCCACGCGCGCAGAATCGGCATGGTTTGCCCGATATGGGCAGCTAGGACGGGCGTGCCGGTCGGCGGCAGAGGCGGACGGATGTCACGATGGGGTCGGCGAGGTTTCGGACATCACAATTCGGCCCGGATGGGTCGATCATGGGTGTCGGTACGCGCCAATACCGGACTGACATGCCAGGATGGCTGCGATGCGTCTTCCCACCTTGCGCCGGACCCGGCCCGCCGAACCCGGGATCCTGACCGGCACCGCTCGGCTCGATCGCCGCACCAAGCGGCTGGTCGGTCGGCTGCGTCCCGGCGAGATCGCCGTGATCGACCACGTCGACATCGACCGGGTGGCCGCCGACTCGCTGGTGGCCGTGGGCGTGGCGGCGGTGCTGAACGCCAAGCCCTCCATCTCCGGCCGCTACCCGAACCTGGGCCCCCAGGTGCTGGTCGAGGCGGGCATAACGCTGCTCGACGACCTGGGTGAGGGCGTCTTCCAGCAGATCCGCGAGGGTGACACCGTCCGCATCGAGGGCAACACCGTGTACGTGCGCGGCGAGCCGGTCGGGCACGGGGTGCGCCAGGACGCCGACAGCATCGCCAAGGCCATGCTCGACGCCCGCGAGGGCCTGTCGGTGCAGCTGGAGGCGTTCGCGGCGAACACCATGGAGTACCTGAAGCAGGAGCGCGAGCTGCTGCTCGACGGCGTCGGCGTGCCCGAGATCAAGACGCAGATCGCCGGGCGGCACTGCCTGATCGTGGTGCGCGGCTACGACTACAAGGCCGACCTGGACGTGCTGCGGCCGTACATCCGCGAGTTCAAGCCGGTCCTGATCGGTGTGGACGGCGGTGCGGACGCGCTGGTCGAGGCCGGATACACCCCCGACATGATCATCGGGGACATGGACTCGGTCACCGACGACGTGCTGCGCTGCGGCGCCGAGGTGGTCGTGCACGCCTATCCGGACGGCCGGGCGCCCGGCCTGGACCGGGTGCACCAGCTCGGTGTCTCCGGGATCACCTTCCCGGCCGCGGCGACCAGCGAGGACATCGCGATGCTGCTGGCCGACGAGAAGGGGGCCACCCTGATCGTGGCGGTCGGCACCCACGCCACGCTGGTGGAGTTCCTGGACAAGGGCCGCGGGGGCATGGCTTCGACGTTCCTCACCCGGCTGCGGGTGGGGGGCAAGCTGGTCGACGCCAAGGGGGTCAGCCGGCTGTACCGGCAGAGCATTTCAGGTTCCTCGCTGCTTTTGCTGGTATTGTCCGCCATCGCGGCGATGGCGGCGGCCGTCGCCGTGTCCACCGTGGGCAAGGCTTACCTGTCGCTGGCCGCGGAGTGGTGGGACGACGTGATGTTCCACCTGCAGCGGCTGTTCTAGGGACCCCGGACGATCAAGAGGCTCTGACGTGATCAACTTTAGGTACCACGTGGTGTCCATGACGGCGGTGTTCCTGGCCCTGGCCATCGGGCTGGTCGTCGGCACCGCGGCGCTCAACGGCCCGGCGGCCGACGCCCTCGAGGACAACGTCAACGCGCTGCGCAAGAACAACTCGCAGCTGCGCGACCAGGTGACCGGCCTGCGCGACCAGGCCAACCGTGAGGAGCAGTTCGTCACCGAGGCCGCGCCGATCATGCTGAACGGCAAGCTCACCAACCGCCGCCTGCTGCTGCTGGTGCTGCCGTCGGGCCGCGACCAGGTGGACGGCCTGGAGGCCATGCTGAAGACCGCGGGCGCCAAGACCGTCGGCACCGTCGAGCTGACCGACAAGTTCTTCAACCCGGACAACAGCGTCGAGCTGCTGGACCTGGAGAACAAGGCCGAGCCGGCCAGCGTGCCCACCACCGCCATCCCGCTCAACAGCGAGGGCGTCGAGTCGTCGAGCGCGCTGCTGGCCGCCGTGCTGCTCGACCGGACCCCCGCCGTTCCCGCGGCGGACCGGTCGGCGGTGCTCGCGGCGTACAGCAAGCTCGGCTACCTGACCGTCGCCGGCACCGTGTCGGGCCCGGCCGAGGCCGTGGTCATCGTCTCCGGCTCGCCGTACACCGACAGCCAGGCCGCGGGCAAGAACGCCGCCGTCAAGACGACCGCCGTGCAGTTCGACCACGCCGGGGTCGCGATCGTCGGCGGCGTGCTGGGCGGCGAGGGCAACCTCATGATCGAGGTACGCGACGACGCCACGCTCGCCAAGACCATCTCGACCGTGGACAACGCCGAGACGGTGCAGGGCCAGGTCGCCGCGGCGCTCGCGCTGCACGAGCAGTTCTCGGACAACAAGGCCGGCCACTACGGCGTCGGCACCAACGCCAGCGCGCTGCTCCCGCAGCAGCAGAAGTGAGCTGAGGTGGGCTTACTCGCCCGAGTAGCACTGATCGGCCTGGGCGCTTACGGCGCCCGGGCCGCACTGCGTACGGCGCGCACCCGCCCCGAGGCGGCGCAACTGGAGCGCACGAACTTCCGCGGCCGCACGGTCACCCTGGCCGGAGGCCCCGCGCTGGCCGTCTCGGCGAGCCTGAGCAGCGCCCTCGGCGCCGGTGACGCGCGCACCGCCACGGCCGCGCTCGCCGCCGGGCTGTCCGGCGGCGCGGTCGGCCTGTACGACGACATCGTCGGCGCGCGCCCCGATCAGAGAGGCGACAAGGGCTTCCGCGGGCACCTGCGGGCGCTGCGCGAGGGCCGCGTCACCAGTGGCCTCGTGAAGATCGCCGGAGTGGGCGCGGGCGCCCTGGCGGCGGCGGCGCTGCTGCCGGACCGGCGCGGCCGCGGCAGGCTCGGGCGGGCCGTCGAGGTGGCGCTGGGCGCCGGGGTCATCGCGGGCAGCGCGAACCTGTACAACCTGCTCGACCTGCGCCCCGGCCGGGCGCTCAAGGCGGGTCTGCTGGTCGGCGCGCCGCTGACCGCCACCCGCGCGGGCGGCCTGGCCGCCGGGCCGGTCGGTGCGAGCGCCGGGCTGCTGCCCGACGACCTCGGCGAGGAGATCATGCTCGGCGACTCGGGCGCCAACGCGCTCGGCGCGCTGCTCGGCGTGGCCGCCACCGCCCGCACCGGCCTGCTCGGCCGCGCCGCGCTGCTCACCGGCCTCGGCGCGCTCACCCTCGCCAGCGAGAAGGTCAGCTTCACCAAGGTCATCGAGCGCACCCCCGTGCTGCGCGAGATCGACGCCTGGGGCCGCCTCCCGGCCCCCAAGCAGCAGCTCCCGCAGTCGCGCACAGCCGCCGACGATCCCGCGCCGCAGGCAGGGGCCACGACGAAACCGCAGCCAGGCCCGGCGGCCGGAACCCCGCTGGCGGCGCTGACCGATCGCGCAGGAGGCACCCAGCCGCAGGCCGCCGCACCCACGACGAACCAGACGAGCACTCCGCCGCAGGTTGCCGCGCCGGTGACAGGCCCGGCGGTGGACTCCCCGCCGACGGCTTCCAGTCCGACGCCGGGCGACGGGCCGAGCACTCCGGAGGTGCCGGTGGCGGGGGAGCAGACCGCGACGCCGCGGCGCGCTGCCGCACGCAAGGCATTCCGGCAGGCCGCTGAGGCCGGTGGCGGCCACGGGCCGGGCGCTGCTGAGGTCGACCACGCCACCGACGCCGAAGCCGCCGCGCCGGCCGGGGAGACCGCTGCCAAGCCGCAGCCGCGAGCACGGGCCCCGCGCCGTACCCAGAAATGACCGTGACCGCTGACGACAGGGTCGCGCCGCGCGGCCCCGCTGCGGCGCGGATCGCCGGTGCCGCGACGCTGATCGCCGGGCTGACGGTGCTCAGCCGGCTCGCGGGCTTCGCCCGCACCCTGGTCTTCTCGCAGACGGTCGGCGTCGACGACCTCGGCGGCGTCTATCTGGCCGCCAACACCATCCCGAACATCGTCTTCGAGATCGTCGCGGGCGGCGCGCTGGCCGGACTGGTGGTGCCGCTGCTGGCCGGGCCGCTGGCCGCCGGGGACCGCGACCAGGTGCGCCGCACCGTCTCCGCGCTGCTCACCTGGACCCTGGCCGCGCTGGTGCCGCTGGCGGTGCTGCTGTGGTTCGGCGCGGGCACGGTGATGTCGCTGCTCCAGCCGGAGAACTCCCCGGTCCTGCACGAGGCGGGCACCTCCATGCTGCGGGTGTTCGCGCCGCAGCTGCCGCTGTACGGCATCGGCATCGTGCTCACCGGCGTGCTGCACGCGCACCGGCGCTTCGCCTGGCCGGTGCTCGCCCCGCTGCTGTCCAGCCTCACCGTGATCGGCGCGTACGTGCTGTTCGCCGCGCGGGCGGGCAGGTGGCCCGCGCCGGAGACGGTGTCCGGCGGCGAGCTGGCGATCCTGTCGGTCGGCACCACGCTGGGCGTGGTGGTGCTCTCGCTGTGCCTGGTGATCCCGGTGAGCCGGCTGCGGCTGGGCCTGCGGCCGACGTTCACGGTCGACCCGGGGCAGCGGCGGCGCATCGGCGGGCTGGCCGCGGCCGGTATGGCCACGGTCGTCGCGCAGCAGGTGGCGCTGCTGGTGACGATCCGGCTGGCCTCGGACACCGGCCCGGCCACCAACGCGGTCTACAACCTCGCCCAGACGGTCTACCTGCTGCCCTGGGCGGTGCTGGCGGTGCCGGCGGCGACGGCGGCCTACCCGGCGATCGCGACCGCGCACGCCACCGCCGACACCGGCACCCTGCAGCGCACCACGGCCCGCACCGGCCGGGCGGTGCTGCTGCTCAGCGGGCTCGGCGCGGCGGGCCTGGCGGCCGTGGCGGCTCCGGCGGCGGCCCTGCTGACGTTCACCGACGGCGACCCGGCCCGCAGCCGCGCGCTGGCCACGGCTGTGATCGCCTTCACGCCGGGCCTGCTCGGCTACGGCCTGGCCGCGCTGCACCAGCGCACGCTGTACGCGGTCGGCGCGAACCGGCTCGCCGCGCTGGGCGTGTCCGGCGGCTGGGCGGTCGCGCTCGGCGCGGCGCTCGTGCTTTCGCACACACTGCCCGACAGCGCGCGCGCCGCGGCGCTGGGCGCGGCCAACTCGATCGGCATGCTCGTGATGGCGGTGCTGCTGGCCGTGGCGGTCCGTGCCCGGGTGGGCGGTCCGGCCCTGTCCGGGATGTTCCGGGCGGCGCTGGCGGCCTCCGTCGCGGCGCCGGCGGGTGCGGTCGCGGGCATCGAGGCGGGGCGCGCGGTGGTGTCCGGGGACCCCGGCATCATGGGTCTGGCCGGACAGGGCATGCTGTCCGGTGGCGCGTCGCTTGTAGTCTTTCTGATCGTCTGCGCCCTGCTCGACCTGCCGGACCTGCGGCCACTGCTCGACCGGGTGCGGCGCCGGCGCGGATGAGGGGCGCGGCACACACGGGGCGAGAGGCGGGAGGACCGTTGACCACGGGGACCGAATGGACCGGCAGCGTCGTGCTGCTGCTCGCCTCCAGCACGGGAGGCATCGGCCAGCACGTGGCGGGCCTGGCCGAGGGCCTGTCCCGGGCCGGGTGCGACGTGACGGTGTGCGGCCCCGCCGCCACCGAGGAGCACTTCCGGTTCACCGACCGCGGCGCCCGGTTCCACCCGGTGGAGATCCCCGCCGAACTGCACCCCAGTGACATGCGGGCGGTACGCACGCTGCGCCAGTTCCTGGCCGGGGCGCGCCCCGACGTGGTGCACGCGCACGGCCTGCGCGCCGGTCTGGCCGCCGCGCTGGCCCGGCCCACCTGCCCCCTGGTGACCACCTGGCACAACGCCCCGCTGCGGGCGGGCCTGCGCGGCCGGGTGCACGCGATCGTCGAGCGCATCGTGGCACGCGCCTCCGCCGTCACCCTCGGCGCCTCCGCCGACCTGGTCACCCGCGCGAACGCGGTGGGCGCCGCCGACGCCCGGCTGGCCCCGGTGGCCGCGCCCCGGCTGCGGCGCACCCGGCGCTCCCGGGCCGCGGTCCGCTCCGGCCTGGGCATCGCCGACGGAGTGCCGGTGGTGCTGTCCGTGGGCCGGCTGCACCCGCAGAAGGCGTACGACATGCTGGTGACCGTCGCCGCGCGCTGGCGGGACATGTCCCCGATGCCCCGCGTGCTGATCGCGGGCGAAGGCCCGTCCTACCTCGACCTCGCCGCGCAGATCTCGCAGCTGCGCGCCCCGGTGACCCTGCTCGGCCACCGCAACGACGTCGGCGACCTGATCGCCGCCGCGGACCTCGCCGTGGTCACCAGTGTGTGGGAGGCCCGGCAGCTGTTCGCCCAGGAGGCGCTCGGCGGCGGCCTGCCGCTCGTCGCGACGGCCGTCGGCGGCATCCCGGAGCTGGTCGGCGACGGCGCGCAGCTGATCGAGCCCAACGACCCCGACGGCCTGGACGCGGCGGTGCGCAAGCTGCTCGGCGACGAGCAGGCCCGCGCCCGGCTGGCTGAGCGCGGCACCGCGCAGGCCGCGACCTGGCCCGACGAGCCGGCCACCATCGCCGGGGTGCGCGCCGTGTACGCCGAGCTGGCCGTGCCGGCCCGTACGGGGCGCGCCTGATGCTGCCCCGGCCACCCCTCCGCCGCAGCGCCCGCCGTCCCGCTCCCCGCCGGGTGTTCGGCGTGGCGCTCGGGCTGACCCTGCTCGCGCTGCTCGGCCTGGTCCTGCCCGGCCTGTCCGGCCCGGCCGCCGCCGCCCCCACCGAGGACGACGAGGCCGACTACGTGATCATCGCCGGGGCCGCCGGCCTGCGCTGGGACGACATCGACGCGGACCGGACGCCGAACCTGTGGCGGCTGGCCGAGCGCGGCTCCATCGGCTCCCTGTCGACGCGCTCCGCGCACGTGCCCACCTGCCCGGGCGACGGCTGGCTGACGCTGGGCGCGGGCAACTACGCCGACCGCACCGGCATCGGCGAGGAACCCGCCGACGAGGCCCGCCAGCAGGATCCGGACCTCGCCGAGCAGTGCCCGAAGCTGGACGTGCCGATCGAGCAGCCGGACGCGTTCGGCGCGTTCCTGCCCGACCAGGACGAGGTGGTGGAGCGCCAGCGCGAGCTGCCGTACGGCACCGTGCCCGGGGCGCTGGCCGAGTCGGTGCGCTGCACCGCCGCCGTGGGCGAGGGTGCGGCGGTGGCGGCCGCCCGCTCGTTCGGCAGGGTGGACCGCTACCACCCGACGCTGCCCGCGGCCGCGGACGCGGGCAAGGCGCTCAGCGAGTGCCTGCTCAGCATCGTGGACCTGGGCGCTATCGACGGGCGCACCCCGCAGCTGCGGCTCAAGCAGGCCGCCGCCGTGGACAAACTGCTCGGGCAGGTGCTCGCGGCCCGCCCGAAGAACTCCACCCTGCTGGTGGCCGGGGTCGCCGACACCGACCGCAGCTCGCGGCTGCACGCCGTGATCGCCGACGGGCCGGGCTGGCAGGGCGGCTACCTGACCTCGGCCACCACCAGCCGCGCTGGCTACCTGCAGCTGGTCGACCTGGCGCCGACGGCGCTGGATCTGCTGGGCCGCGAGCAGCCGAAGAAGATCATGGCGGGGCACCCGGCGGCGCTGGCCGACGGCCGCCCGGCCGACCTGGGCCAGGCCACCGCGGCGGGCGCGGACGCCGACCGGCGCGCCGCCGCCGCCCGCAACGTCTCGGCCTGGTTCTTCTGGCTGCTGGCGCTGGTGCAGATCGCCCTGTTCGCGGCCGTGGTGCCGCTGCTGCGGCGCAGTTACCGCCACGCCGGGCCGACCGGACCCACCCCGCCCCCGCAGCGGCTGGTGAGCCTGCTGGAGGTGCTGCTGACCGGGGCCTCGCTGGCACTGCCCGCCGCGCTCATCGCGGGCATCGTGCCGTGGTGGCGCTTCGGCCGCCGCGGGCTGATCTTCGGGCTGGTCACGGCCGGTATCACGCTGCTGCTCACCTTCGTCACGGTGCGGCTGCCGCTGTTCCGTACGCGTACCCTCGGCCCGGTCGGCATGGTCGCCGCGATCGCCGCCACGGTGGTCGGCGCGGACCTGATCACCGGCGCCCGGCTCCAGCTCAACGGCGTCGCGGGCTACTCCGCGCTGGAGGGCACCCGATACTCCGGCATCGGCATGGTCGGCATGGGGGTGTTCTTCGCGGGTGTGCTGCTCACCGCGGGCACGCTGTGCTATCTCGTGCCGCACCGCAACCGGCCGCTGCTGGTGTCCGCGATCGGCGCGGCGGGCGTGCTGCTGGTGGGCACCCCCGCGCTCGGCGCGGACGCGGGTGGCGCGGTGGCGCTCACCGCCGGGGTGTGCCTCACCGCGGCGCTGTGCCCGGGCGGCTTCCTGACGTTCAAGCGGCTGGCCTGGGCGGTGGCCGCGGGCGCGGTGGTCACCGTGGTGTTCGCGCTCGTCGACGTACGCCAGCCGGTGGAGCAGCAGGGCAGCCTGGGCCGCTTCCTCACCCAGCTGTCCGACGGCACGTCGGGGCTGACCCTGAGCCGGCTCGGCGGCGCCAACCGCGTCGCGCTGGTGACCAGCCCGCTGACCGTGCTGGCGCTCGTGTCGGCGGTGTTCCTGTGGGTAGTGCTGATGCGCCCGTGGGGCGGCCTGAAGCGGCTGTACGGCATCTACCCGCCGATCCGGGCCGCGGTGGCCGGGACCATCCTCGCCTCGATCGTCGGCGGCCTGCTGGGCGGCGCGGCGCTGAACGTGGCGGGCGCGGCCGCGGCGATCGCGGTGCCCGTGCTCACGGTGGGCGCGATGCGGGTCCTCGGGCACGCCGCGGACCGCACCCGCGTGGTCGAGGAGCCCGAGCGCGCCCGGATCGTCGAGGAGCCCTCGCCTTCGCCGGTCCGGCCTGCGGAAGAGCCCGTCACGGTGAGCACCGACACCCCGAAGACGGTTTCGGCGACGTAGCCCACGGATGAACTCCGGAGCCGTGTTAGGGTGAAACCCCGTGGTAGCAGCGCGGACGACCAAACATATTTTCGTCACCGGAGGCGTGGCCTCCTCGCTGGGCAAGGGACTCACCGCCTCCAGCCTCGGCAATCTCCTCACCGCTCGTGGTCTGCGGGTGGTCATGCAGAAGCTCGATCCGTACCTGAACGTGGATCCGGGCACCATGAACCCGTTCCAGCACGGCGAGGTGTTCGTCACCGAAGACGGTGCCGAGACCGACCTCGACGTCGGGCACTACGAGCGATTCCTCAACCGGGACCTGTCGGCCAAGGCCAACGTGACCACCGGGCAGATCTACTCGGCGGTCATCGCCAAGGAGCGGCGCGGTGAGTACCTGGGCGACACCGTCCAGGTCATCCCGCACATCACCAACGAGATCAAGGCCCGGATCCGGGCCATGGCCGAACCGGACGAGCAGGGCCGCACGCCGGACGTGGTGATCACCGAGGTCGGCGGCACGGTCGGCGACATCGAGTCGCTGCCGTTCCTGGAGTCGATCCGGCAGATCCGCCACGACGTGGGCCGGGACAACTGCTTCTACCTGCACGTGTCGCTGGTGCCCTACCTGGCGCCGTCGGGTGAGCTGAAGACCAAGCCGACCCAGCACTCGGTGGCGGCGCTGCGCAACATCGGCATCCAGCCCGACGCGCTGGTGTGCCGCTCCGACCGGGAGATCCCGGCCAGCATGAAGAGCAAGCTCGCCCTGTACTGCGACGTCGACGCCGAGGCGGTCGTGTCCGCCCCGGACGCGCCGAGCATCTACGACATCCCGAAGGTGCTGCACCGCGAGGGCCTGGACGCGTACGTGGTGCGCCGGCTGGGCCTGTCGTTCCGGGACGTGGACTGGACCGCCTGGGACGACCTGCTGGAGCGGGTGCACCACCCGGTGCACGAGGTCACCATCGCGCTGGTCGGCAAGTACATCGACCTGCCCGACGCGTACCTGTCGGTGTCCGAGGCGATCCGCGCGGCAGGCTTCGGCCACCGCGCCAAGATCAAGCTGAAGTGGGTGCCCAGCGACGACTGCCAGACCGCCGAGGGCGCGGCCAAGGCGCTCGCGCACGTCGACGGCGTGGTCATCCCGGGCGGCTTCGGCGTGCGCGGCATCGAGGGCAAGATCGGCGCGGTGAAGTACGCCCGGGAGAACCGCATCCCGACCCTGGGCCTGTGCCTGGGCCTGCAGACGATGGCCATCGAGGTGGCCCGGCACGCGGCCGGCATCGCCAAGGCCAGCTCGCTGGAGTTCGACGAGCGCACCCCGGACCCGATCATCTCGACGATGGCCGACCAGGAGGACATCGTCGCGGGCAAGGGCGACCTGGGCGGCACCATGCGCCTGGGCGCGTACCCGGCGAAGCTGACGCCCGGCTCGATCGTGGCCGAGGTGTACGGCGGCACCGAGGTCAGCGAGCGGCACCGGCACCGGTACGAGGTCAACAACGCCTACCGGCCCGCGCTGGCCAAGGCGGGGCTCAAGGTCTCGGGCACCTCGCCGGACGGCAAGCTGGTCGAGTTCGTCGAGCTGGACCGCGAGCTGCACCCGTACTTCGTGGCCACCCAGGCGCACCCGGAGCTGAAGAGCCGGCCGACGCACCCGCACCCGCTCTTCTCGGGGCTGGTCGGTGCGGCGATCGCCTATGCTCAGGCGGACCAGCTGCCCGGCGTCGCCGAGGCGGCCGAGCCGGTGGCGGCCAAGCGCTGAACCCGGCCCGCAACTGAATGAACGGCGCTGGTCGCAGGTGTTCCGCCTGCGGCCGGCGCCGTTTTCGCGAGGAGGAGGCCCCGTGTACGAGGTCGTCGACAGCACCGAGCGCTACGCCGGGCGGATCTTCCGGGTCGCCACCGACCGGGTCCGGATGCCCGGCGGCGAGGTCGCGCAGCGCGACGTGGTGCGCCACGTCGGCGCGGTGGGCGTGGTCGCTCTGGACGAAAGGGACCGGGTGGTGCTGGTGCGGCAGTACCGCCACCCGGTGGGCCGCTACCTGTGGGAGCTGCCCGCGGGCCTGGCCGACGTGCAGGGCGAGGGTCTGGCCGCGGCGGCGCTGCGCGAGCTGGCCGAGGAGACGGACCTGGTAGCGGGCCGGATCGACCTGCTGGTGGACATGTTCACCACGCCCGGCTGTTCCGACGAGCTCTTCCGGTGCTTCCTGGCCCGCGACCTGACCCCGGTGGCCGAGCATGAGCGCCACGTGCGCACCGGGGAGGAGGCGGACATGCGGGTCGAGCTGGTCCCGCTGGACGAGGCGCTGGATATGGTGTTCGACGGCCGGATCGCCAACGGCCCCGCCGTCGGCGGCCTGCTCGCCGCCGCCCGCGCCCGGGACACCGGCTTCAAGCACCTGCGGCCCGCCGACGCCCCGCTCCCGGCCTCGGCCTGACCGGTAAGCGGCAAATTTCCGATTCAGCACTATCCTTGGGGGTACCGCAGGGCGGCAGCATAGGAGCCTGACACTGTGTCAAGCCGGTGAGCCATCAGCTTGCATCCTGTCGGGGCTTTGGCCCGTTCGCCGGGCCTAGACTGCCGCCGCGGGGGGTAGACCTGCGGCAACGGCGCCGCGGGCGCTCCCGCAGCGCAGGATCGAGGAAGGTGCAGTCGTGAAGGTCGGTATCCCCCGCGAGGTCAAGAACCACGAGTATCGGGTGGCGATCACCCCGGCGGGCGTGCACGAGTTCGTCCGCAACGGCCACGACGTCGTCATCGAGACCGGCGCCGGGCTCGGCTCGTCCATCACGGACGAGGAGTACACGGCGGCGGGCGCGCAGATCCTGGCCACCGCCGACGAGGTGTGGGCCGGCGCGGAGCTGATCCTGAAGGTCAAGGAGCCCATCGCCGAGGAGTACCACCGCATGCGCGAGGGGCAGGTGCTCTTCACCTACCTGCACCTGGCCGCGTCCAAGGAGTGCACCGACGCGCTGATGACCCAGAAGGTCACCGGCATCGCGTACGAGACCGTCGAGACCGCGGACCACCACCTGCCGCTGCTCGCCCCGATGAGCGAGGTCGCGGGCCGGCTCGCCCCGCAGGTCGGCGCGTACCACCTGATGCGCTTCGCGGGCGGCCGGGGCGTGCTGCCCGGCGGGGTGCCCGGCGTGCGCCCGGCCAAGGCCGTCGTGATCGGCGCGGGCGTGTCCGGCCTCAACGCCGCCACCATCGCCCACGGCCTGGCCTTCGAGGTCACCGTGCTGGACAAGAACATCAAGAAGCTGCGCGAGGTGGACCAGCTGTTCCACGGCCAGGTGCGCACCGTGATGTCCAACGCCTTCGAGCTGGAGCGCGCCGTGCTGGAGGCCGACCTGGTCATCGGCGCCGTGCTGGTGCCGGGCGCCAAGGCCCCGACCCTGGTCAGCAACGAGCTGGTGTCCCGGATGAAGCCGGGCAGCGTGCTCGTCGACATCTCGATCGACCAGGGCGGCTGCTTCGAGGACTCGCACCCGACCACCCACGCCAACCCGGTGTACAAGGTGCACGAGTCGGTCTTCTACTGCGTGGCCAACATGCCCGGCGCGGTCCCGCACACCAGCACTTACGCGCTGACCAACGTCACCCTGCCGTACGCGGTGGAGCTGGCCAACCACGGCTGGCGCGAGGCCCTGCGCCGTGACCCGGCCCTGAAGCTGGGCCTGAACACGCACGCCGGCGAGATCACCTACGGCCCGGTGGCCGAGGCGCACGGCCTCACCGCCGTGGACGTCGACTCGCTGCTCTGACGTGCTGTTTCCCGATGCCGGCGGTGCCTGTGCACCGTCGGCATCGGCGTATCACGAGCCGGGCGCCCGCTTGCGATGACCGGGCCCGTGCTGGATCGTGAAGACACGCCGAGGCGTGGCGGTACGCCGACCACGTCGGTGACGTACAGTCGGACGACGACGACACGCATGCGGCCGGTCGGGGAGCTGATGGCCCACTCACGACGGCGCCTCATCCGGCCGGACGGATGTCGTCGGGAAGGGCGTAGCGGAGATGGCAGGCAACGGGCGCGCAGAGGCATGGACCTCGACGCTGCGGGCACAACAGTCCGCGATGGACCTCGGGGCTGACCTGGGGCCGGCGGATCCGTCTGCCTACACCGCGCGCAAGGAGATCCCGGAGCCGATGCCGACCGACCGGCACGGGCCCGCCCGGATCATCGCCATGGCCAACCAGAAGGGCGGCGTCGGCAAGACGACGACCACCATCAACCTGGGCGCGGCCCTGGCCGAGTACGGCCGCAAGGTGCTCCTGGTCGACTTCGACCCGCAGGGCGCGCTGTCGGTGGGCCTGGGCGTCAACCCGCACAACCTCGACCTGTCCGTCTACAACCTGCTCATGCAGGACGACGTGACCGCCGAGGACGTCATCATCAAGACCGACGTCGCCGGGCTGCACCTGATGCCCGCCAACATCGACCTGTCGGCCGCCGAGATCCAGCTCGTCAACGAGGTCGCCCGCGAGATGGCGCTGGCCCGCGTGCTGAAGTCGGTGCGCAAGGAGTACGACTACATCCTCATCGACTGCCAGCCGTCGCTGGGCCTGCTCGCCATCAACGCGCTGACCGTCGCGCACGGCGTGCTGATCCCGCTGGAGTGCGAGTTCTTCAGCCTGCGCGGCGTGGCCCTGCTGCTGGACACCATCGACAAGGTCCGCGAGCGGCTCAACTTCGACCTGGAGCTCGAGGGCATCCTCGCCACCATGTACGACAGCCGCACCACGCACTGCCGCCAGGTGCTGCAGCGCGTCGTCGAGGCGTTCGGCGACAAGGTGTACCAGACCGTGATCACCAAGACGGTGAAGTTCCCGGAGTCGACCGTGGCCGGGGCGCCGATCACGTCCCTGGATCCCGCCTCCTCGGGCGCCCGCAACTACCGGCAGCTCGCGCGCGAAGTGATCGCGGCTGAGGCCGCCCGTCGCTGATCAGTGGCCGACCGGCCTGCGGTCGCGAACTGAGCTGCTGGGATACTGTGCGACGTGAGCGATCCCGTGGTGACGGCCGAGCAGGCCGGCGAGCAGTCGGCTGAACCGTCCGGTTCAGGCCGCTTCACCGTGCGGCTCACCAACTTCGAGGGCCCGTTCGACCTGCTCCTGCAGCTCATCGGCAAGCACAAGCTGGACGTCACCGAGGTGGCACTGCACCGGGTCACCGACGACTTCATCGCGCACATCCGCGCCATGGGCAAGGACTGGGACCTCGACGAGGCCAGCGAGTTCCTGGTCATCGCCGCCACCCTGCTCGACCTGAAGGCGGCCCGGCTGCTGCCCGCCGCGCAGGTGGAGAGCGAGGAGGACCTCGCCCTGCTGGAGGCCCGCGACCTGCTCTTCGCCCGGCTCCTGCAGTACCGCGCGTTCAAGCAGGCCGCCGCGTTCATCGCCGACCTGGAGGTCAACGGCGCGAAGCGCTGGCCCCGCTCCGTGGCGCTGGAGGCGCAGTACGCCGAGGCGCTGCCGGACCTGGTGCTCGGCATCGGCCCGGACCGGCTGGCCAAGCTCGCGCTCAAGGCGTTCCTGCCCAAGGCCGCCCCGCCGACCGTCTCCGTCGCGCACATCCACCAGATCCGGGTCAGCGTGCGCGAGCACGCCGAGATGCTGCGCGCCCGCCTGTTCGAGCTGGGCCGCGCCACGTTCCGCGAGCTCACCGAGGACTGCGAGAACACCCTGGAAGTGGTGGCCCGCTTCCTGGCCCTGCTGGAGCTGTACCGGGAGGGCCTGGTCGCCTTCGACCAGGAGCAGGCGCTCGGCGAGCTGATCGTGTCCTGGACCGGCGGCGACGCGGCCGGCGGCGAGCTGGCGGTCGACGACTACGACGGCGACGACGACGCGAAGGCGGCGATGGCCGCCGAACAGGCCCGCGACGCCGAGACGCCCGACGGCGACGACACGGACGAGGACGCCGCCGACCGGGACGACGCGGGGGAGCCTGGCGAGTTGGGGGAGAACGAAGATGACTGACCACGAGTCCTTGGAACAGCAGGCCGCGGCCTGGGTCCCCCCATGGGCCCGCACCCCCACCGAGGAAAGGAAGGGCACCTTCTTAACGGAAAACGTAGAGGAAGGGCACCTTCTTAACGGGGAGCAGGAAGAGCCGCAGGCAGCCGCTGCCGCCCCGGACGCCGAGCCTGACGTCGAGGACGACGCGGCGGACTCCGTCGAGTGCGGGCCGGAGGACCTCGCCGGTCCGCTGGACTCGGCCGGGACCGCCGACGCTGCGGACGAACCCCTCGTCCCGGAGGCCGAGCCGGCGGACGAGCCCGCCGTGGTCGCGGCCGAGTCCGCCCAGCCTGCCGGGCCGATCGCCGAAGAACCCACGGAGGTGGTGCTGACGTCCGGCGAAGGCGACGAGCCCGTGGCCGACACGGCGGCGGACCCGGAGCTTGCCGCGGACACGCTGGTGGCGGAAGACCTCCGTGAGCCTGCCGCGGACGAGGCCGCGGCGGGGCTTGCCGAGCCTGCCGCGGACCAGGTGACGGCGGAGGTTCCCGAGCCTGCCGCAGACACGGCGTCGGCTCCGGAGGATGAGCTGACCGAGCCGGCGGACACGTCGGTGACGTCGGACGATGAGCCGTCCGAGCTGGCACCGGCCGAGGCCGCGGAGTTCGTGACCGTCGAGGACGCCGCCGGTGCGGAGAGCGGCGAGGCGGCGGTCCAGGAGGCGGCGGTCGAAGAGCTGGCCGAGGCGCTCGGCGCGGTCGCGGACGAGCGCTTCGACGTGGACGGGCTGGAGGACAGCGGGGAGGCTGCCGTGGCCGTCGCCGCGTCGCAGCTCGCCGCGCCGCCGCCGGGTCTGGACGAGGCCGAGCTGATCCCGGCGCTGGAGGCGATCCTGCTGGTGGTCGACGAGCCGGTCAGCGAGATCACGCTGGCCGAGGTGCTGGAGGTGCCGGCGGAGCTGGTCGCCGGCACGCTGATCGACCTGTCGGCGACCTACACCCGCCAGAACCGGGGCTTCGACCTGCGCCGGGCCGCCGGTGGCTGGCGGCTGTACACCCGCGCCGCGTACGCGCCGTACGTCGAGCGCTTCGTGCTGGACGGGCAGCAGTTGCGGCTCACCCAGGCGTCGCTGGAGACGCTGGCCGTGGTCGCGTACAAGCAGCCGGTCACCCGCTCGCGGATCTCCGCCATCCGCGGGGTCAACTGCGACGGCGTGATCCGCACCCTGGTCACCCGCGGCATGATCGAGGAGTGCGGCACCGAGCCGGAGTCCGGTGCGCACCTCTACCGCACGACCAGCCTTTTCCTGGAGAAGCTCGGCCTCGACTCGGTCGACCAGCTTCCCCCGCTAGCCCCCTTCCTGCCGGACAATGTCGAGGAGATCGCCGATGAGCAGCGCTGATGCCATGACCGAGGGCGCCGAGCGGCTGCAGAAGATCCTCGCTCAGGCCGGGGTGGCCTCGCGCCGGGCCAGCGAGGAGCTGATCGCGGCGCGGCGGGTCACCGTCAACGGCAAGGTCGCCAAGCTCGGCGACAAGGCCGACCCGATCAGCGACGTGATCCACGTCGACGGGCAGCGCATCGTCACCGACGCGAACCTCGTCTACCTGGCCATGAACAAGCCGCGCGGCGTGGTGTCGACGATGGCCGACGACAAGGGCCGCGAGGCGGTCGCCGACTACCTCGGCAACCTGAGCACCCGCGTCTACCACGTGGGCCGCCTCGACGCCGACTCCGAGGGCCTGCTGCTGCTGACCAACGACGGCGGGCTCGCCCACAAGCTGATGCACCCGTCGTACGAGGTGCCGAAGACGTACCTGGTGGAGGTCGTCGGGCCGCTGCCGCGCGTGGTCGGCCGCGAGTTGATGGCCGGGGTGCAGCTGGAGGACGGCTTCGCCAAGCTCGACGACTACCGGCTCAAGCAGGCCATCGACAAGCAGGCGCTGATCGAGGTGGTGCTGCACGAGGGGCGCAACCGGATCGTGCGGCGCATGTTCGACCACGTGGGCTTCCCGGTGCAGCGGCTGGTGCGTACCGCGATCGGCCCGATCAAGCTGGGCGACCTGAAGGCGGGCCGCCACCGCCGGCTGAACGCCGGCGAGGTGGCGGCCCTGTTCAAGATCACTGAGCGGAAGGGCCGCGGCCAGGCCGAGGTCGAGGAGACCGAGGCGTACGAGGACTGACCGCCCTCACCCCCGCAGGGCTGCCGCCACGGCGTCGGCCAGCGGGGTGGTCGGGCGGCCGATCAGCCGCGACAGCTCGTCCCCGGCCCCGGCCAGCTCGCCCTTGGACACGGACACGTCGACCTCGGCGAGGATCACCGCGAGCGGCTCCGGCAGGCCCGCGCGGACGAGGATGCCCTCGTAGATCTCGGGCGCCACGTCGTTGTAAGCGATCTCCCGGCCGGTCTGCCGGCTCACCTCGGCGGCGTACTCCGCGTAGCTCCACGCGGTGTCGCCGTTCAGCTCGTAGGTCCTGTTCTCGTGGCCGTCGCCGGTCAGCACGGCGACGGCGGCTGCCGCGTAGTCGGCGCGCGACGCGGACGCGGTCCGCCCGTCCCCGGCCGCCTGCACCACGGCGCCGTGCGCCAGCACCGGGCCCAGCCCACCGGTGATCACCTCGTGGTACCAGTTGTTGCGCAGCAGCGTGTACGGCAGCCCCGAGTCCAGCACCACGCGCTCGGTGGCCCGGTGGTCGTCCGCCAGCGCGGCGGTGAGACTGCCCGGCGCGCTCGTGTACGCCAGCAGCGCCACCCCCGCCGCCGCGGCCGCGTCGATCACGGCCCGGTGCTGGGCCACCCGGTCCTTGCCCAGCTCGCTGCCGGACACCAGCAGCACCCGGTCCCCGGGGCCGAACAGCCCCGCGAACGTCTCGGGTGCGTCGTAGTCGGCGACGTGCACCCGTACCCCGCGCTCGGCCAGCGGCGCGGCCTTCGCCCCATCCCGCACCACGGCGGTGATCTGGCCGGCGGGCACGCTGGCCAGCAGGCCCTCGACGACCAGGCGGCCCAGCTGGCCGGTGGCTCCGGTGACGAAAATGCTCATAACGGAAATCTCCCTGTCAAACGGCTACGCGCTCCACCCTAGGCGGTGGCTAACCGTTTGATCAGTACCCACTTCGAAGTAAGGTACTGGTATGACGGTAAGTGTCGTGAGCAGCAATCACTCCGCCGAGGCGCTGTGCCCCTACCGGCTCGTGCTGGAGCACATCACCAGCCGCTGGGGCGTGCTCGTGCTGATCGAGCTGCTGGACGGCCCGCGGCGGTTCGGCGAGCTGCGGCGCGCCGTCGGCCGGGTCAGCGAGAAGATGCTCACCCAGACGCTGCAGACCCTCGAACGCGACGGCATGGTGCACCGCGACGCCAAGCCGGTCATCCCGCCCCGCGTCGACTACTCCCTCACCGAACTGGGCCGCGAGGCGGCCGTGCAGGTCCGTGCGCTCGGCGCGTGGACACACGAGCGCATGGAGGACGTGCGGCAGGCCCGCGCCCGCTACGACGCGGCCAGGGAGGCCGGCTGACCGCGCACCGCTACAGCGCCTCGACGTAGGCGGCCCGCCACCGCGGGGACGGGTCGGCGCCGGGCTGTGTCCAGTACTCGCGGCCGGCGACGATGCGGCCGTCCCGCACGGTCCAGAACGACACCGCGCGGTGCACGCCCATCGACTCGTGCGGCACCTCCACCTCGGACACCACCGACGCGCCGTCGGCGACGACCCGCAGCACGCGGATCGACCAGCCCTCCGGGTACTCCGCGTTGACGGCGACGTAGTTCGCCCGGCCCACGATCCGCTCGGCGCTGACCGGCCACTCGACGGCCACGTCCTCCGCGAGCAGCCCGGCGAGGCCGGTCCAGTCGCGTGCCTGCATACGGTCCCAGAGGGCGAGCACGACCTGCTTCGGTTCCATGCCGCGCATCCTGGCACCCGGCACCGACAGCGCTGCTTCAGGCGGGCAGGGCGTACAGGCGTCCGCCCGCCGCGACCAGCACGACGCCGTCCGGGCGGGCCAGCGGGCCGAGGGTGATGACGCCTGGGGCGTACCAGGTCCAGCGGGTCGCGCCGTCCGGTGCCAGGCAGCGCACGAACGTCTCGTGCCACAGCGTCTTGAGCCAGTGGTAGGTGTCCCAGCGGCGCTGCGTCGGCGTGCTCGACACCAGCAGGGTGCCGCCGGCGCCCGGCCGTAGCCGGGTCGGCGCGACGCCGAGTTCGTGCGTCCAGGCCACCCCGTCGCCCTCGACCATCCAGACGGTGTACGTGAAGCCGAGTTCGTCCTGCCGGTGCGGCCCCTGCACGGCCAGGCGCGGCCGGCCGTCCACGCTCGGCAGCACGGCCGGTGCGGGACGGACCTGCCGGGTGGTGATGTACGGCGTCGACCGGCCGAGCTCGTCGACGAGGTAGAAGCCGCCGCCGCTGCGCCACTCCCACCGGGTCAGCAGCCGGGTGCCGTCGTAGTCGAGCAGGTCGGCGACGTCGTCGTGCTGCTCGGCCGGAGGGATCTCGGCCGGGTCGGGATCGGTGAGCCACAGGTGCGGCCAGCTCACCCAGCGCAGCCGCCCGTCCCGGTCGTAGGCGCGCAGCCGGTTGTCCATGTCGGCGACGATCAGATCCCCGAGCACCCGCAGGTGCAACGCATCGGCGACATGCGGCATGGGCACCGCCCAGCGGGGAGCTCCGTCGGTGGTCACGCTCCGGAGTCTTGCCTCGCCCTGCTGTGGCTCCTCACGGAACACGAAGCCGCCCCAGGGGTCGAAGTCGAGCGAGAAGGCGTCGGGTCCCACGTCGATCGAAGCGACAGGCAGCCCGGTCACGAGATCCCGGGCGACGATGTGCCCGTCCTCGATGCGGTAGATGCGCCCGTCCCGGGCCAGCGGCTCCCGGCTGCGGTAGAACGGAACCTCGTGCGACCAGCGCACCTGCCCGTCCGCGGTGACGGCGGCGAGTTCCCGCTGGGTCGCGATGAGGCACCCGACCGCTCCGTCCGGGTAGAGCGAGCCGTCCTCGAACGGCAGCTCGACCGACCAGATCGGAGCGTTGTCCGATGTGACGATCACCTGTTCCACCCCAGCACCTCCCACAGCAGCGCCAGCTTCGGCTGCATCATCGCCAGCAGCGTCGAGTCATCCCGCTTCCCGTCACGCAGCGCCCGGTATGGCACCTCCTTGAGGACGTGCACCGCCCCACGTACCCCGAACAGCGTCATAAGCGCCGGGTCCGGATCCGGGCCGCCGGCGATCCGGTACGCCTCGAGGAAGGTCTTGCGCAGGTGGGCCAGCTCCTCGGGCTTCAACCCCAGGTCGGCCCCGAAGTCGTGCAGTTTGATGTCGAAGTACGCCACGTCGCGTTCGGCCGCGCCGATCGGGCCGCCGTTGTCGTCCATGGAGTAGTGGAGCATCGGCAGGTCGATGACCGTCAGGCCCTGCTGCGGATGCCAGAAGAAGTTGCCTGGGTGTGCATCACCATGGGCGAGCGCCGCACGTCCGGCCGCGCCGCCGGCAGCCGTGATCACTTCCTCGACCCGCGTCGTCAGCCCCTTCAGGTCCACGGTGTGCCTGGGCAGGTTCTCGAGGGTGTCGACGAGCTGGCCGGTCCATTTGCGGACCACGGCTACGTGGCGGTCGAGGAAGGCACGGGCGACCGGGCCGCCGGAGCCATCGGCGGAGGTGTGCAGGTCCGCGAGCGCGGCGCCCACTCCCGCGACCGATCGCTCCAGGTGGTGGTACGCCTGCGCCCATGACGCGCCCGACGAGACGCCGACCTCGCCGAGCAGGTCGTCGACGGGCTTGCCGGGCGCGAGCGCCGAGACGATCACACCGTGCCGCTGCGGCGTCACGGCGACGCCGAGCGGGGCCGGCGTGCCGAACCGGGTGAACTCCCCGGTGCGCAGCCGTTGCAGGCCGGACAGCTCCCGGGCGAACTCCTCGGCGTCGGGGAACGCCTTGACCACGCCGATCCGGTTGCCGTCGCCGTCGTGCGCCAGCATGACCGGCGCACCGGACAGGCCCTTGGCCCCGGTCGATCCGGTGATCTCGGCGAGCCGCACGGGCTGCCCGAAGGCCGTGGCGGCGAAGTCGCCCATCGCGGGCTGCCCGTCACGGTCCACGGCGGCGGGTGTCGCGGCGAGCAGCGCGTCCACCGCGCCGTCCGGCACCCCGCCCGTGCTGTCGCGGACGGCGGTCGCCCGTTCGAGCACCGCAGCGGCCTGCTCCGTCAGGTCGGTGACGCGGCTGGTCGTGTCCCGCACGCCGCCGGTCTCTGCGCCGCCGGGCCGGACCTCGTGGGGCTGCTCGTCGGCCGGGATCGTCTGGCCGTGCTCGATGCGCCGGATCGTGTCGCGCGCGGCGACGGCCCGCTCGATCGCGGTGCGCAGCGCACCGAGTTCCTGCTCGTCGAGCTGTAGCAGACGCAGCTCGGCGGCGGCCTGACGCCGCGGCTCGGTCTCGGCCAGCAGCTGTCCGAGGTGTGCGGCGACGGCCTTCGGGCGGTCGCCGGGCGCGGCCTCGTACGCCGCCGCCAGCCGTGCCGCGCTCGCCGGAGCGCCGGGCGGCTCGGTGTGGTGCCCGGCCTCGCGATAGGCGGCGGCCCGGTCCGGCCGCAGCACCCCGGCCAGCGCCTGCTCGATCGCGGTCCACTTGCGCGCCGCCGCCTCGATGTCGGCCGGGACGGTACGCAGCCACCGCTCGGCCTGCTCGGCGCAGTACCGGCTGTCGGCCCACTGTGCCGGGGTCCACGGGCTCCAGGCGGTGTCGAGCAGCGACCAGTCCCGGCCCAACCGCTGCGGCCAGGTGTCGAGCTCCCCGGCGGCGAGCTGCGCGACCCGGTCGGACACCGCCGAGACCGTCGCCGGGTGGTAGACCGCGACCGGTGGCGTGAGCCGGTCCTCGGGATCGGGCAGGTCCGGCCCGAACTCGACCCGGTGGATCGTGGCCAGCGGCGCCCGCAGCGGCCCGGTGTGCGGGGTGAACTCGGTGCGCGGCCGCCCGGAGGCGAACACCTGCGGCTGCCCGTCGTCGCCGAGCACCGGGTCGCGCTGCCCGTACTCCCAGGTGTCCCAGTAGAGCTGCCAGCGCACGCCCTTGTCGCCGACGTGCTCGCGGCCCTGGAAGTAGACGGTGGGCACGCCGAGCGCGATCGCGGTCTCCAGCGCGCCGCTCTCCATGCCGATCTGCACGACGTCCCGCCTGCTGTCCAGGTGGTGCAGGAACAGCGCCTGCTCGCCCTGGCCCAGCTTCGTGCCGCCGTGCCGCTCGGCGGCCCAGAACTTCCGCAGTGTCTCGGTGTCGACCCCGTCGAGCACGCCCTCGGCCTCGTACGCGGCGCGCAGCTCCGGCCGGCCGTCGAACAGGTCGTCGCCGACGAGCAGGATGCGCCGCTCCGGATCGGTTTCGCGGAGCAGTGCGACGGTCTGCCGCAGCAGCTCCGGCTTGGTGTCCATGAACGCGCCCATCGGCGCCCCGGTGCGGCGCACCCACAGCAGCGCGTAACGAGCCGGGCGGCCGTCCGGCTCGTGCCGGGCGATGACCTGGTCGGCCAGCGCGCGGGCACGGGCGTCCCGCCGCGCGCCGCGCTCGCCCTCGCCGCGCATGGCGGCGACCATGGCCGCCCGCGCCGCCGTGCCGCTGTCGCGCACGTGGGGCAGCGCGACCAGGTGGGCCCGGCGGAATTTGCTGTTCGCGTAGTGGACCTCGCGTGGCTGGTCGTCGTAGCACAGCCGGATCCGGCTCGGGTCGACGCCGAACTCGCCGATCAGCCGCTCGCGCATCTCCAGCGCGCCGGCCAGCGGGCGCACCTGCATGTCGATCGCATCGGCGGCCAGGTCGGCCGGGTCGACGGCGACCGGGTCGCGGTGGCCCTGCAGCGCACGCCACAGCACGACCTGGTCGGCCAGCTCCCGAGTCATGCCCGCGGGCACCGGCCCGGCGTGAGCCAGGAACGGATCGGAGGGATCGTCACGGTACTGGGTGAAGAACTGGTCCGGCTCGTACGCGATCTCCAGCGTCGCCGCGGGGTCCAGCATCAGCGCCGTCGCGTGCACGAACAGCTCGCCGCTCTGCCACTCGTAGCAGCGCAGGTTCTTCGTGTCGAGGTCGCCGCCGACGTGGGACGGCGCGGGAGCGACCTCGCGGAACAGCTCCTCGCGCAGGTGGCGGAGCTTCTCGTCGACGGTGAGGCCGGGGCGGTCCTTCAGCTCGGCGACCAGCTCGCCCAGGCGGCCGCCCGCCAGCTCGTCCCAGGTCGCGATCTGCGCGGGGGTGGCGTACCCCGCCGACGGGCGCTGCCGCCCGGTGGCCTCGACCTGGCTGACGCCGGGATCGTCCGGGGCGGTGGCCGGTCGCGACCAGTGGCCCGGCGGCAGGCCGAGGTCGACCGGGTTGCCGTCGGACCCGATCAGCAGCATGTCCATGCGGACCGGCGCGGCCGGCAGGACGCGCCCGACCGGGGCCTCGTTGTTCTGCGCATCGACGTACACGATCTCGCCGTGCTGGTTGTGCACGGTGATGGCGTGGGAGCGGCCGAGCGGGTGCTCCACCAGGACCACCGCGACCGCGCCGTGGCCCCGGACGCGCAGCGCCTGCTCCAGGGCGCGCGTCGCCTCCCACTGGGCGATCCGGAGGTCTTCCGGTCCGCTGTAGCGGTGGTCGCCCATCAGCTGGCCGAACCTGCCGCCGGTGGCCCGCTCGATGCGCTGGGCGCCGCCCGGCTCGCCGCCGAGCGGCTGCAGGTGCGGGCTGAACGCGTCGGTGACGCGCGGGGCCGCGACGCGCGGGCGGCCGTGCAGCCAGGTGTCGATGACGGACAGCACCACGTCGGTGCAGTTGATCGCACGCGCCGGGTCGGCCCTGGGGCCGCCGTCGTTGGCCAGGCGCGGCCAGCGGCCGAACAGGTCGCTGAACCGGCGCGGCCGGCCGTTCTCGTCGCGCTCGACGGCCAGCTCGACGTCCTGCTGGTGCAGGCTCAGCGGCATGCGGTAGCCGCCGGGCACGCCGTACCGGCGGGTGTGCTCGACGGGAGGCGGCCAGCCGCCGCCGGTGGCCCGCGAGCGCGGGTCGCGGTCGTTGACCGGGCCCTCCGTCAGGTCGAACTCGACGTGTTCGCGCCTGCCGTAGCGCAGCTCCTGGAAGGCCTCGAAGTCCTCGTCGGTGATCTCGCTGCGCAGCGGATCCTCGATCGGGCCTGCGTTCAGCTCGGCGAGGCGCCTGTCGAACACGTGCTTTCCGCGTGCATAGAGCTCGTGCTGCGCGGCGGTGAGGTCGTCCTGCTCGAGCCGCGCGGAGCAGTCCGCCGACCCGTTGACGTACCGGAGCTGCACGGTGCTGGAGAGCGGGTCGAACAGGTCGCGCAGGTGCCGGACGCGGTCGACCTCCGTGTATCGCTGGTAACGCAGGCGCTCGTCCGGGTCCTCGGCCTTGCGCGGCCGGAACGGGCCACCCGCCGGCTGCCCGGTGCCCGCCGCGACGGCGGCCTCCCGGGACGACTGCCTCGCCCGGCCAGGCCCGACGGTGACGAACGCCCCGCCGTCGCGGTGGTCGGCGTCGTCGGCGGACTGCGCCGCCGCCGGGGTGGGGGAGGCGGGCGTCGAGTAGGGCAGCCAGGACGCCCGGTCGTCGTCCACGCCGGGGTGTGCCGGCGTCGCGGGGCGGGGCGCGGTGGCGCCGGTGGTCGCAGTGGGCGCACCCGGCCCGGGGATCCCGTGCGGCAGGCCGTGGACCGGCGTGCTCGTCGCCGGTGCGGCGCCCGTGGCCGGTGCCGGATGTGCCGGGCCGTCGTCGCTCGCCGGTGCCGGCAGGTGCGGCGCGTCGGCCGTGTCCGGACGGTCGAGCACGGCACCGGCCGGGGAGGAGTCGAGCTGGAAAGCAGGCTGCGTGGGATCGAACGGAGTGAAGCCGGCGGGCTGCGTCGCGTCGCGGCCGCTCGGGGTGAAGACGTCCACCGACGTCGTGTCCGGCACGAAGGGGGGCAGGTCAGCCGGCCGCTGCGGAGGCTCGGGCGGGGAAGCGTGGTATCCCCAGCCGCCGGGGTCGGCGGGCGCGTCCGGTCGGGTCGCTCCCGCGCTCGGCTCTGCGACGAGGCCGGACACGCCGGACAGGCCCGTAGCCGAGCCTGCCGCCGTCTCGGCGGAAACCAGGGCGGCGGCCGGACCTGCTGCTGTCTCCGCAGTGGCCAGGGCGGTGGCCGGGCCGGTCGCCGTCTCGGCGGTGAGCGCGGCGGTCACGGACGGCGGACCGGCGTCGGGGAACGGGCTCACGCCGCCGAGGACGTCCGAGGAGCCGGTCAGTTTCAGCTCGGCACCGTGCAGGCGGCCGTCGACGACCGTCCTGGTGTCGCCGGTGACCGAGCCGACGGTCGCCGAGGTGGCCGCCATGCCCAGCGACTGCGGGCTGACGTCCTGCCCGGTGACCAGGCCGATGCTCAGCTCGGCGAGGATCTCGCCGCTCGCCCCGCGCAGCGCGTGCTCGCCGAAGTTGCCCAGGGTGGTGTCGGAGAAGCGCCGGCCGAGTCCGGTGAGCCCGCCGATCCCGCCGCCCAGCGCGCCGAGACCGGTGGACTTGGCCAGGTCGGCGCCGTCCAGACCGCCGCGGTTGCCCTCGGACACCTGGTAGAGCTGGGTGCCCAGGGCGGTGGCGCCCTCCTGGAGGCCCTCCTCCAGCGCCTCCTCGCCGAGTTCGCGTACCACCCGGTTCTTGATCCGGTCCTTGACCGCGTCATTGATCTTGTCTTTGATCCGGTCCTTGAGGCCCTTCTTGGCGGCGCGTTCCAGCAGCTCCTTGGCGGCGCGGCGGAGCGCCTGCTGGATGGCGAAGCGGGTGGCGTACATGGCGGGCGCGGCCCCGGCCATCGACGCGCCCAGCGTGACGGCGGCCGCCGCGGCGAGTGCGATCAGCTCGATGAGCAGCAGCCCGAGCTCGACGTAGAACTCGATCTTCACGCCCTCGATCTGGTTCGCCCCGGCGTCGACCTGCGTGCCGAAGTCGTCCAGCAGGTCGACGACCATGGCCAGCACCGCCTCCTGCCCGGCCGCGTCGTGCCCGCTGCCGACCTGCGCCCAGAGCGCGAGGATCGCGGCGGCGACCCGGCCGTCGGGGCCGCCCATCGCGGCGACCGCGGCGAGCACCGCGTCGTCGGCCTCGTCGAGCAGCGGCGTCATCTGCCGGGACGCGGCATACCAGTCGTCGGCGAGCTCGCGCATCGCGGCCTCGTCGCCCTCGGGCCAGTCGATGCCGACCACCCACTCCAGGGCGGTGCGCATCCAGTCGGGCGCGTCGAAGTAGCTCAGCGGATGCGGGATCGGTGACGGCAGCAGCGGCATGTGGCGGTCCCTCCCCAGGTGACAGGCGAAACCCTAGCCATCACCGTCCACACGCACCAGTCGTGGATCGCATACTGTGGATAACCGACCCTGGGGAGGGACATGGCTACGATCGAGGACGCGTTCGCGCTGGCCGAACGCTATGCGGCGGACGCGGCGATACAGGCCGGGCGGCCGTATCGCGGCCTGGTGGAGGAGTTCGCGCACGGCTGGTGCGTGTGGACGATGCCGCAGACGCCCGGCGACGCGCCGCCCGAGCTCGGCTCCGGCGCGACGACGGTGCTGGACCGGGAGACGGGCCTGCTGGCGTTCTACCCGGCCTGGTCCACCGAGCAGATCATGGCGCAGTACGAGCCCCGCTCGGCCACCTTCCGCAGCTGGCCGCCGGTGGCCCGGCGCGCGGACGTGCTGGCGCTGCTGCCCGGCCCGGCCCGGATCGCGATGGCGCTGACCATGGACAACGTGACGATCGCCGCCGCCTCGGCGCGCGGCGACGCCGAGCCGGTGCACCATCCGCTGGTGAGCGGCTGGCTGGCCGCGCAGCCCGCCGGGGAGCTGGTGCGCGGCGCACACCGGCACGCCGACCTGATCCTGCTGTCGGAGGTGTTCCGGCACGCCGAACGGGCCGGGCTGACCGAAACCGGGCAGGTGTGGGACTGGCTGTTCGACCCGCGGCCGATGAGCTACGTCCTGACCGCGAACACGCCGCGCGGCCATACGCTGCATCAGCCCTGCTGTCCGACCTGCCAGGACGCGTGGCGCTTCTTCGGCAGCAGCCTGCGCCCCTGGCAGGAGAGGATCACGCCGAAGGAGGGCCCGCTGGTCCCACCGCCGGAGCCGGGCAGGTTCGAGCCGGACGTGGCAGACGTCATCGTGCGGGCGGGCTGGGACGGCAAGGCCGCGGCCCCGGAGATCAGGGTGCCCCGGAGGCTCGGCTACCTCATCCAGGACATCGGGGGCCCGCTGACCGCCGCGGCGACCGAGGCCGCGGCTGCCGTGCTTGCTCGATGCGGAGTGCTCGCGGTGTCCACGACCGGGCCGGGTGCGGGGTGCCGCCGCAACGCGTTCACCACCGGCATGACCGACCACGGGCTGGTGCCGATGATGGAGGCCTGCGGGCGCCGAATAGGCGTGCCGGTGTTCCCGGTCGGCCAGGACCTCGGCTGCGGCGGTGGATCCATCGTCGTCGCCGCCGATGGCAGGCTGTTCGTGATCGACCAGGCCGGCGACTGGTATCTGGGCGACAGCATCGACGAGGCGCTGGTGATCTTGGTGGAGGGCCGGCTGCCACGCCGGCTGCGAGCCGACGGGTCGCTGGAGGGCGCAGGCTGAGGTGACCCGTTTTGAGATCGGCGATCGCGCCACGCCGTGCTGAGGCGTGACGGGATCGCCGATCCTGGGCGACGGTGGCGGGGCTCAGCCGAGCAGGGCCTCGACGACCTTGGTCGCGTTGTCCTCGTGCTTGGCGTACGCGTCGGGGAAGGCCGAGATCTGCACCGCCTGGGCGGCCCGGGTGAGCGACATGTCCTCCCACCCGTCGATCTCGACCAGCCGGCGGTAGAACGCGCCCGCGGCGTACGACGGCTGCATGATCTCCTCGACGCTGCCCCAGCTGCCGCTGGCGCGCTGCTGGAACAGGCCGATGGAGTCGTGGTCGGCGCCGGTGCCCTGGTGCGGGTAGTCCAGCGACTCGGGCACGACGTGGCTGGCCAGGTTGTAGAGGCGGCTCTCCTGCATGGCGGTGGCCACGCCGACGATCATCGCCCACTTGCCCAGGCCCATGGACTGGGCTTTCTTGGCGATGGCCGCGGCGTTGTTCATCTGCCGCTGGTCCAGCCCGGCGACCGGCTTGACGATCTTCACCGTCGGCTTGGGCTTCGGTTTGGGCTTCGGCTTCGGCTTGGGCTTGACGGGAACGGGTTTCGGAGCCGGCTTCTCGGCGCGCAGGCCCGGCACGCGGTGCAGCAGCGAGCTGCTGATGGTGTCGGTGACGGAGGCGAGCGCGGGGGAGGCGGCGACGGGCGGCAGCAGCCCGGCCGCGGTCGGCGGCTCGACGACTTCGGGGCGGCCCGCGCCGGACAGCAGGGCGAAGGCGCCGATGCCGGCCAGTGCGGCGGTGGTGAGCAGCGGCGCGACGAGCCGCTGGGCCCGGGAGGGCGCCCGGCGATGCCGGTACTGCCGCGCCCCGTCCAGGCGGTGCCGGCCGGAGGTGGGGGAGCCGGCGGTGTTGAGGTGGGGCTGGTGCTGGGGGTCGTGCGGGGGCATTCGCCGATATTAAGAAGGCATAAGCGCAGGTAGAAGGGGTTGTTACCAGATTTCTCCTGACCTTGGGGCGATATGGTCCGAATTATTGGAACTTGTTCCCAAGATTGTTTCTGACCTGGGCTTTCGTGACCCACTTTCGAGGACGGATGCGGGGGTGGGCCCTGGTCGGTACAGTGCCGCGAGTGAGCGACACCCCTGGCGCGCCGCTGCCCCCGCCGGTCGATCCCTGGGCGGGCCGGGACGGGCACACCTTCACCATGGGCATGGCCTCGATCCCGGCGCGGACCGCCCCCACGGCGCCGGAGCCCGGGCCGCAGGTCGTGTACGTCGAGCGGCCCCGCCGTCGCCGCTGGCCCTGGGTGCTCGGCGTGCTGACGGCGCTGAGCCTGGGGTGCTGCGGGGTGCTGGCCGCGGTCACCGCCCCGATGCGGGAGCAGTGGCCGGTGCGCGCGGAGATCGGCGGCAAGGTCGCCGGGCTGGTGCGCGACGACAGCGCCGAGGTGCGCAACGCGGCCGACGAGCTGATCGTCAAGATCCACAAGGAGCAGGACGTACGCGACGCCGCCGTGGCCAAGCTCGACGAGCCGAAGGGTGGCGCGCGGCCGGTCGTGCTGATCGTGGCGACCAGGTTCATCCTCGACCCGGGCGGTGAGCTGGACAGAGCGCTCGACGGCGTCGGCCGGACCGCGCTCACCGACCGGCGCGCATACGCGGCGGGCACCCGCGGCGGCCACGTACGCTGCGGCAACACCAGGGACGCCGACAGCGGCGAGCCGGTGGTCGCGTGCGCCTGGATCGACCACGGCAGCCTCGGCATCGGACTGTTCCACGGCGGGCGGTCCATGGACGACAGTGCCGCGCTGCTGCGCCGCATCCGGGACGAGGTCCTGGTCAAGGGCTGATCGGCGCGGTTGTCCACAGGGCTGCGCCCGCATCCGGCTCCGGCGCACTAGCATCGGCCGGGTGAGCGAGACCCTGCGGACCGACCTCGAACCTCCGGCGACCGGCGACGCCGACCTGCACGCCGACGCCGTACGCCTGCTGGCCGGCTGGACGCCGCCGCCCGGCGCGGCCGACGACTGGGCGCGGACGACCGCCCTGCTGGCGCAGGGTCCCCAGGTGATGGGCAAGCCGCACGCGGGCGCGCACGTGACCGCGAGCGCGGTGATCGTCTCGGCCGACCGGTCCCGGGTGCTGCTCTGCCTGCACGGCAAGTTCGACATCTGGTGCCAGGTCGGGGGGCACTGCGAGCCGGAGGACGCCACGCTGGCCGCTGCCGCGCTGCGCGAGGCGACCGAGGAGAGCGGCATCGCCGGGCTGGTCGTCGACCCGGTCCCGGCCGACGTGGACGTGCACCACGTGACCTGCGCGGGGCGGCCCAGCCTGCACCACGACGTGATCTTCCTGGTGTACGCGCCGGAGGGCGCGGTGGAGCAGGTCAGCGAGGAGTCGCACGCGCTGGGCTGGTTCGATCCGGCGAAGCTGCCGCACCCGCTGGGCAGCGACACGGAGCGGGTGGTGCGCAGCGCCCTGGCCAGGCTGGGCTGAGCGATGCTGGTGCCGCACGACCCGTGGCCGACCGGTGCGGCCGAGGCGCTCGCCCAGCAGGAGGCGCTGCGCGCCCGGGTGGAGCCGACCGGCCCGCCGGTGACCGCGCGCACCGCCGCCGGGCTGGATGTGTCATACGAGGACGACGGCGACACCGGCCGGGCCGTCGCCGCCGTGGTGGTGCTGGACGTGGCCACGCTGGAGGTGGTCGAGACGGCCGTCGCGTCCGGCCCGGTGACCTTCCCGTACGTGCCGGGCCTGCTGGCGTTCCGCGAGCTGCCGGTGCTGACGGAGGCGCTGGAGCGGCTCACGGTGACCCCGGACGTGCTGGTCTGCGACGGCTACGGGGTGGCCCATCCGCGCCGTTTCGGCCTGGCCTGCCACGTCGGCGTGCTGACGGGGCTGCCCACCTTCGGCGTGGCCAAGACGGCGTTCGTGGTCCGCGAGTCCCCCGCGCCGGGTGCGGCGGCGGAGCAGACCATCGGCGGCGGACACCAGGAGCCCGGCCCGCGCCGCGGGGACTGGGCCCCGCTCACCGACGGGACCGAGACGCTGGGCCGCGTGCTGCGCACCCAGCCGGGGGTCAAGCCGGTCTTCGTGTCCGTGGGCCACCGCATCGACCTGGACACCGCGACCGCGCTGACGCTCGCGCTGGCCCCGCGTTACCGCCTGCCGGAGACCACCCGGCAGGCCGACCAGCTCTCACGCCGCCTGCTCGGAGGTCTGGATGCCGCCCACCGTCGACCGTGACGCCAACGCCGCGCTGCGGGCCCGCTTCGACGAGGTGCACGCCCGCTACACCCACCTGCGCGAGAACGTGGGGGAGCTGCAGCGGCAGCTGGCCGGGCTGGAGGTGTCGCTGGCCTCGCCGGACGGCACGGTCACCGTGGTGGTCGGCGCCCGAGGGCAGCTGCTGCGGCTGAAACTGCACGAGCGGGCGTACGCGGCGCACCGGCCGGACCGCCTCGCCGAGCTGATCACGCAGACCACGCGCAAGGCGGAGCAGGCCGCGGCCGAGGCTACGGCGGAGCTGGTGGCCCGCGCGGTGCCGGGCGAGACCGGCGTGCCGGAGCTGCTGCGCGGCGGCGACCTGGGCGCGCTGCTGCGCCGCCACGACGAGACCATGGGCTATCGGGAGGCGTGATGACCGCACCGGGACCGCGGATCGACCTCGACGCTCCGGCCGCGCGCGACGCGGCCCGGCGGCTGCACGCGGTGGGCGACGCGATGGCGCGCGAGCGCGGGCTCAGCGGCGCCCGCATCGAGCAGGGCGGCGCGCGGCGGCCGTGGGGCGGCGACGAGCTGGGCCGGGCGTTCGCCAAGGAGTACGCGGACGGCGCGGCGCTGCTGCTGCGGCTGTGGGGTGACGCGGCTCACCGCACGGCGGCGCTGGCGGTCGACGTGGCCACCGCGGTGGACCGGGTGCAGGGCGTGGACCAGCAGAGCGAGGCCCGGCTGCGGACGGCTGAGCGTACGGTTTCCGTGTGACCCGTGGGTCTGCTGTGCGCTGAGGGACGTGTTCTGCGCCGCGTTCGGGCCCTCTGCCTGATCGGGGTCCGGGCGCACCGGGCAGAATAGGAGCATCAAATCTAGGGTCGGAGGATCGGTCGTGGCTGAGCTGCGGTGTGTGGTGGCGGTGGACGGGCCCTCGGGCTCGGGCAAGTCGACGGTGTCGCGTCGGCTGGCGCAGCGGCTGGACGCCCGCTACCTCGACACGGGCGCGATGTACCGGGCCGTGACCTGGGCCGTGCTGCAGTCGGGGGTCGACCTGGCCGACGCCGACGGCATCGCCAAGGTGGTCGTCGACTGCGAGCTGATCATCACGACCGACCCGGCGCAGCCCTCGATCAGCGTGAACGGCGAGAACGTGGACGCCCCGATCCGCGGCGCCGAGGTGACCTCGGCCGTGTCCGCGGTGGCCGCCGTGCCGTTTGTACGGCAGGTGCTGGTCTCCCGCCAGCGCGCGATCATCGAGGAGTCCGCCCGCATCGTGGTCGAGGGGCGTGACATCGGCGCGGTGGTCGCCCCCGACGCCGACCTCAAGGTCTACCTGACCGCCTCCTCCGCCGAGCGGGCCCGGCGCCGCAGCGCCGAGAACGCCGCCGACCACGCCGCGACCGAGGCCGACCTGGCCCGTCGCGACCACCTGGACTCCACCCGCAAGGTCGACCCGTTGCAGCAGGCCACCGGCGCGGTGGTGCTCGACTCGACCGAGCTGGGCATCGATGAGGTCGTCAGCGAGATGTATCGCCTGGTGACGACGAGGAAGGCAGTATGACGACGGACAAGTGGACCGAGCTGGAGGTCGTCGAGCAGCCCGTGCCGGAGCAGCCCTCCGCCACGGCGACCGTGACCCCGCAGCCGGTCCTGGCGGTGGTGGGCCGCCCCAACGTGGGCAAGTCCACCCTCGTCAACCGCATCCTCGGCCGCCGCCAGGCGGTCGTCGAGGACATTCCGGGCGTGACCCGAGACCGGGTCGCGTACGACGCGGTGTGGTCGGGCCGGAAGTTCACCGTGGTCGACACCGGCGGCTGGGAGCCCGACGCCAAGGACCGGGCCGCCGCCATCGCGGCACAGGCCGAGGCCGCCATCGCCGCCGCCGACGTGGTGCTGTTCGTGGTCGACGCGGCCGTGGGCGCCACCGACGACGACGCGGCCGCCGTGAGGATGCTGCGCCGCAGCTCGAAGCCGGTGCTGCTGGTGGCGAACAAGGCCGACAACCAGAACATCGAGTTCGAGGCGCACGGCCTGTGGTCGCTCGGCCTGGGCCAGCCGATGCCCGTGTCGGCGCTGCACGGCCGCGGCTCGGGCGACCTGCTCGACGCGGTGCTCGCCGCGTTCCCGGAGCAGGCGCCGCTGGAGGACCACGTGCCCGGTCCGCGCGGCCCGCGCCGGGTCGCGCTGGTGGGCCGCCCCAACGTGGGCAAGTCCAGCCTGCTCAACCGGCTGGCCCGGGAGGAGCGCTCGGTCGTCGACTCGGTCGCCGGCACCACCGTCGACCCGGTCGACTCGCTGGTCCAGATCGGCGGCGAGACCTGGCAGTTCGTCGACACGGCCGGCCTGCGCAAGCGCGTCGGCAAGGCCAGCGGCACGGAGTACTTCGCCTCGCTGCGCACCGCCGCCGCGATCGAGGCGTCCGAGGTGACCGTGGTGCTGCTGGACGCCAGCGAGGTCATCAGCGAGCAGGACCAGCGCCTGCTGTCGATGGTTACCGAGGCCGGGCGCGGCGTCGTGCTCGCCTTCAACAAGTGGGACCTCGTCGACGGCGACCGGCGGCACTACCTGGACAAGGAGATCGAGCGGGAGCTCAAGCGCATCCCGTGGGCGCTGCGCGTCAACATCTCCGCGCTGACCGGGCGGGCCGTCGAGAAGCTCGCGCCGATGCTGCGTACCGCGCTGGCCAGCTGGGAGAAGCGCATCCCCACCGGCCAGCTCAACCAGTGGCTGACCGCGCTGGTCCAGGCGACGCCGCACCCGGTGCGCGGCGGCCGGGCCCCGCGCATCCTGTTCGCGACCCAGCCCAGCGTGGCGCCCCCGAAGTTCGTGCTGTTCACGACGCAGCCGCTGGACCCGGGCTACGTCCGGTTCGTCGAGCGCAAGCTGCGCGAGGAGTTCGGCTTCGAGGGCAGCCCGATCGACATCTCGGTCAAGCCGCGCAAGGAGAAGGGCCCCGGCGGCCGCGGCCGCACCCACGGCTGATCGCCTTTCAGCGCGACACTCCCGCCATGCTGTCCGTACAGCGTGGCGGGAGTTTTCGCAGCCGCTACAGCAGCACCGTGCGGTAGCCGTGGGCCTCGATGGCGCGGGCGACGTCGCCGGTGGTCAGGCGGGCCGGGTCGAACTCGACCTCGGTGCGTCCGCCGTGGACCGTGGTCCAGCTGCGGGTGACCCCGGGCAGCTTGGCCACCGTCTCGTCGATGAGCTGCGCGCAGGACCCGCAGTGCATTCCGGACACGGCGAACGCGTGCTTGCTCATGCTCGAACTCCCCGATCTGGTGACGGCCTACGCGATGCCTAACGGCAGATCGTGTGTAAGGGCACGCCTGGGCGGTACTGTCAGTGCATGATTCACATCGATGTGTCATCGGCGCCGCAGGTGTCGGCGGTGCGGCTGGCGTTCCCGGCGCACCGTTACCGCCAGGAGGACATCGTCGCCGAGTTCACCGCGATGTGCCTGCCCGGTGAGCACCCGGGCCGGGAGGTCTTCACCCGGTTCGGCCGCACCACCGGCGTGCAGACCCGGCACCTGGCCCTGCCGCTGGAGCAGTACGCCGGGCTGACCGGGTTCACCCAGGCGAACGACGCGTTCATCGAGGTGGCGCTGCAGCTGGGCGAGGCCGCGCTGCGCGCGGCGCTGGACGCGGCCGGGATCCGCCCCGACGAGGTCGATCTGATCGCGACCACCAGCGTCACCGGCCTGGCCGTGCCGTCGCTGGAGGCGCGGCTGGCCCTGAAGGCGGGGCTGCGCCCCGACGTGAAGCGGCTGCCGTTGTTCGGGCTGGGCTGCGTGGCCGGGGCGGCCGGGGTCGCCCGGCTGCACGACTACCTGCGCGCCTGGCCGGACCAGGTGGCGGTTCTGCTGGCGGTGGAGCTGTGCTCGCTGACCGTGCAGCAGGAGGACACCACGCACGCCAACCTGGTCGCCTCCAGCCTGTTCGGCGACGGCGCGGCGGCGGTGGTGATGGTCGGCGCCGGACGGGCCGCCGACACGCCCGGCCGCCCCCGGGTGCTGGCCACCCGCAGCCGGCTCTACCCCGACACCGAGCAGGTGATGGGCTGGCGCATCGGCTCCAGCGGCTTCCGGATCGTGCTGTCCACCGAGGTCGCCCCGATCGCCGAGCGTTTCCTCGGCGGCGACGTGCGCGGCTTCCTCGGCGAGCACGAGCTGGATCCGGCGCAGGTGGCGACCTGGGTGTGCCATCCCGGCGGGCCGAAGGTCATCGACACCATCGAGCGGGTGCTCGACCTGCCCGGCGACGCGCTGCTGCCGACGCGGCGCTCGCTGGCCGACAAGGGCAACCTGTCGTCGGTGTCGGTGCTGGACGTGCTGCACGAGGCGATGGCCGCCGCGCCGCCGTCCGGCGAGCCCGGTCTCATGATCGCCATGGGGCCGGGGTTCTGTTCCGAACTCGTCCTGCTGAGGTGGTGAGGCGTTGCTCCCGTACACCCTGCTGATCCTCGCCGTGGCCGGTGAGCGCCTGGTGGAGCTGGTGGTGTCCAAGCGCCACGCGCGCTGGGCGCTGGCCCGCGGCGGCCGCGAGTACGGCCGGGGCCACTACCCCTACATGGTGGCCCTGCACACCGCGCTGCTGGCCGGCTGCCTGGCCGAGGTGTGGCTGCTGGACCGGCCGTTCCTGCCCTGGCTGGGCTGGCCCATGCTGGCGCTGGTGCTGGCGAGCCAGGCGCTGCGCTGGTGGTGCGTGACCACCCTGGGCCCTCGCTGGAACACCCTGGTCATCGTGGTGCCGGGGCTGCCGCTGGTGGACCGGGGGCCCTACCGCTTCCTGCGCCACCCGAACTATCTCGCCGTGGTCGTAGAGGGCATCGCGCTGCCGCTGGTGCACACCGCCTGGCTGACCGCGCTGATCTTCACGCTGCTCAACTTCGCGGTGCTCGCGGTGCGGATCCGCGTCGAGGATCGCGCGCTGGCCGAGGCCGTCGCATGAGCGCCCGCCCCGGCCGCGGGACGTGGCGTGAGCTTTGACACCGACGTGCTCGTCGCGGGCGGGGGACCGGCCGGGCTGGCGACCGCGCTGCTGGCACGGCGGGCGGGGCTGAGCGTGGTGGTCGCCGAGCCGCGGCCGGGTCCGGTCGACAAGGCCTGCGGCGAGGGCCTGATGCCGGGCGGCCTGGCCCGGCTGCTCGCGCTCGGCGTCGACCCGGCCGGGGTGCCGTTCCACGGCATCGCCTACCGCGCCGGGTCACGCTCGGCCCAGGCCCGCTTCGCGGCCGGGCCGGGTCGCGGGGTGCGCCGCACCACCCTGCACGCGGCGCTGCGCGACCGCGCCGCGCAGGCGGGGGTCGGCTGGGTGGCCGAGCGCGTCGGCCAGGTGCGGCAGGACGCGCACGGGGTCACCGCGGCGGGGGTACGCGCACGCTGGCTGGTCGGCGCCGACGGCCTGCACTCGCGGGTCCGCCGCGAGTCCGGCATCGCCTCGGCGGCCGGCCGCCCGGCGCGGTTCGGGCAGCGTCGGCACTACACCGTCGCGCCCTGGTCGGACCTGGTCGAGGTGTGGTGGTCGGCGCACGCGGAGGCGTACGTGACCCCGGTCGCCCCGGACCTGGTCGGTGTCGCGGTGCTGCACCGGCGCGCCGGGCACGGGTACGAGCGGCTGCTGGACGGCTTCCCCGAGCTGCGGGAACGGCTCGGCGGCGCGGCGGCCGGTCCGGTGCGCGGTGCGGGCCCGCTGCGGCGCACGGTCGGCGCCCGGGTGGCGGGACGGGTGCTGCTGGTCGGCGACGCGGCCGGTTACGAGGACGCGCTCACCGGCGAGGGCGTCAGCCTCGCCCTCGACCAGGCCGAAGCCGCCGTGGCCGCGCTGACCGGCGGCGACCTCGCCGGGTACGAGGCCCAGTGGCGGCGGCGCACCCGCACCTACCGGCTGCTCACCCGGGGCCTGGTGCTGCTCACCGCCGCCCGGCCGGTGCGCGCGGCGGTGGTGCCGCTGTGCGCCGCGGTCCCGCCGCTGTTCCGCGGCGCGGTCAACACCCTGGCCGGTGGATAGGGCTGGAGATCACGGTGTCGCACCCGTCAGGAACCCGGCGTTCTCGGATACGGTGTTCGGCATGCTGAACGGTTTCAAGAACTTCGTCATGCGCGGCAACGTCGTGGACCTCGCGGTCGGTGTGGTCATCGGCGCCGCCTTCTCCTCGCTCGTCACCCAGTTCACGAAGTCGTTCCTGGAACCGTTGATCAACCTCGTCGGCGCCAAGCCGGACGGAGCCGGCGGCTCGTTCCCGCTCGTGCACGACGACAACCCGGTGGCCTGGGGCGCGTTCGTCAACGCGCTGATCGCCTTCGTGCTCACCGCGGCGGTGCTGTACTTCCTGGTCGTGCTGCCGATGAACAAGCTGGCCGAGCGGCGCAACAAGGGCAAGGAGCCCGAGCCGGCCCCGGTGACCGAGGACATCCGGCTGCTCACCGAGATCCGTGACGCGCTGGTCGCGGCCCGGGTGCCCGCGCAGGCGGTGCACAAGGAGAACGACCACGCCAGCGATCGCTGATCAGCGGCTGATCAGCGACGGGGCTCCAGCGCGAAGGCGATGACGTCGGCGCGCTCCGGGAACGGCGGCGGGACCAGCACCGCGTACCCCACCGGATGGCGGATCACGATGCGCTGCACGTCGCCCTCCTGAAGGCCCGGCAGCGTGCCGTTCCACGGCGTGCGGCCCTCGGCGTCGAACGCGGCCACGTTGTCCGCCGCGATCGCGTAGACCAGGCTGCCGTCGGGCGCCGGGGTGAGCCGGGCGCCGCGCAGGTTCTTGCCCCAGATCTCCACGCCGGTGCCGAGCCGGAGCCCGACGATCCGGTCCGCGCCCAGCACCACGGTGTCGCCGATCACCGCCAGGCTCACCACCGGCCGCTCCCAGGTCTTCGTCCACCGCTCGCCGCCGTCGGACAGCCGCAGCACCCGGACGTGGTTGCCGTCGCGGAAGATCACGTCCGTCCGGCCCAGCCGCGCTTCGGCCCGGCGCCAGCCCTCGTCCGGCGGCGGCGGGCCGCCGGGCGGCCCGCCGTCACCGGGTCCACCTGGACCGCCGGGGCCGCCGGGTCCCTGACCCTGCTCCTTGGGCGGCAAGGTGTAGCGCACGCTCCAGCGCTGCTGGCCGGTCGCCGCCTCGCGCAGGGTGAGCCAGCCGACGCCGTTCAGCTCCCGGCGGGTGACCAGCCACTCCGTGTCCGCCACGAGCGGCGTCTCCTGCACCGGCTCCTGCCAGAGCTGGGCGCCGGCCCGGTTGAACGCCCGCAGCTGCGGGCCCTGCGGCGCGCTGACGTCGAAGAACACGCGGTCCGGCGCGACGGCCAGCTCGCGTACGATGCCGCCGGTGTCGATGCCGAAGCTCTTGACGCCGGACGCGGTCTCGATCCGCCACGCCTGCCGCCCGGAGACGGCCAGCACCGCCGACCCCCAGTCGTGCACGTCCAGCGGTTCGATGTCCAGCGGGATGCTCCACGCCTGCCCGCCGGTGGGCGGGTCGACGGCGAACACGCGCGGCCCGTCGGTGCCGGCGATCCGGCCGGACTCCCCGATCACCAGGCGGCGCGGCGCGTTGCGGGTCCGGGAGGCGTACGTCCACAGCACCGACCCGGCCGTCACCGCGGCGCTCGGCGATACGCCGAGCCCTGCGGCCGTCGGGGCGGTCTGCGGCGTTTCCGTGCCGTCCTGCGACAGCGCCCACGCCCCGCCAGCAGCCAGGCCGAGCAGGCCGACCGCCCCGCCGACGAGGATCGGCCGGCGCTGCCACAGCTTCGGCGTGCCCCAGGTGGGCGCCGGCGGCACCGGCAGCGCCGGCATCCCGGGCAGCTGCGCGATCCGGGGCTGGAACCAGCCGGGCACGGGCGTGGAGACCCCGGTGCCGATGAGGATGCGGGACAGCTCGCGCGCGGTGGGCCGGTCGAACGGGCGCAGGCTGATGCAGCGCACGATGAACGGCCGCACCTCGGCCGGCACCGGGCTCAGGTCGAAGCGGCCCTGGGTGACCTGGTTGATCTGCTCGAACATGCTCCCGCCCGAGATCAGCGTCCGGCCGGTGGCGGCGAAGTACAGCGTCGCGCCGAGGGAGAACACGTCGCCCGGCGGCCCGGAGTCCTCGCCCTGGATGCGCTCCGGCGCCATGTACGACGGGGTGCCCACGTTGACGCCGGTGGTCATCCGCTCCGCGTCGGAGGCCAGCGCGATGCCGAAGTCGATGATGTGCGGGCCCGCGTCGTCCAGCAGCACGTTGGCGGGTTTGAGGTCGCGGTGGGTGAGCCCGGCCCGGTGGATCGAGGACAGCGCCTCGGCCAGGCCGGTGGCCAGGGTCTTCACCGCGGACACGTCCAGCGGGCCGCCGGACAGCACCCGCTGCTCCAGGCTCGGCCCCTCGATGTAGGTGGTCGCCAGCCAGGGCGACACCGCCTCGGTGTCGGCGTCCACCACCGCGGCCGTGAACAGCGGGTTCACCATGCGCGCGGCGGCCACCTCACGGCTGAACCGGCGCCGGAACACCGGGTCGGCGGCCAGCTCCGGCCGGATCACCTTGATCGCCACGTACCGGCCGCTGGGGGACTGGCCCAGGTAGACGCGGCCCATGCCGCCCCCGCCGAGCACGCCGACCAGGCGGTACGACGCGATGGAGTGCGGGTCGGTGGTTTCCAGCGGCCTCATGCGACACCCTCAGTCGGCTCCCAGGTTGCGACTTCCGCGCGGATACTATCCCCGTCTATCCCTGTCGGCCGGTTAGACACCACATGGCACCGTCGGGATTGGATTCACCGTCTGGGAGCGCTTAGGCAGCCATCATGCCCTGGCGTCCGGTTCGCCGCACACCCACCCCCAGCGAATTCCGTGGATTGGTACTGCTGTTCGAAGTCGGCGTAGAATGCCTGTTCATGGGGCACGCACACCAGCCGTCGATGTTCGATCTCGCCGAGCGGGCCACCCTCGGGCCGCTGGCCGGAGCGGTGACCAGGCAGCCGCTCACCCGGGGCGCCTGGGTCGACCACCTGCCCGGCTGGGTCGGCGGCTCCGAGCAGGTGCTGGAGGTCCTGCTGGAGCAGGTCGACTGGCGCGCCGAGCGGCGTGAGATGTACGAGCGCGAGGTCGACGTCCCCCGCCTGCTGCGCTGGTACGGCGCCGACGAGCCGCTGCCGCACCCGCTGCTCGCGCAGGCCCGCGCCGCGCTCAACGCGTACTACGGGCCCGAGCTGGGTGAGCCGTTCACCACCGCGGGCATGTGCCTGTACCGGGACGGCCGCGACAGCGTGGCCTGGCACGGCGACACCATCGGGCGCGGCTCGCACAGCGACACCATGGTCGCGATCGTGTCGTTCGGCGAGCCGCGCCCGCTGATGCTGCGCCCGCGCGGCGGCGGCGAGCACAGCATCCGCTTTCCGCTCGGCCACGGTGATCTGGTGGTGATGGGCGGCTCGTGCCAGCGCACCTGGGAGCACTGCATTCCCAAGACGGCCCGTCACGTGGGTCCCCGGGTCAGCGTCCAGTTCCGCCCGGCCGGAGTCGCCTGACCGGGGCCTACTCGGCGCCCCGGCCGAGGCGCTCGCGCAGCTTGCCCCGGCGGTCCTCCAGCACCGCGATGAGCGCCTCCTGCTCCTCGGCGCTGCTGATCAGCAGGCTGGTGTCGCCCGGGTCGCCGGGGCCGTCCTCCCGGTTGCCGACCTCGTCCCGGATCTGCTGGGCCTGGCTGCGCAGCTCCGCGATCATCGAGTCGACCTGCTGCAGCTCCCACTCCATCGCATGCTCACCACTCATGCGTTCATTGTCCGCTTTCGCCCCACCGGGCGCGCCCCAATCCGCCCGCCGGCGGGTTCCCGCATGCTGGACGGCGGGGGATGTGCGGGCGGGGTGGGGTGATTCATACTTCCGCGGTGAGCGTGCCGCCCGAGAATCTGCTTGAGTTCCTCCGCCAGTGCGGGGTGGCCCTCTGCCTGGCCGGGGAGTCGGCCAACCGGATCCCCGACGAGCTGGTCGCCCTCGCCGACGCGTACGGGGTGGACGACGTGGAGTTCCTCGTCGTGCCGACCGGGGTGTTCGTGCGGTCGCGGGGCGGGGGCGGGGTGGTCGTGGACTTCGCCAACGCCGACGGGCCGCCGCTGCGGCTGGACCAGATCGATCAGCTGTACAAGCTGTTCGAGCAGGTCAAAGCCGCGCCCATTCCGCCCGCCGAGGGGATCGTGAAGGTGCGGGACATCCTCGACGCGCCGCCCCGGCACGGGAACCTCGTCCCGGTGCTCGGGCACGGGGTGCTCACCGTCGGGATCGGGCTGCTGTTCGTCCGGGACGGGCGGGCGCTGGTCAGCCTGGCGCTGCTCGGGCTGCTGGTGGGCGTGCTGCGGCTGGTGGCCGAGCGAGTGCAGGTGCTCTCGCTCGCGCTGCCGGTGGCTGCGGCGATGCTGGTGACGTTTCTGGCGTATCGGTACAGCCCTGAGCTGGGGGCGGATCCGGCGAGTCTGCTGATTCCGCCGCTGGCCACCTTCCTGCCGGGAGCGGCGCTCACGCTGGGGGCGCAGGAGATGGTCACCCGGTCGATCATCAGTGGCGCGAGCCGGCTCGTGTCCAGCGTGTATGTGCTGCTGCTGCTCACGTTCGGGATCTATGCGGGGATGCAGCTCGCGGGGCCGGTGCAGGACGTGCCGGTGCCGGAGCAGCTCGGGCAGTGGGCGCCGTGGGTGGGGGTGCTGGTCTTCGGGGTCGGGATCTACCTGAACAGTGCGGCGCCGTCGCGGTCGCTGCCCTGGCTGATCGTGACGCTGTTCCTGGCGTACGGGGCGCAGTTCCTGGTGGGGTCGTGGACCGGTGGTGTGTTCGCGGCGTTCGTGGGTGGGTTGCTGATCGTGCCGCTGGCGAACGCGGTGCAGCGGCTGGGTGGGCCGCCTGCGCAGGTGGTGTTCCTGCCGTCGTTCTGGCTGCTGGTGCCGGGGGCGCTGAGCCTGGTGGGGGTCAGTGGCCTGACGGGGCTGGTGGAGCTGTCGGCTACGGGGCGGTCGAATCTGATCACGGCGTTTCTGACCGTGGTGGCGGTGTCTTTGGGTGTGCTGGTCGGGTCGAGTCTGCTGTCCAATGTGACGGCGAGTTCGCGGCTGTATACCTCGCGGTCCGCCTGACTTCGTGCGGGCCTGCCGTTCAAAGCGGGCTGGCGAGGAGGGGGTGGGCGGGGCTCGGCGGTCGGTGCCGCGTCGAGGCGGGCGCGCGTTCAAGATCGGCGTTTCGTGTCAGAAAGTGTGGTGTGGCCATAGGTTTCGACACGAAACGGCGATCTTCGCTTGGCCGGAGCGGGGTGGGCGGGTTGGAGATCAGTGTCTCGTGTCGAAAGCTGGGCTAGGACCACAGGTTTCGACACGAGACAGCGATCTTGGTCACGCGCCGCGCCGCGCCGCGCCGCGCCGCGCGGGGCGGGACGGGGCGGCGCCGCGCGGGGCGGTTAGGCGCCTAGTTGGCCTACGTCGGTGATGGTGAGGACGGCCTGGCCGGCCTCGTCGGAAGCGGCCAGGTCGACCTCGGCGCTGATGCCCCAGTCGTGGTGGCCGTCGGGGTCGTCCAGGATCTGGCGGACCTTCCAGACGTCCTTGCCCTGCTCGATGATGATGCGGGCGGGGCCGCGGGCGTCGGGGCCGATGCCGATCTCGTCGTACAGCTCGAAGTACGGCTCCAGCGCGTCGCGCCAGGCGTCGCTGTCCCAGCCGGCTTCGGCGTCCAGCTCGCCGAGCAGGTCCCAGCGGCGGCGGGCGGCCAGCTCGACGCGGCGGAACAGGGCGTTGCGGACCTGGACGCGGAACGCGCGCACGTTGCGGGTCACGGCGGGCGGGGCGGCCTCGACCGGCGGGGCGCCGGGGTTGGTGAGCTGCTCCCACTCGTCGAGCAGGCTGGAGTCGACCTGGCGGACCAGCTCGCCGAGCCACTCGATGACGTCGTGCAGCTCCTCGGTCTTGGCGTCCTCGGGCACGGTCTGGCGCAGCGCCCGGTACGCGTCGGCCAGGTAGCGCAGCACGAGGCCCTCGGAGCGGGCCAGGCCGTAGAAGCTGACGTACTCGGTGAAGGTCATGCCCTGCTCGAACATGTCGCGTACCACCGCCTTGGGGGACAGCCGGTGGTCGTCGACCCACGGGTGGCCCTTGCGGTACGACTCGAACGCGACCTCCAGCAGCTCCTCGAGCGGCTTGGGCCAGGTCACACCCTCGAGCAGCGCCATGCGCTCCTCGTACTCGATGCCGTCGGCCTTCATCTGCGCGACGGCCTCGCCCTTGGCCTTGTCCTGCTGGGCGTAGAGGATCTGCCGGGGGTCCTCCAGCACGGCCTCGATGATCGACACGACGTCGAGCGCGTACCCGGGGGAGTTCTTGTCCAGCAGCTCGATGGCGGCCACCGCGAACGGCGACAGCGGCTGGTTGAGCGCGAAGCCGAGCTGGAGCACGTCGGTGACCCGGATGCGGCCGTCCGCGCCCTGCTCGACGATGCCCGCGGTGCGCAGCGCCCGGTAGATCGAGATCGCCCGGCGGATGTGCTTACGGCGCGCGGCGGGGGTCTCGTGGTTGTCGGTGAGCAGGTGGCGCATGTTGTCGAAGGCGTCGCCGCCGCGCTCGATGACGTTGAGCACCATGGCGTGGCTGACGTGGAAGCTGGAGGTGAGCGGCTCGGGCTCGGCGTTGACCAGGCGCTCGAAGGTCGGCTGGGCCCAGCCGACGAAGCCCTCCGGCGGCTTCTTCTTGACCAGCTTCTTCAGCTTCTTCGGGTCGCCCGCGGCCTTGGCCACGGCCTTCTCGTTCTCGACGACGTGCTCGGGCGCCTGCACGATGACGGTGCCGAGGGTGTCGTAGCCGGCCCGCCCGGCGCGTCCGGCGATCTGGTGGAACTCGCGCGCCTTGAGCAGCCGCATGCGCTGGCCGTCGAACTTGTTCAGGCCGGTGAACAGCACGGTGCGGATGGGCAGGTTGATGCCGACGCCGAGGGTGTCCGTGCCGCAGATGACCTTGAGCAGCCCGGCCTGGGCCAGCTGCTCCACCAGGCGGCGGTACTTGGGCAGCATGCCCGCGTGGTGCACGCCGATGCCGTGGCGGACCAGCCGGGACAGGGTCTTGCCGAAGCCGGCGGTGAACCGGAAGCTGCCGATCAGCTCGGCGATGGCGTCCTTCTCGGCGCGCGTGCTCATGTTGATGCTCATCAGCGCGCTGGCCTGCTCCAGAGCCGCGGCCTGGGTGAAGTGCACGATGTACACCGGGGCCTGCTTGGTGGACAGCAGCTCCTCGATGGTCTCGTGCAGCGGCGTGGTGACGTACGAGTGGATCAGCGGCACCGGCCGCTCGCCGGAGCTGACCACGGCGGTGGGCCGCCCGGTACGCCGGGTGAGGTCCTCCACGAATCGGGAGACGTCGCCCAGCGTGGCCGACATCAGCACGAACTGCGCGTCCTCCAGCTCCAGCAGCGGCACCTGCCAGGCCCAGCCCCGGTCCGGCTCGCTGTAGAAGTGGAACTCGTCCATCACGACCTGGCCCACGTCGGCGTCCGGCCCGTCGCGCAGCGCCAGGTTGGCCAGGATCTCGGCGGTGCAGCAGATCACCGGGGCGTCGGGGTTGACCGCCGCGTCGCCGGTCATCATGCCCACGTTCTCCGGGCCCAGCGCCGCGCACAGCGCGAAGAACTTCTCCGAGACCAGCGCCTTGATCGGCGCGGTGTAGAAGGTGCGCTTGCCCTGGGCCATGGCCGCGAAGTGCGCGCCGAGCGCCACCATGCTCTTGCCGGAGCCGGTGGGGGTGCTCAGGATCAGGTTCGCCCCGGAGACGATCTCGATCAGCGCCTCCTGCTGGGCGGGGTAGAGCGAGATGCCCTGCTCGGACACCCAGGTGGAGAAGGCGTCGAACAGCGAGTCAGGGTCGGTGCTGCCGGGGAGGTGATCAGTAAGCGCCATGGTCCGTAAATAGTCTCACGTCGCCGCCCCGGCCTGCCGCAGCGCCAGCCCCGCCTCCCCTCACCCGGTGACCCGCCTCACTCCCTCGGGTGCCCTAGATCATGACGATCTTGCGCGAAGTGTTGGGGATATGCCCGGAAGGGGCGTGTCGTCCCCACAGGTCACGCAAGATCGGCGCGGCAGGGGAGAGGGGCGGGTCGCGACGCAGTCGCGGCCCGCCCCGGGAGCCCAGGGTCAGCGCTTGGGCTGGTTGTGCTTGGGCTGGTTGGACTTCTTGGACTTCATGGTGGTCGGCGAGGCGCCCTCGTGCTGCTGTTTGCGCTGCATCGTGGCGGTGGCCGCCTGTTCATGCTCGGCGCCCTCGTGGTTCGTGGTGTGCGCGCTCATGCCGGCGGTCGCCTGCTGCTGCGAGGCGCCCGCGTGCGGGGCGTTCTCGGCGCGGTCGGCGCGGGAGTCGTGGTCGGGTCGGTTGCTGTTCTTCGCCATTGCTGCGAGCCTCCTCGGGCTGGCCTCAGCGCTGTGCTGACGCCCACGATCACGCTAAGAGAGCGGCGGCGGTCAAGGCGGCAGAATGGACATTCTTGGCGTACCGGTTGGTAACGAAGGGAAACCTCGCTCACACCTGGGACAGCGTGGGTGGGCCGGGGGCGGCGCGCCAGGCGAGTTTCGTGCCGGATCCGTCGAGCCGGCAGGTCCAGAGGTGCCCGTCCACGCCGAGGACCGCGGCGTACGCGGTCCCACCGGCGTCCACGGCGACCGCCGGCGCGCCGGTGAACAGGACTCCCGAGCCGTGCCAGACCGGCGGCTCGCCGGGCGGGTGCGGCTCGGTGACGTCGACGCGTCCCTCGTCGTTGCGGCGCACCAGCCGCAGCAGCCCGTCGCGCAGCAGCCCGGCGACCGCGCCGGTGCCGCCGTTGGCCTTCACCGTCGAAGCGCCGGTGTCCTGCGCGATGGTCAGCGTGGCCCCGTCGGCCTGCCCGGCGAGCACGGGCCCGTCCTGCCCGTTCAGCGTGCGGGCCACCGCCAGGGTGCCGTCCATCGATCCGTGCAGCAGCGTCCGCCGCCTGCCGAAGCGGCCGCCGGGGCTCTCCCTGGTCCAGCACACCAGCTCGTCGTCGGTCACCGCGTAGAGGTCGGTGCGGGCGCCCGCGGTGACCGCCACCAGCGCGTCCCGGACGCCGCCGCCGTCCAGGCCGGTCCACGGGCCCCAGCCGCCGCCGGGGGTGGCCTGCCGCACGCTGACCCCGCGGGAGAAGTCGCGCACGAACAGGGTCAGCCCGCCGCCCGCGTCGGCCACCGCGTACGGCATGCCCAGCTCGCGGGCCCGGACCGGGTCGCCGCCCGCGTCCGGGTTGCCCACGTCGGTCCAGGTGAACCCGGCCCCGGGCCGCTCCTGCACGCCGTGCACGACCACCAGCCGCGGCCCGGCCACGTCCAGCTCCTGACGCACCCCGAACAGGTGCAGCCGGCCGTCGGCGGTGAGCACCGTGTCCAGGTGCGGCACCAGGTGCTGCCCGCCGACCGGCACCGGCGCGGCCCAGTCCGCCTCGCCCGCGTCGCGCCGCCACATCACCGCGGTGCCCGCGAACACGGCGAACGCCGACAGCCCACCCGCGTACGGGACCAGCCAGGCGGTGCCGCCCGGGTGGCGGTAGGTCTGGCTGCGGCCGTAGCGCTTGTTCCGGGCACCGGCGCCCACCTGCAGGTCGCCGCACCCGTACGGCACACCGCAGTCGTGCCCGTCCGCCCAGCCGTAGATGTCGAGATAGGAGAACTTGCGCTCGTAGACGGCCGGGCTGAGATTCCGTGGCCAGTACTTGTTGAAGTAACCGCGATAGCTCTGCACCTGCACGGCCGGCCCGCCCGCGGCCCGGTGCCGCCGCACCGCCTCGTAGGCGAAGTACGCCGCGTAAAGGTGGTCCTGGTGGTCGGAGTAGTCCGCACCGTCGTCGGCGTCGTACTTCAGGTGCTCCGGGGCCGGGTCGAGGGTGCGCACCACCGTAGGCGCGCCGGTGCTCAGCAGCGAGGCCAGCACGGCGAGCACGTCGTCGCGGCGCAGCCGGCCCGGCGCGGGCAGCGGGCTGTCGGTGGGCCGCAGGTAGGGCTGCTCGTCGCGGCGCCCGGTCCACAGCCAGGCCAGCCGGTTGGACCCGCCGTCCGCGGCGTCCAGCGGCGCGCGCAGGTTGAGGAACGCCAAGGTGACGTGCGGTTTCGCGGCCAGCGTGGCCGTCTCGAAGACCACGTCGCCGGGCAGCCTGCGCACCTCCCGCCGCCACGCGGCGTCGCGGTCCCCGGTCGCCATCGCCGCGTACGCCGCCCGGATGCCGTACTGGCGCGCGGCGGCGTACCCCTCGTAGTCGGGCTCGTCGTCCTGCGGGGCGTTGACCCCGTTGGCCTCGCCCGCGGTGAGGTAGACGCTCGTCACCGGGCACCCCTCGGCCAGCGCCTGCAGCACGTCCGGGTTGAGGAAATACAGGTCGTCGTCGGGGTGGGCGCAGACGTTCAGGAACGCGGCCTGCCGCGCCGCCTCGGCGGACCAGACGCGTTCCCAGGGGCGGCCCAGCCCCAGGGCGATCGCGCCGCCGCCGGCCAGCAGCAGGGCGCTCAGCGCGGTACGACGGTGCAAAGGTCACCTGTCCTGTCGTGGTAAGGCGGGCGGTGGCAGCTCCCACGGCGCGGCCACGGGGAAGTACGCGGTCAGGAAGCCGTGCAGCAGGCGATGCCGCGCGGCACGCTGCTCCGGTGTGCCCTCCTCGTCATTGACGCAGAACACGTCATGGTCACGCCTGGTGCGCATCCGGGTCAGCGCGGCCTTCGCATCCGGGGCGGCCAGGCTGACATAGGTGCTCCTGATCCGGTCGAGGACAGCCCGCCCGGTGGCCAGAGCGTAGTAGTGGTACGCCGAGGACACCAGCGACAGGTCGGACGGGTCGCGGAACCGGTTGCCCGCGGTGCGTTCCAGCTCGGCGGCGTACCGCTCGCCCATCTCGGCCAGCACGTCGCGGCGCAGCGGATGCGGCACGTGCTTCATCTTGTACGTCAGGTGCCGGCCGAAGTCGCGCGCGATCAGCTCCCGGTTGTTCTTGCCCGCGGCCGTCGACGCCAGGTCGTGCCCGGCCGCCGGCCCCGGGTCGACCTTGCCCTTGGACGGGAACGACTTCGACAGGCCGTTGGGCTGGAAGAACTTCAGCGGGCTGAGCGGCCGGCCGACGAACACGTCGTCGTTGAAGTAGACGAAGTGCTCGGCCAGCCCGTCGATGTGGTGCAGCCGGGTCTCGATCGCGTGTGAGTTGAACGTCGGCAGCCGCCCCGCCCCGCCGAACACCTCCTTGTGGCTGACCACGGTCACCCGCTCGTGGCAGCCGTCCAGCCAGGACGGCACCTGGTCGTCGGTGACCAGCCAGATCCGGCGCACCCACGGCGCGTAGAGGTGCAGCGAGCGCATCGAGTAGCGCAGCTCGTCGTGGTTGGCGAAGCGCGCGGCCCCGGCGGCCTGCGTCATCAGCGGCGCGCGCTGCTCGCCCAGGGCCGTGTCGCGCCGCGACCGCCAGGCCGGGTCGGCGTCGTCGACCCAGGTGTAGACCACGTCCACCGGAAAGGTGACGTCGTCCAGCAGGGTGCCCGCGAACTCGGCCCGGGTGGGCCGCTGCGGCTGCGGCCCGGCGTACGCCGACGCCAGCCGGGTGAACTTCGCCTCGTCCAGGGTCACCCGCGAGCCGTCGGCGGGCACGAAGTCGGCGCACCGGTTGGGCCGCGGCGCGTGCAGCGGGCCCTGCGGGGTGCGCGACCAGACCTCCAGGTCGCAGCCGTGCTCCGGGCCGAACAGCAGGTTGCCCGACGGGTCGCAGAAGTACTGGATCAGGCGGATCACGCGCTGCCCGGACAGCAGCCGCCAGGCGTGGTTCGAGGTCGCGGGCAGCGGCGTGCCGACCCCGCCGTCGGTCACCGGCGCCACGAACAGCGGCCGGCGCAGCGCCTCGCGCCGCAGGGCGGCCCAGGCCTCCCGGCGCGGCCCCGAGCTGATCGCCACGGCGGCGGCCCGGTCGTCGTAGCCGCGTACGCAGAAGTGGTCCACCCCGGCGTCGGCGAGCACCGCCAGCACCGTCTCCAGGCAGCGCCGCCGCGCCTCCAGCGGGGTGATCCCGGGCACCGGACGGGCCAGCACCGGCCCGTCGGCGGTCGGCGTCAGGTGCAGCCCGTCCAGGCCGTACCGCCTGGTCAGGTGCCATCGGATCGCGGACCGCGCCCACCGCTCACCTGCCCCGTCCCTACCTTTGACACGTGGCAGCAGCAGGTCCACCGACCTGCGGGACAGACCGGCCAGCAGAGCGGACCGCGGAGGCACCCGGAAGATCACGCCGTAATAACGATCCTGACCCCCGAAAGGCGACACTCCACCTCCTGCCAATCCCCTGAGAAGTTAGGAAGGGCACCTTCTACATCGGAAAACGATAAGAAGGTGCCCTTCCTTTTGCTGGGGTCACCCGGGGTGCGGCGTGGGGTGGGGCGGTGGCACGCTGGGCGACATGTTGAGCGCGCGTGAGGTGGCCGAGGTCGAGGCGGCGGTGCGCCGGGTCGCCGCGGAGCAGATCCTGCCCAGGTTCGGCCGGCTGGCGGCGGCCGACATCGCGTACAAGTCGTCGGAGACCGACCTGGTCACCGTCGCCGATCGCGCCGCCGAGGAGGAGCTGGCCCGGCACCTGACCGCGCTGGTGCCCGGCTCGGTCATGGTGGGTGAGGAAGGCGTGGCCGCCGACCCGGGGCTGCTGGCCGCGATCGGCGGCGACGCGCCCGCCTGGATCGTCGACCCGATCGACGGCACGCACAACTTCGTCAGCGGCAGCCCGCGCTTCACCACGCTGGTCGCGCTCGCGCACCGCGGACGGCTACTCGCCTCGTGGACGTTCGCGCCGGTCATGGACCTGATGGCGGTCGCCGTCGCGGGCGGCGGCGCGTACGTCGACGGGCAGCGCGTCCGCGTCCGGCCCGTCCCGCCGACCCTGCGCCACCTGGACGTCACGGTCTCGCCACCGATCTGGTGGCGGCCCGAGGAGCGCGCCGGCTACCACCGCCTGAGCGCGCACGGGGTCGCCCTGTCCTTCTTCGACACCTCCGGGCTGGAGTACATCCAGCTCGCCAGCGGCCGCCGCACCGCCATGGTGATCAGGTGGGAGCTGCCCTGGGACCACGCGGCCGGGCTGCTGCTGCACGCCGAGGCCGGCGGAGTCGCCATGACCGCCGACGGCGGCGAGGTGCGCATCGGCGGCGGCAACCGGCTGCCGTTCCTGGTCGCGCCGGACGCCGAGACCGCCCGGCTGGTGCTGTCCGCGCTCGCGGACTAGCCTGCGGCGAGCACCGCGGTGACCATGCCCAGCGTGCTCCAGTCCACGTCCGGGTCGGCCAGCAGGCTGCCGTACGTGCGCAGCTCCAGCGTGATCCGCTCGCCGTCGGCGGCCACCCCGTGCTCCTGCGGGCCGTCGGCCAGCGCGTCCGCCTCGGCCTCGGTCAGCTCCAGGCTGAACAGGTGCGCCCGGTGCGCCGACACGGTCGCGGCGGGCTGGCGCACCCCGTGCGCGCGCAGCCGGGCCGCCTCGACCCGCAGCCCGGTCTCCTCGGCCAGCTCCTCGACGGCCGTCTGGCGCGGGTCGGCGGCGCCGGGCTGCGAGCCGCCGGGCAGCTCGTGCACCCGCCCGTCGCCGGTCACCGCGCCGCTGCGGTACTCACGCACGAGCACCACCAGCGTGTCCGGGAGCGTCTCCGCGGGCAGGTAGGCGACCACGGCGCTCACGTCGGGGCGGCCGATCACCACCTCATTGTCCTTCACCCGGCCCTCGCCGCGGACCTCGACGGCCACGTGCGCGGCCCACCAGAACGGCCGCCCGTCCGGACCGGGCCAGGTCCACGCCACCCGGGCCGCGCGCAGCCGGTGCCCGGCCGCCTCCTGCGCGGCCAGCCAGGTGCGTACGCCCGCGTCCCGCCACAGCGGCAGCGGCAGCTCGCGGTGTCCGCCGTCGCGCCGTGCACCGCCCGCGAGCAGCGCCAGCGCGGCGGCGAGGGTGTCGGCCAGCGTGCCGGCGACCGGCGCGCCGCGCTCGGCCGCGTAGTGGGCGAGGTAGCGCATCCCCGGCGCGCCGTCGGGCGCGCCGAGCACCACCCGGCCGCTGGACTCCCAGCGGCCCCACTCCACGTTCGTGGTGAAGCCGGGCAGCGTGGCCAGGTCGCGGGGCACCCAGAAGGCCACCACGTCGGACAGGTGCAGGCAGGTGTCCTCCCAGTCGACCTGGGCGGTCCAGCCGTGCGGCATGCCGCCCTCGGGCCGCTCGGGCACGAACACCACCAGCCGCCCCGGGCCTGCCCACTGCCGGGCCAGCTCCGCGAGCGCGGCGGGCCGCCAGGAGGCCACCTCGGGGGAGCGCGGCGTCGGCCCGGCCAGGAACACCGCCGCGTCCCACCACTCCGGCGGCTGCTCACCCGCGTGGACCGTGATCACTTCCGCCGTCGCCATCCCCGGATCCTCCCACGCTCCACAGTGGCCGCCCGGACTCGCCGCCCCTCCGTGGCGTCATCCCCCGGTGGCGAGACCGCATGTCGTGACACGAGACCGCGCTCAACGCCGGGCCGGGCAGGGGCCCGGCGGTGCGGTGGCGGAGGATGGGCGGGTGCGAGTGCGACCTGTGACGCCGGAGGGGCTGGCCGAGGAGCTGACGGAGCTGATCGCGGCGGCGGCGCCGGCGGACGGGTGGTTCCGGGTGGCGGTCGACGGGCCGCCCGTGGCCGAGCCGGACCGGCTGGCCGAGGCGCTGGTCGGGCCGCTGCGCGCCCGCGGGCATGCCACGCTGCACGTGCGCACCGCCGACTTCCTGCGGCCCGCGTCGGTGCGGCTGGAGTTCGGGCGTACGAACCCGGACGCCTACTACGAGGGCTGGGTCGACGAGGCGGGGCTGCGCCGGGAGGTGCTCGATCCGGCGGGACCCGGCGGCACCGGCCGGGTGCTGCCGAGCCTGTGGGACGCACGGCGCGACCGGGCCACCCGGGCGGCCTACCTGAACCTGCCGCCGGGCGGGGTGGTGCTGGTCAGTGGCGACCTGCTGCTCGGGTCGGGGCTGCCGTTCGAGCTCGCCGTGCACCTGGTGCTGTCCCCGGCCGCGCTGGCCCGGCGGACACCCCCGGACCTGGCCTGGACACTGCCCGTGTACGAGCGCTACGCGGCGGAGGTGGCCCCGGAGACCTTCGCGGACCTGGTCGTGACGGTCAACGACCCGCGCCACCCGGCGATCATGTCTGTCGATTGACCTGCGCCGCCGCCCGGTCCGGGGGAAGGATGTCCCCAGGGACTGGCTAAGGGGGTATGTCATGACCACCGCTAAGCAGATGATGCACCTGGGGGCGCAGTGCGTGCCCGAGGGCGAGACGCTGGCGCGCGCGGCGCAGCTGATGCGCGACATGGGGGTCGGCTCGCTGCCCATCTGCGGCAACGACGACAAGCTGCGCGGCATCATCACCGACCGGGACATCGTGGTGAAGTGCATCGCGTCCGGCGGGGATCCGAACACGATGACGTGTAAGGAGATGGCGCAGGGTACGCCGATCTGGGTGGACTCGAGGGCCGACGAGGACGAGGTCATCCGGCTCATGGAGCAGCACAAGATCCGCCGGGTGCCGGTGATCGAGGATCACCAGATCATCGGCATGATCAGCGAGGCCGACCTGGCCCAGCACCTGTCGCACGACAAGCTGGCGCACTTCGTCTCCACGATCACCGCGGCACCGCCGACGCGCGCGTAGCGCCCGGCCGTCGCACGAACGAGGCTCCCGTCGCGCTGTTCGTACAGCGCGACGGGAGCCTCATGAACAGCGGGGCGGGTCAGTGCGCCCCGTGGCCGGTGAGGGCGCGGACCTCCAGCTCGGCGTACTTGGTCACGTCGGCGGGCTCGCGGGACAGCACCGTGCCCAGCCAGCCGCACAAGAAGCCGACCGGGATCGAGATGATGCCCGGGTTCGACAGCGGGAACCACTGCCAGTCGGAGTCCGGGAACATCGCGGTCGGGCTGCCGGACACCACCGGGGAGAAGAACACCAGCACCACGGCGGTGATCAGGCCGCCGTAGATGGCGGCGGTCGCCCCGGTCGTGGTGAACCGCTTCCAGAACAGCGAGTAGAGGATCGCGGGCAGGTTGCCCGAGGCCGCCACCGCGAAGGCCAGCGCGACGAGGAACGCCACGTTCAGGCTCTGCGCGAAGATGGCCAGCACGATCGCGACCGCGCCGATGGCGAACGCCGAGATCCGCGCCACGCGCACCTCGCCGCCCTCGCTGACCTGGCCCTTGCGGATGACGCTGGCATAGATGTCGTGCGCCAGCGAGCTGGACGAGGCCAGGGTGAGCCCGGCGACCACGGCGAGGATGGTGGCGAAGGCCACCGCCGCGATGATCGCCAGCATGGCCGCGCCGCCGGTGGTGCCGCCGAAGAACTTCTCGCCGAGCGCCTGGGCCAGCTGCGGGGCGGCGGTGTTGCCGCCCTTGTCCTGCGCGGTGATCGCCTCGCCGCCGACCATCGCCGCCGCGCCGAAGCCCAGCGCCAGCGTCATCAGGTAGAAGGTGCCGATGATGCCGATCGCCCAGAGCACGCTCTTGCGAGCGGCCTTGGCGTTGGGCACGGTGTAGAAGCGGATCAGGATGTGCGGCAGGCCCGCCGTGCCCAGCACCAGCGCGATGCCCAGCGACAACAGGTCCATCTTGTTGTAGAAGGTCTGCGCCGCGTCGCCCGCGACCTCCTTGCCGTAGCGCAGGCCCGGTTCCAGGAACGCGGCGCCCTTGCCGGACTTGGCCGCGGCCTCGCCGAGCAGGCCGGACAGGTCGAACTTGAACGCGGCGAGCACCAGCACGGTCATCAGCGCCGCGCCCACCATGAGCAGGAACGCCTTGACGATCTGGACGTAGGTGGTGCCCTTCATGCCGCCCACCGTGACGTACACGATCATCAGGATGCCGATGAAGATGATCGTGGCGATCTTCGCGGTGCCGGCGTCCATGCCCAGGAAGAGCGCGCCTGGCTTGATGCCCAGCAGCAGCGCCACCAGCGCGCCCGCGCCGACCATCTGCGCCAGCAGGTAGAAGATCGACACCACGATGGTGGAGATCGAGGCGGCCACCCGGACCGGCGTCTGCCGCATCCGGAACGCCAGCACGTCGGCCATCGTGTACTTGCCCGAGTTCCGTAGCAGCTCCGCCACCAGCAGGAGCGCGACGAGCCAGGCGACCAGGAAGCCGATCGAGTACAGGAAGCCGTCGTAGCCGGACAGCGCGATGATGCCGGCGATGCCCAGGAAGCTCGCCGCCGACATGTAGTCGCCGCCGATGGCCATGCCGTTGGAGAACCCGGAGAACGACCGGCCGCCGGCGTAGAAGTCGGTCGCGGTCTTCGTCTGCCGGCTCGCCCAGATCGTGATCGCGAGCGTGAACAGCACGAACACCACGAACAAGACGATGGTCAGGGTACGGGCGCTCATCGGCTGACCTCCTCAACGGGCTGCGCGGCGTCGGCCTCGCCGTCGGTGAGCCGGGCGTGGATCTCCTCGGCCACCGGGTCGAGCTTGCGGTCGGCGTAGCGGGCGTACAGCCAGGCGATCAGGAACGTGGTCACGAACTGCAGCAGGCCGAAGACCAGCGCCACGTTGATGTTCCCGAACAGGACCGTGCCCATGAAGTCGCGGGCGTACGCCGACAGGATCACGTACAGCGCGTACCAGCTGAAGAACGCGATGGTCATCGGGAACACGAAACGGCGCAGCGCGCGCCGCAGCCCGGCGAACTCGGGGCTCGCCTGGATGCGCTCGTACTGGTCCGGTGCATCGTCGCTCATGTGAATCACCAGCCTCGGTAGGGGGAGGGAGGGTGCGGTTCAGCGCAGGCTAGGACCGTGATGTTCACCACGGAACGGGCCTGGAGCGTCCTGCGCGACGTACGCGCCGAGCGGTCGCCCCCGCGCGCCCAGCGGCGGATCGACGTACGACGAACGGCGCCCGCGGGCCGCCGGGCGGCACGCGGGCGCGGCGGGTCCGTGGATCAGTGCCAGTGCTGCTTGGCGGGGCGGATCAGCCGGTCCTTGAGTGCGCGGGTGTGCCGCCGGGCCACTGGCAGCTGCCGCCCCTCGACGGTCACCACGTAGCCCGAGCCGGTCAGCCGCAGCTCGGTGACCAGGTCCAGGCGCACCAGGTAGGAGCGGTGGATGCGCAGGAAACCCGCGTCGGTCCAGCGCTCCTCCAGCTGGGTCAGCGACACCCGGACCAGGTGCGAGCCCTCGGTGGTGTGCAGCCGCGCGTAGTCGCCCTGCGCCTCCACCCAGCACACCGACGAGCGCGGCAGCAGCCGCACCACGCCGCCCAGCTCCACCGGGATCATCGGGTCGCCGGTGGGCGCGGCCTCCGGGGCGGCCGCGGCGCGCTCGCCGACCGCGGCCCGCTCCGACAGCACCCGGCGCAGCGACTCGGCGATCCGCTCGGCGCGCACCGGCTTGCGTACGTAGTCGACGACGCCCAGGTCGAACGCGTCCGCGGCCCGGTCGTCGTACGCCGTGACGAACACGATCGCGGGGGAGCGGGCGAAGCGCTGCAGCACCCGCGCCAGGTCCATGCCGTCCAGCCCCGGCATCCGGATGTCCAGGAACGCCACGTCGACCTCGGACTCGTGCAGCACCCGCAGCGCCTCCGCGGCGTCGGCGGCGCTGTGCACGTACTCCACCCGCGGATCGTTGCGCAGCAGGTAGAGCAGCTCGTCCAGGGCCGGCGGCTCGTCGTCCACCGCCAGCACCCGCAATCTCCCCGTCATGCGCGCACCGCCCGGAACTTGGGGATGCGCAGGCTGACCCGCGTCCCCGCCTGCGGAGCGGTCTCCACCACCAGGCCGTACGCGTCGCCGAACACCGCCCGCAGCCGGTCGTCGACGTTGCCCAGGCCCACGTGCTGCCCGCCGTCGCCGTCGGCCGACCCGTCGCCGTCCAGCAGCACCGCCGGATCCATGCCCACCCCGTCGTCCTCCACGATGATCTCGCAGTCCGCGCCCGCGTCCGCGGCGATGATCCGGATCGTGCCCACCCCCGGCTTCGGGTGCAGCCCGTGCCGCACCGCGTTCTCCACCAGCGGCTGCAGGCACAGGAACGGCACCTCCACCGGCAGCACCTCCGGCGCCACCCGCAGCCGCACCTGCAGCCGCTCGCCGAACCGGGCCCGCTCGATGGTCAGGTAGCGGTCGATCGAGCGCAGCTCCTCGGCCAGCGTGGTGAACTCCCCGTGCGCCCGGAACGAGTAGCGGGTGAACTCGGCGAACTCCAGGATCAGCTCCCGGGCCCGCTCCGGGTCGGTGCGCACGAACGACGCGATCGCGGTCAGCGCGTTGTAGACGAAGTGCGGGCTGATCTGCGCCCGCAGCGCGCGCACCTCCGCGCGCGCCGAGCGGGCCCGCTCCTCCTGCAGCTCGGCCAGTTCCAGCTGCAGCCCCACCCAGTGCGCCGTCTCCAGCACCACCCGCACCAGGCCGGGCGAGGGGCGCGACCCGGTCACCGCGACCAGCGCCGCCCCGGCCCCGCCGTCGGGCTTGGACACCGGCGCGGCCACCGCGCCGCGCACGGGGCAGTCCAGGCGTACACAGGTCAGGTCCTCGGGCCGCAGCAGCACCGGCCGCCCGCCGGCCAGCGCCCGCTGCGCCGCGGCCAGCAGCGCCTGCTGGTGGTGCCCGCCCGCGCCGTCGTGGGCCAGGAAACCGTCGCGATCGGCGAGCGCCAGGCCCGCCGACCCGACCAGGGTGCGCAGGTGCTTCACCGCCGGGGCGGCGGTGTCGTCGCGCAGCCCCTGCCGCAGCGGCTCGCTGGCCAGCGTCGCCAGGTGCAGCACCCGGTACGTCGCGCGCTCCTCCGGCGTGATCACCCGGCGCCGGCCGCGCATCATCACCACGGCGGCCGCCGCGATCACGGCCACCACGGCGGCGGCGCCCAGCGCTGGGTACATGGCCCCGATCGTGCCACGCCCGACCCTCCCGCTCCACCCCCGTGCTCCGGTACGATCCAGCGGCCGTGGATGCCTATGCCCTGCTCGCGATCGCGACCGTCACCGTGGCGACGGTCGCCATCGGCGCGTGGGGGGTGCGCCTGGTGCGCGGCACCTCCGATCTGCTCGTCGCCTCGCGCATGGTCAGCCCCACCCAGAACGCCGCCGCCATCGGCGGCGAATACCTGTCGGCGGCGAGCTTCCTGGGCGTGGCCGGGCTGATCCTCGCGTACGGCGGCCAGATGCTCTGGTATCCGGTCGGCTTCGCCGCGGGCTACCTGGCGCTGCTGCTGTTCGTGGCCGCCCCGCTGCGCCGTTCGGGCGCGTTCACCCTGCCCGACTTCTGCGAGGCCCGGCTCGCCTCACCGCGGCTGCGCCGCCTGGCCACCGCGTTCGTGCTGTTCATCGGCTGGTTCTACCTGCTGCCGCAGCTCCAGGGCGCGGGCCTGACCTTCGGCATCGTCACCGGCGCGCCCCGCTGGGTCGGCGTGGTGCTGGTCGGCGCGGTCGTCACCGGCAACGTCGCGTTCGGCGGCATGCGCTCGGCGACGTACGTGCAGGCGTTCCAGTACTGGCTGAAGCTCACCGCGATCGCGGTGCCCGCGTTCTTCCTGCTGGCCCGCTGGCGTGACGACGGCGCACCGGCCATCCCCGTCGACGAGCCGTGGCTCGCCCCGACCGGCGGCCTGGTCGCCACGTACTCCCTGATCCTGGCCACGTTCCTGGGCACCATGGGGCTGCCGCACGTGCTCGCCCGGTTCTACACCAACCCAGACGGCGGCTCGGCCCGGCGCACCACCACCATCGTGCTCGGCCTCGTCGGCCTGTTCTACCTCTTCCCGACCGTGTACGGGGTGCTCGGCCGCGTCTACACCCCCGAGCTGGCCACCGGGCGCAACGACACCGTGGTGCTGCTGCTGCCCGGCGCGGCCCTCGGGCCCGGCCTGACCGCCGATCTGCTCGGCGCGCTCGTCGCGGCCGGGGCCTTCGCCGCCTTCCTGTCCACCTCGAACGGCCTGCTCACCAGCGTCGCCGGGGTGCTCGCCAACGACGTGCTGGCCCGGGGACGGCTGGCCGGGTGGGGGCCGCTGCCGCTGTTCCGGGCCGCCGCGCTGTTCGCGGGGGCCGTGCCGACGGTGCTCGCGCTGGCCGTGCACGGGCTGAACGTGTCGCAGGTGGTCGGGCTGGCGTTCGCAGTGGCCGCGTCGAGCTTCTGCCCGATGCTGGTGCTCGGCATCTGGTGGCGGGGACTGACCGCGATGGGGGCGGCGGCCGGGATCCTCGCGGGCGGCGGGAGCGCCGTCGTCGCCGTACTGTGGACGATCTTCCTGCCGCCCGCGCCCGGACTGGCGGCCGACCTGCTGGCCCAGCCCGCGGCCTGGACCGTGCCTCTGTCCTTCGTGGTCATGGTGACCGTGTCGGTGGCCACCCGGCGTCGGGTGCCCGCCGCCGTCGGCACCATGCTGCTGCGGCTGCACGCGCCCGAGGCGGTACACGGCACCGAAACGCGGCGGGCGGAAACCCCGCGACGTCCCGAAACAACCCGGGCGTAGCGTGACCGGGGTGAACGATCGCGTGCGGGTGGACCTGGCCGCACACCGCCGGGCCAGGCCGCGCACCGGCGCGCACGACGAGCTGGTCGAGCAGACGCCCGTCGGGGACGTGCTGGTGCGCGAGCTGATTCGGGTCCAGCTCGGGCTGGCGCTGCGGCTGGCCGGGGTGGTCGCGGTGGCCCTGGGCGGGCTGCCGCTGCTGTTCACCCTCTGGCCCGCCGGCACCCGGGTCGACGTCGGCGGCATCCCGCTGCCCTGGCTGCTGCTGGGCATCCTGTCGTTCCCGTTCCTGTTCGGCGCGGGCCTCGTCTATACCCGCCTCGCCGAACGCAACGAGGCCGACTTCGCCGCCCTCGTCGGCCGCCCCACCGACCCCCTCCGCAAACCCTGACCGCGCCCGCCTCGCGCGCCCGCCTCGCGGGTCGCGCCGCGCGGCGCGACCCGCGCTGGCCCGCCCATGATCGCGATCTCGTGTCAGAAGGTGGGGCTGGGCCGCACTTTGTGACACGAGGCAGCGATCAAGCAGGCCGGATGGTGCGGCCGCGCTCCTCGGGTTTAGAATTTTCTTAACCCTGGGGAGGGTGACATGCTGTGGGAAATACTGATGACCTCACAGGTCGAAGACTTTCTGGACGATCTGTACGCGGCTGACCGTGACAGCCATCGGCTGGTGAACCAGGCGATCCTGGTGCTGGAGCGCAACGGACCGGCGGAGGGCCGGCCGCTGGTGGACACCGTGGCGGCGAGTCACATCGCCAACATGAAGGAGCTGCGTCCACCCTCCGGTGGGCGTTCCGAGATCCGGATCCTCTTCGTCTTCGACCCGTGGCGTTCGGCGATCCTGTTGATCGCGGGCGACAAGTCCGGCGAGTGGGCGAGCTGGTATCGCTGCGCGATACCCGAGGCCGAGTCGCGGTATGCGACGTACGTGAAAGAGCGCGAACGGGAGATCCGAGATGGCCGAGATTAAACGCTGGCGCGACACCGGAAATCTGGAGCGCGCGGTGGAGACCGCCGGGGGCGGGGATGCGTTCGATGCGGCGATGGGCGCGATGCTCGACGAGGTGCGCGGCTGGCGCCTCGCGGAGATGCGCAAACGCCGGGGCCTGACCCAGGAGCAGGTCGCCGAGCGGATGGGCGTCTCGGTGGCGCGTATCTCGCAGATCGAGAAGGGGGACGTCGCCACCCGGGACGTGCTCAGTCGCTACATCGACGCGATGGGCGGTACTCTGCGCCTCATCGCCGACTTCGGCGACGAGCAGCTGAAGGTCGCGTAGCCGATCGGTCCCGGTCGGAGGGCCGGTCACGACCCTCCGACCGGGACCCGCAACCTCCGCTGCGCCGACGCCCGCGTCACGGTCATCGCCGACGACACCCACCTGCACGTCGAGACCGACGCCCCGATCACCCTCTCCCTCCCCGACCGCACCGTCCCCCTCACCACCGGCCCCCACACCCTCGCTTGGTAAGGAAGGGCACCTTCTTATCGTTTTCCGTAGAGGAAGGGCACCTTCTTAACTTCTCGCCGTCGCGGTGCACCGGGCGTCGCTTCGGGACACGGGGGAGGGCGTCCCGCTCAGCCTCCGGCGCTGCGCGGGACGCCGCTGCGCGCCGTGCCTACTGCCCCGCTGAACAGCACTCCTGCCGTGTCGCTGCGCACCGTGTCTGCCGTCAGGGTCGGCAACGCCTGCCATTCGGCGGGGGCTCAAGAGTCGCTGCAGGGGCATTTGAGCGATCGCTCAAGTGGTGTGGTTCCGCGGCGGCCGGCGAAGCCGGGACGGTCAGTGCGACGGGCTGGACGGCAGGGCGTCCAAGCGGCCGGTGACGTGTTGTTCGAGCTGGTCCATGGTGCGGTGGAACTCGGTGGCGAGGTCGAAGTCATAGCGGCGGGCCAGCACCAGGACCGACCACAGGCAGTCGGGCCAGCTCGTGCGCCAGCGCCTCCCGCCCGCCGGGCATGTCACGGCGGCCCTCCGCGGCCATCACCTGCTTCGCGAGGTCGCCGACATCCCCGACGAAGCCGGTCATCAGGTCGGCGCGGTCCCACACCCGGCCACGGGTACGCAGATTCAGCTCGTCGTAGAGCTCGCAGATCCGCATCGCACGGTCCTGCAGGTCGGTCAGCTCAGCCATGGGCGTCTCCCCGTCACGTCGCGCCGTCGCATCCGCCGCGGCACGCTACCAGCGCCGCGGCGGCGGGCACCGCAAGATCCGTCTTTGTGGACGCTCAGCGCGTCGCCAGGGCGACGGTAGGCGTCCACGAAAACAGATCAGGTGAGGCGCTTGCCGAACCAGTGGTCGGCGTAGGGATCGTCGTTGAACGCCGGGATCTCCGTGAAGCCGTGCCGGGCGTACAGGGCCCGTGCCTCGACCAGGTCGCTGCGGGTGTCCAGGCGCAGCCGGGTCAGCCCGTGCGCGCGAGCGGCGGTTTCCAGTGTGGTCAGCAGCGCCGAGGCGATGCCGCGACGGCGCGCGGCCGGGGCCGTCCATACCCGCGTGACCAGGCCGATGCCGTCGCCGGTGAACCGCAGGCCCGCGCAGCCGAGAACCGTGTCACCGTCCCTGGCCAGCCAGAACAGGCCGTGTGGCGGTTCGAGGAAGGCGTCGTCCGGGGCGGCGTCGGCGAGTGCGCGCTCGACCTCCGCCGCGGCAGCGGCGCGCCCGTAGTAGCGGCCCACGATGTCGGTGAGGTAGTCCCGGATCGCGGCGCGGGCGGCGTCGTCGTCTGGCGGGGTGAGGGCGATGGAGACGGTCGTTGGCACCCGGCCATCCTGCCCGGTCGCCCGCCACGCGACCAGCGCATTTCCATCGCCCCCGGCTTCGGTTCCCCGCCGGGCGCCGGCCCTTCGTCAAGATCGACCGACTTGCCTGGCACCTGCGCGAATCTCCGGACCGCGAAGGCCCGTGTGCCTGGCAAGTCGGATGATCAACGGGGTCCGGTGGTGGGCCGGGCCCCCGGCCGCGAAAGGGCGCGGGCCGGGGGTCCGGCGGCTCGGGTCAGCCGACGATGGTGGCGTGCATCTCCCAGACCAGGACCTCGGCGGCGGTGACGGCGGTGATGCGCTGCCCGCCGCTGGCGGTGAGGCGGACCGCGTCGCCCTCGCTCAGGCCGCCGGCCTGCTCCAGGGTCACCTCGCCACGGGCGACGAAGAAGTGGAGGTACGGCGCCTGCGGCAGCTCGACGCTGTCCCCGGGCTGCAGCCGCGCGACATGCAGCGCCGCGTGCCGGTTCTTGATCCGGATCGCGGAGGCGCCGTCGTGCTGCTTCATGCCGGACGCGACCGTCACCAGGCCGCCGCGCAGCAGCTCGTCGTCGATCTCCAGCTGCTCGTAACCGGGCGTGATGCCGTCGGTGTCGGGCACCACCCACATCTGCACGAAGTGCACCGGGTCGCTGTGGCGGTCGCCCTCCAGCCGCCAGGAGTCGTTCTTCTCCGAGTGCAGGATGCCGGTGCCGGCGCTCATTCGCTGGGCGAGGCCGGGGTAGATCACGCCGGAGTGGCCGGTCGAGTCCTGGTGGACCAGCGAACCGCGCAGCACCCAGGTGACGATCTCCATGTCCTGGTGCGGGTGCGTCTCGAAACCGAAGCCCGGGGTGACGATGTCGTCGTTGTTGACCAGCAGCAGCCCGTGGTGGGTGTTGCGCGGGTCCCAGTGGCGGCCGAACGAGAACGAGTGCTTGGAGTCGAGCCAGCCGATGCGGGTCTTGGCCCGCTCGTCGGCGAACCGGACGTCGATGAGCTCGCGGCGGGGCTTGGCGGTGGAGGTCTTCACGGCCGTGCCTTCTTTCGATCGGGTCGTTGCTTCGTCAACGAGTGCACTCTACACGACATTGTTGCGCCGTCAACTATTCCCGCTAGACTGAGGACATGGGTGAGACGCGCTGGCTCGACGACCGCGAGCAGGAGACGTGGCGGGCGTACCTGGAAGGCACCCGGTTGCTGATCCAGGCGCTGGACCGGCAGCTGGAAACGGACTCCGGGGTCAGTTTCACCGATTACGAGCTGCTGGTCCACCTGAGCGAGGCGCCCGGCCGACGGCTGCGCATGCGTGACCTCGCCGATGCCAGCTTCACCTCCCGCAGCGGCGTGACCCGCGCGGTGACCCGGCTGGAGGACGCGGGTTGGGTGCGCCGCGTGGAATGTGACGACGATCGCCGCGGGATGCACGCCGAACTCACCGAGGCCGGTGCCGCCAAGCTCGCCGAGGCGGCCCCGGGCCACGTCAGCGCGGTGCGCGCCTACATGTTCGACCATCTGGGCGAGGAGGAGCAGGCCGCCATCCGCGACGGGTACGCCCGGATGCGCGCGCACCTGCGCCCCTGAGCCGGATTACTGTGTACCGATGCCCGAGGGACACACCGTACGCCGGCTCGCCGACCGGCACCGCGAGCTGTTCGCGGGGGAACCCGTCGCCGTCGCCAGCCCGCAGGGCCGGTTCGCCGAGGGCGCCGCGCGGCTGAACGGCGCGACGCTGCTGGACACCGAGGCGTACGGCAAGCACCTGCTGCACCACTACGGCGACGTCAGCCTGCACGTGCACCTGGGCCTCTACGGCAAGTTCGCCGACGGCGACCTGCCCGTGCCGCCGGTGGTCGGCGAGGTGCGGCTGCGCATGGCCAACACCCGGCACTGGCTCGACCTGCGCGGCCCGACCGCGTGCGAGGTGCTCGACCCGCCCGAGGTGGACGCGCTGCGCGCCCGGCTCGGCGCCGACCCGCTGCGTGCCGACGCCAAGCCCGACCAGGCGTACGAGCGCATCCGCCGCAGCGGCACCGCGCTGGCCGCGCTGCTGCTCGACCAGTCGATCGTGGCGGGCACGGGGCTGATCTTCGTACTGGAGGCGCTCTACCGGGCCGGGCTCGCGCCGACCGCACCCGGCCGCACGCTGACCCCTGAGCAGTGGCGCGAGCTGTGGGCCGACCTGGTCGACCTGATGGGCAAGGCGGTGCTCAGCGGCCGGATCGACACGGTGCGCCCCGAGCACGAGCCCGAGGCGATGGGCCGCCCGCCCCGGGTGGACCGGCACGGCGGCGAGGTGTACGTCTACCGGCGTCCCGGCCTGCCGTGCCTGGTCTGCGGCACTCCGGTGAGCCGCGGCGAGCTGGCCGGGCGCAACTCGTACTGGTGCGCGATCTGCCAGCCGGTGGCGTCATGACGCGCTACGCGGGCCTGCTGCGCGGGATCAACGTGGGCGGCAACAAGAAGATCGCCATGGCCGACCTGCGCAAGCTGGTGGAGGGCCTGGGTCACACCGACGTGAAGACCCTGCTGCAGAGCGGCAACGTGGTCTTCACCAGCGACTCCGCCGACCAGGCGGCGCTTGCCGCGCAGCTGGAGCAGGCGATCGAGGCCGAACTCGGCATGTCCGTCGGCTGCCTGGTGCGCGACGGCGCCGACCTGGCCCGGATCACGGCGCACAACCCGCTCGGCGCGGTGGCGACCAACCCGTCGCGGCAGTTCGTGGTGTTCCTGTCCGGCACGGTCGACCCGGCGAAGCTCGCCGAGGTCGAGGCGGTGGCCAAGGCGGGGGAGGTGCTCGCGGCGGGGGAGCGCGAGGTGCACATGTGGCTGCCCGACGGCTCCGCCGATACCAAACTGACCCACCTGCTCTTCCAGGAGCGCCTCGGCGTCCAGGTCGCCACCGCCCGCAACTGGAACACGGTCACCAAACTCGCGGCGCTCCTCGCCTGACCCGCTTTTTGATCGACGTCGGCCTGTCTGGACGAAGAATTCGAGATCGAACTCATCCGGACAGGCCAACGTCAATGGCAGAACGGGGTCAGTGGTGGCGGTGCGTCGCCAGGCGGGCGAGGGCGTGGAGCTGGGCGGCGGGGACGAGGGACAGGTCGGCGGCGTGCAGGCGGCGTAGCGCCTGGGTGAGCAGGGCGTCGGCGCGGGCACGGGCCCAGGCGCGGGCGCCCGCGGCGTCCACCAGGTCGGCCGCGTGGGCCAGCTCGGCGGGGCTGAGCGGGCCCTGCCTGCGGTAGAGGGCGGCCAGTTCGATCCCGGCGGGGGTGCCGGAGGTGAGCGCGGCGATCACCGGCAGCGACTTCTTGCGGCCGGCCAGGTCGGAGTGGACCGGTTTGCCGGTGATCGCCGGGTCCCCCCAGATGCCGAGCAGGTCGTCGACGAACTGGAAGGCCAGGCCGGTCCGGCGGCCGAACTCGGTCAGCGCCGCGATCTGCGCGGCGTTGCCGCCGCCCAGCAGCGCCCCGAGCCCGCACGCCCCGCCGAGCAGGGCGGCGGTCTTCGCCTCGGCCATGGACAGGCATTCGGTGAGGCGTACGTCGTCGCGCTCCTCGAATTCGAGGTCGGCGCTCTGGCCGTCGATCAGCTCCTGCACGGCCTCGTTGAGGCGGCGGCCGGCCTCGGGCACGGCCGGGTGGCCGCAGGCGGCGAGCACGTCGAAGCCGAGCGAGAGCAGCGCGTCCCCGGCGAGGATGGCGGGGGCCTGCCCGAACACGGTCCACGCGGTGGGCCGGTGCCGCCGGGTTACGTCGCCGTCCATGATGTCGTCGTGCAGCAGCGAGAAGTTGTGCACCAGCTCCACGGCGACCGCGCCGGGCACGGCCGCGGCGGCCTCCCCGCCCACCGCCTCGGCGGACACCAGCACCAGCGCGGGCCGGATCGCCTTGCCGCCGTCGCGGGTGGCGGGCGTGCCGTCGGCGTCCCACCAGCCGAAGTGGTAGCCCGCGATACGCCGCATCGCCGGTCTCAGCGTGCCGATCGCGGCGCACATCGCCGGGTCGACCAGCGTGCGGCTCCAGGCCAGCACGTCACGGGCGGACTGGCCGCGTGCCATCTCCACGGTGCTCATCGTCGTACCACCTCTTCCGAGAAAGCCTCTGCATTGAAGCGGGGCACCCTGTCCAACGTGTTGACGCGTCGGCAGGGTGCCCCTGGGGGCATGATCAGTGGCCGAGTTCCACGTTCTCCAGCACCCCGAGCGCGTCGGGGACCAGCACAGCGGCCGAGTAGTAGGCGCTGACCAGGTACGACATGACGGCCTTGTCGTTGATGCCCATGAAGCGCACGGACAGGCTCGGCTGGTACTCGTCGGGCAGGCCGGTCTGGTGCAGGCCGATCACGCCCTGCTCCGCCATGCCGAGCCGCATCACGATGATCGAGGTGGTGCGGTTCGCGGTGACCGGGATCTTGTTGCAGGGCAGCAGCGGCACGCCCCGCCAGGCGGGCACCGTGTGCCCGTTGATCTCGGCGCCCTGCGGGTAGATGCCGCGCCGGGTGCACTCGCGGCCGAAGGCGGCGATGGCCTGCGGGTGCGCCAGGAACACGTGCGAGCTGCGCCGCCGGCAGAGCAGCTCGTCCAGGTCGTCGGGCGTGGGCGGCCCGGTGCGGGTGTGGATGCGCTGCTTGAGGTCGGCGTTGTGCAGCAGGCCGAACTCCCGGTTGTTGATCAGCTCGTGCTCCTGGCGTTCCTTGAGCGCCTCGATGGTCAGCCGCAGCTGCTCCTCGATCTGGTTCATCGGCTCGTTGTAGAGGTCGGCCACGCGCGTGTGCACCTGGAGCACGGTCTGCGCGACGCTGAGCTCGTACTCCCGGGGGGTGAGCTCGTAGTCCACGAACGTGCCGGGCAGCTGGGCCTCGCCGACGTGGCCCGCGGAGATCTCGATCGCCGCCTCGCCGTGCTTGTTCTGCGCGGGCACCGGGTTGGCCTGCAGCCGGCGTACGTGCTCGCGCAGCGCGTCGGACTGCTGCACCACCTCGTCGAAGGCGGCCCGGTTCAGCGACAGCACGATGCAGCTGGTGACCGCCTTGACGGTGACGTCCCAGGTGGTGCCGAGCCGGGTGAGCGCCTGGTCGCCGAAGTACTCGCCGTCGGCCAGCACGCCCAGCACGATCTTGTCGCCGTACTTGCCGGTGCCCAGCCGGTTGACCTTGCCGTGGGCGATCAGGTGCACCTGGTCGGCGGGGCGTCCCGCCTCGACGATCACGTCGCCGGGGGCGTACTCGGCCTGGGTGAACCGGTCCGCCAGGGTGCCCAGCACCTGCAGGTCCTCGAAGCCGCGCAGCAGCGGCAGCTCGCACAGCTCCGGCGGCACCACCTTCACCTGGGCGCCGATCGAGGTGAAGCTGACCCGGCCGTCGCCGACGGCGTAGCTCAGCCGCCGGTTGACCCGGAACGTGCCGCCCTTGACCTGCACCCACGGCAGCATGCGCAGCAGCCACCGGGACGAGATCTCCTGCATCTGGGGCGCCGACTTCGTCGTCGTCGCCAGGTTGCGAGCCGCGGCGACCGCGAGACTCGACTGTGCCTGTCCAACCTCGACTTCCGCGGAGGAATCCACAGACACCACCATCACCCACCTCTGGTAGTACGAACCGGCGGGAGTTCTCCCGCCGGTATGTCCGGTTCGCACTAATTCTTAGCTGCCAGGTGGTATGAACGAAAGGTCTGGAACTGGTGATGGCGCTCTGTTAGGGTGCGTCTCGCCCCGGACCTGACCAAGGCTCCGTCCATGCCGGGTGAGCGGCGCGAACGGAGCCTTGATCGTGCCCGGCGGCCGGCCGGGTCAGCCGGTGCGCAACCAGTCCCGCACCGACTGCATGGAGTCGAAGTACGCCGTGGGGAACGTCGCCGGTCCCTCGGGTGAGGGTTCGGCCTCGGCCGCCTCGGCGGGGCGCATCAGAACCGCCAGCTTCGCCACGCCCGCCCGGTCGAAGCAGGGCGTGACGTTGCTGTCGTACCACCCGTCGAAGTCGGCGTCCGGGCGGTGGTGCAGGTCGCGCGCGTCGACCACGACGTACTTCGTCGGCACCTGCTCGGCGGTCTGCGCGAAGCGGGCCATCAGCGCCTTGAAGTCGGCCTCGCTGATGTGGTCGGTCGCCGGGGACCAGGTCAGCTCCAGCAGGCCGACTCCGCCGTCGTGGCTGATGGTGCCGTATTCGTCATGGTAGATCGAGTTCGACATGGCGCTCCCTTCCGTGCTCGCGGTGCGCCGCGACGCTCTCGCTGAGCCCCTGCTCGCCGCCGCTGACCTCGACGATCTGCCCGGTCACGGCGCTGGAGGCGTCCGCGCACAGCCACGCCACGGTGGCGGCGACCTCGTCCACCGTCACCGGCCGGCCCAGCGCGTTCGCGTGGTACATCGGTCCCGTGGACAGGCGGGTGGCCCGCACGTGGTTGACCCGGATGCCGTTCGGGCCGTACTCGCTGGCCATGCTGCGGGCCAGGGCCTCCAGCGCGCCCGCGACCGCGCCCAGCGCGCCGGTGTGCGGGCGGCCGCTGCTGCCGTTGGTGGAGGCGATCGTGACGATCGAGCCGCGCCCCGCCGGGACCATCACGCGGGCCGCCTCGCGCGAGGTCAGGAACTGTGCGCCGACCACCTCGCCCAGCACGTCGGTGAACACCGCCGGGTCCAGCTCGCGGTAGGGCACGCCCACGCCCGCGCTGTTGGCGGGCACCTCGAAGCCGTTGAAGGACGCGTCGAGCGGGCCCTTGGAGACGACCGCGTTGACGTATTCGCGTACGTGATAAGGGTCGGTCGGATCGACCGTGGCCGAATGCGCCTCGCCGCCGTCGGCCCGGATCTTCTCGGCGAGCGCCTCCACCGCCTCGGTGTCCAGCCCGCTGACCCAGACCTCGGCGCCCTGCCGTGCCAGGTGGCGGGCGACCGTCTCGCCGAGCTTCTCGTCGGCCGCGAAGACCGTCGCGCGTTTGCCGGAGAGCATCATCCTCGTCCCCTCCCGCGGGGCCAGCGGGCGCGCTGCCGCACGCCTCCCTCACCGGAATCGTGCCACGGCACCAGCGCCTGTCATGGCTTCTTTTCAAGTATGTGAATGTCCCGTAAGCTGCTCTCGGGAGCGCTCCCATTGGCGACACCGGGCACCGCCGAGCGCACCGTCACCCGCCGTCGCGGCCGCCGATCAGGGCCGTGGCCGGGCGACCCACCGCGGCGGGCCCGGTCCTCCGGCGTCCCGCCTGTCTCCCCGTACCGGAACAGGAATGGACATGAAGCTCCTGCGCCTGGGCGTGCTCACCGGCACGCTGCTCGCGACCCTCGCCGTGGCGCCGCCCGCCGGCGCCGCCGCGCTGCCGTACCAGGACCCGGCCCTGCCCGTGGCCACCCGCGTCGCCGACCTGATGTCGCGCCTGACGCTGGACGAGAAGCTCGGCCAGATGACCCAGGCCGAACGCGCCTCCGTCAGCAACTCCGACATCACGCAGTACCGGCTCGGTTCGGTGCTGTCCGGCGGCGGCTCCGCGCCCGGCTCGAACAACGCCACCGGGTGGGCGGACATGACCGACGGTTTCCAGAACGCCGCGCTGGCCACCCCGCTGGGCATCCCGCTGCTGTACGGCGCCGACGCCGTGCACGGCCACAACAACGTGGTCGGCGCGACGATCTTCCCGCACAACATCGGCCTGGGCGCGACCCGCGACCCCGATCTGGTCCAGCAGATCGGCCGCGCGGTCGCCGAGGAGGTCACCGCGACCGGCGTCGACTGGGACTTCGCGCCCTGCCTGTGCGTGGCCCGCAACGACCGCTGGGGGCGCACCTACGAGTCCTTCGGCGAGAAGCCCGAGCTGGTCAGCTCGATGGCGACCATCGTCACGGGCCTGCAGGGCAGCTCGCTCGGCGGCACCGCGTCGGTGCTGGCCACGGCCAAGCACTACCTCGGCGACGGCGGCACCACCAGCGGCACCGACCAGGGCAACACCCAGCTGTCCGAGGCCGAGCTGCGCGCGATCCACCTGCCGCCGTTCCAGGCCGCGATCCAGCGCGGCGTCGGCTCGGTGATGATCTCCTACAGCAGCTGGAACGGCAGCAAGCTGCACGGCAACCAGTACCTGATCACCACCGTGCTCAAGGGCGAGCTGGGCTTCTCCGGCATCGTCGTCTCCGACTGGAACGGCATCGACCAGATCGACGGCGCCACCGGCATGAGCGCCACGGACGTACGCAGCGCGGTCAACGCGGGCATCGACATGGTCATGGTGCCCACCGCCTGGAAGTCGTTCATCGACCTGCTGCGCGCGGAGGTCAACGCGGGCCGCGTCAGCACCTCGCGCGTCGACGACGCGGTGCGCCGCATCCTGACCAAGAAGTTCGAGCTGGGCCTGTTCGAGCGGCCGCTCGCCGACCGCTCGTTCCTGTCCACGTTCGGCGGCTCGGCGCACCGCGCCCTGGCCCGCCAGGCCGTCGCCAAGTCGCAGGTCGTGCTCAAGAACGCGGGCAACGTGCTGCCGATCGCGCCCTCCGGCGGCAAGATCTTCGTGGCCGGGCGGCACGCCGACAACATCGGCCTGCAGAGCGGCGGCTGGACCGTCTCCTGGCAGGGCTCGTCCGGCAACACCACCCCCGGCACCACGATCCTGCAGGGCATCCGCAACACCGTCGGCTCCGGCGCCACCGTCACGTACAACGCGAGCGGCAGCGGCATCGACAGCTCGTACCGGGTCGCCATCGCGGTCGTCGGCGAGCAGCCGTACGCCGAGGGCCAGGGCGACCGCCCCAGCGGCATGGGCCTGGACAGCACCGACCTGAACACGCTCACCACACTGCGCAACTCCGGTGTGCCGGTCGTGGTCGTACTCGTCTCCGGCCGCCCGCTGGACATCGCGTCGCAGCTCGGCACCTGGAACGGCCTCGTCGCCGCCTGGCTGCCGGGCACCGAGGGCCAGGGCGTGGCCGACGTGCTGTTCGGTGCCGTGCAGCCGACCGGCAAGCTGCCGATGACCTGGATGAGCAGCGCGAGCCAGCAGCCCATCAACGACGGCGACGGCAAGACGCCGCTGTTCGCGTACGGCTACGGCCTGTCCTACGGCGCTCCGGCCGACACCACGCCACCCGCCACCCCGGGCACGCCGACCGCCTCGAACGTGACCGCCTCCTCGGCCACCCTGTCCTGGACGGCCTCCACCGACAACGTCGGCGTCACCGGATACGAGGTGGTCCGCGTCGCCGGCACGGGGGAGACCGTGCTCGCCTCGCCCAGCGCCAACACGGCGACGCTCACCGGCCTGTCCGCCTCGACCGCGTACACCTTCGCGGTGTACGCCAAGGACGCCGCCGGCAACCGGTCCACCCGCTCGGGCACCGTCAACGTGGCCACGTCCCCCGGCGCCGACGGGTATCCGCCGACGATTCCGGCGAACCTGACCGCGTCGAACGTCACGAGCAGCGCCGCGACGCTGACCTGGACCGCATCGACCGACGACACCGGCGTCACCGGGTACGACGTGCTCCGCGCCGTGGGCCCCAGCGGCGGCACGTTCACCCAGATCGGCACGGCGACCGGGACCACCTACACGGCCACCGGCCTGCAGCCGTCGGGCACGTACCGCTTCTACGTCCGGGCCCGCGACGCGGCCGGCAACGTCTCCGCGGGCTCCAACACCGTCGTGGTGACCACCGGCAGCAGCGGCGGCACGTGCCGGGTCGGCTGGGTGCCGAACACCTGGGGCAACGGCTTCACCGCCAACGTCACCATCTACAACCTCGGCACGACGACGATCAACGGCTGGACGCTGACCTGGACCTTCAGCGGCAACCAGCAGGTCACCAGCGCCTGGAACGCCACCGTCACCCAGTCCGGCGCGGCGGTCACCGCCCGCGACGTCGGCTGGAACGGCACCATCGCCCCGAACGGCAACGCCCAGTTCGGCTTCCAGGGCACCTACTCCGGCACCAACGGCACCCCCACCCTCTTCACCCTCAACAACACCCCCTGTGTCGTCTCCTGACAGGAAAGGAAGGGCACCTTCTTAACGCTTTCCGTAGAAGAAGGTGCCCTTCTTAACCTCGCCCGGTGGTGGCCGGGTGGGTTGATCGGTGTCTCGTGTCAGAAAGTGCGGTCTGGCCTTGCTTTCTGACACGAGACGCCGATCAAGTCCACGCGTGAGCCGATCCGCCGCGCGTCAGCTGATTCACCTCAGCCGAGCATGGACTCGTAGACGTCGCCGGCGTCGGAGACGGGGCGGTAGCGCTCGTCGGCGGCCGACTCGTGCAGCACCGGCAGCAGGCCCTCGGCCGGCGGCAGGTCCAGCGCGGCCCGCAGCCGGGCCCGGTCCTCGTCCAGCTCGGGCCAGTCCTCCCGGATCTCGCTGTCCGCGAACGCGAGCCACTCCCGCAGCGCGCCCCCGTCACCGAGCGGCATCGACGTCGCGTCGTGCAGGCTGGACAGCCCCACCACCAGCGCCAGCGCGGTACGCAGATCAGGCGCGATCAGCCCGCCCTCGCCCTCGGAGCCGGCGTACACCACCGGCCTGCTCGCCGCGGGCGGCCCCGCCAGCAGGAACGCCCCGCCGGACGCGTCCCCCGCGATCATCTCCAGCGCCCCGCCGTCGGGCAGCGCGATCACCTCGGCGGGCCCGCCGGCGGCGCGCTCCAGATCGAAGTCGAACCGCACCAGCATCTCCGCGATCCCGGCGTCCGCGCGAATGGCGCGCAGCAGCTCCTCATCACTCATCCCCGCACCCTAGATCCCGCCCCTGTCAAAGCGGCCTCACCCAAGATCACGTCGATCTTGCGCGAAGTGTTGCCCTTATGCCCTTTTGGAGTGTGTCGTCGGCACAGTACGCGCAAGATCGGCGCGGGAGAGGGGCGGGCGGGGGGTTAGGGCGGGGTTAGGGGCGGGGGAGGATTTGGAGAGTTTCGGTGCCCTCGCGGAGGGCGCGGCCCACGGTGCAGTGGTTTTCGTGGACTCGGTGGGCCACGGCTTCGAAGACTTCGCGGGCCTTGTCGTCGCCGGGGGGTAGTTCGATCTCATAGGTGGCGGTGATGGGGCCGAGCTTGGTGGGGCCGAGCTTTTCGGCGTCTACCTGGACGGCGAGTTTGAGCAGGCGGTGGCCGCGTTTGGCGGTCAGGGGCTCGATGGTGACGATCTCGCAACCGCCGAGCGCGACCAGCAGCAGCTCGACGGGGGAGAAGACACCCTCCTGATCGGAACTGCCCACGGCGACCGAGGCGCCCCGCTCGTTGGTCGCCAGGAAACCGTCCTCGGTGCGCTCGACCCGTACCTTTGCCATGATCGCCATGCTACCGGCGCGGACGCGCCCGCGGTCAGGGGTAGATCTTCCGGCCCTCGGCGAGCATGGTGACGAACCCGGCGATGCGGCGGGCGCGGGTCTCGGGGCGCTTGGCCTCGTGTACGCGGTGCAGGATCGAGTAGCGGTTGGTGCGGTCGAGGGTGGCGAAGAAGGCCGCCGCGGCGGGGTCGGCGGCGATCGCGGCGGCCAGGTCGGCGGGGACCTCGGCGGTGCGCGGGCTGTCGTACGCCGCGTCCCAGCGCCCGTCCGCCTTGGCCCGCTCGATCTCGGCGAGCCCGGCCGGGCGCATCCGGCCCAGCTCGATCAGCGCCGCGACCTTCTCCCGGTTGACCTTCGACCAGCGGCTGCGCGCCCGGCGCGGGGTGAACTTCTGCACCCAGTGGGTGTCGTCGAGCCCCGCCTTCTGCCCGTCGATCCAGCCGTGGCACAGCGCCACGTCCAGCGCCTGGGGGTAGTCGAGGGCGACCACGCCGGGGCGCTTCCTGGCCAGCTTGAGCCAGACACCGGGGCTGTCGGCGGGCTGCGCGGCGAGCCACTGCTCGAAGTCCTCGGCCGAGGCGAAGGACAGGGTGGGGAGGTCGGCGGCCATCCCGGCAGTCAAGCACGAGGGTCCGACAGGAGCCCGCCGCCGGAGGCGAGGGGTTAAGAGCGACCGGCATTAGGTGCGGACCTGGACAGGTAGCCGGTCGCGGGTAGCAAACAGGCACGGGACTTATCGATCATTGGAGTTCTCTACGCTTCAATGACAGGAGTCCCGTGCCTGCGCTGCCATCATCGCTGCTGACCCCGATCTGGGTCCAGTTCGCCGCACTGCTGCCCGACCGGCCCGAATACGACCCCGCACACCCGCTGGGCTGCCACCGCCGCCGCATCCCCGACCAGGTCGTCTTCGAACACGTCATCCACGCCCTGGTCCACGGCTCGGGCTACGAACGCATCGCCGGCCCAGGATGCTCCGACCGCACCATCCGCCGCCGCCTGGCCGACTGGGCCAGCGCAGGCCTCGCCCAGCAACTGCACGCCCTGACCCTGGCCGCCTACGACAACATGATCGGCCTACAGCTGCACGACATCGCCGTCGACGGCGCGCTCACCAAAGCACCCTGCGGCGGAGACCGCGCCGGACGCTCCCCGGTCGACCGCGGCAAAGGCGGCCTCAAACGCTCCACCGGCACCGAAGCCGCCGGCATACCCCTGGCCGTGATCTCCGCCCCCGCCAACCGCAACGACAACGCCCTGCTGGAAGCCACCCTCGACACCGCCACCCAACAGACAGGCCCCCTGCCCGACGACGTCACCGTGCACCTGGACCGCGCCTACGACAACACCCCCACCCGCCAGCGCCTGCACGACCGCGGCCTGCACGGCCAGATCGCCCGCAAAGGCCTCCCCGCCCCCATCCAGGTCGGCAAACGCTGGGTGGTGGAACGCACCCACTCATGGATGAACGGCTACGGCAAGATCCGCCGCTGCACCGAACGCAACGCGCAGGTCGTGGACTTCTACCTCTACCTGGCAGCAGCCCTGATCACCACACGCCAACTCATCCGACAAGCCCGCCCCCGCTACCGCTGGGACGGCCGTCCCACCACCCGACGCCTCAAATGAACCTATTGCCGGTCGCTCTAAGAAGGTGCCCTTCCTATACGTATAACGATAAGAAGGTGCCCTTCCTTCGGGGATGTGTGAGAAGGGTGGGGCTCGGGTATAGCGACCCCATGCTCAGCGAGATCAGTGCAGAGCTCCTGGAGACGATGAAACGCGCCGCCAGCGTGCTACGCCGCGCCGAGGTCCCGTTCGCCCTGGCGGGCGGTTTCGCCGTGTACGCGCGCGGTGGCACCTCCAGTGAGCATGACGTGGACTTCATGATCCGCGAAGAGGACGTCGAGCGGACGCTCGAGGCGATGGCGCAGGAGGGTTTCCGCACCGAGCGCCCGCCCGAGGACTGGCTCGTCAAGGTGTACGACGAGGACCGGCTCGTCGATCTGATCTTCCGGCCGGTGCAGCGCCAGGTCACCGAGGAGGTGCTGGCGGAGAGTTCGATCGTGCCGGTCGGCGCGCTGCACATCCCCGTGCTGTCGGCGACCATGCTGATGGAGCACAAGCTGCTGGCGTTCTCCCAGCACCACTGCGACTTCGCGCGGGCGCTGCCGGTGGCCCGTTCGCTGCGCGAGCAGATCGACTGGGACCAGGTGCGCCACGACACCGAGCACTCGGTGTACGCCAAGGCGTGTCTCTACCTGCTGAGCCTCCTGGAGATCATCCCGCGGGAGTACGCGCCGCAGCCGGGCGAGCAGGCGGTGAAGCCGAAGAGGGAGCAGGCGGGAGTGCCTGCCGGAGCGAACGGGACGGGTGCGTGGTGAGCGAGGCCAGGATCTCCGACGAGTACGCCGACGCCGCGGTCCACCGCATGCTGACCGAGGACGGCGCGATCTGCGAGCAGGGCATCGAGGTCATCCGCCGGGACAGCCTGATCGTGCTGCGCGGGCAGGTGGAGAGCGCCGCCCGGCGGGATGCGATCGCCGTGCGGGTGGCCGCCGAGTTCCCCGATCGGCACGTGCAGAACGACATCGTGGTGACCACGGTCGCGGCACCGCCCGAGCCGGAGGTGATCTCGTGATACGCGTGGCCGCGGTCGGCGACGTGCACATGGACGTGGACGTCCTCGGCCGTTACCGGCCCTCCCTGGAACAGCTCGGCGGCACCGCCGACGTGCTGCTGCTCGCGGGTGACCTGACCCGCCACGGCACCGTGGACGAGGCCCAGTGCGTGGCCCGCGAGTTCGGCGACCTGCCGGTGCCGGTGATCGCCGTGCTCGGCAACCACGACCACCACAGCGACCAGCCGCGTGAGGTGACCAAGGTGCTCGCCTCGGCGGGCATCACCGTGCTGGAGGGCGACGGCATCACCATCAGCTGCCGCGACGCGAAACTCGGCGTGGCCGGGGTGAAGGGATTCGGCGGCGGCTTCGCGGGCCGCTGCGCCAGCATGTTCGGCGAGTCCGAGATCAAGGACTTCGTGCGTACGACCGAGCGCAGCGCGAACCGGCTCCAGGCCGCCCTGCTGTCGCTGGACTGCGACGTGCTGGTGGCGATGACGCACTACGCCCCCGTGCCGGACACGCTGCAGGGCGAGCCGCTGGAGATCTACCCGTTCCTCGGGTCGTACCTGCTCGGACAGGCGATCGACGCGGCGCCGACCGCGCTCGCCGTGCACGGGCACGCGCACGCGGGCGTCGAGCGCGGCATCACCCCGGGCGGGGTGCGCGTGCGCAACGTCGCCCACCCCGTGATCCGCCAGGCGTACAGCGTCTACCAGCTCGAACTGCCCTCCGCGAGCCGAATGCCCGTTTCCCAGGGGGCCGGCCGGGGTATCGACTCGCTGTCGAACGATGTCTGACGTCAGGAGGCGAGATGTTCACCCGTAGCCGTGACAACCTGGCGACCACGACCTGGCACGAGTTCATGAAGGGGCTCGGCAACACCAGGGAGGTGGCCGCCGAGCGCGCCAAGGAGCGGGCGGGCCTGGTCCGCGACGCGCTGTCCGACACCGGGGTCGAGGCCCGGCGCCGGTCCTCGCTGGCACTGGACATGCTGGCGGGCAAGCCGGCCCCGATCCGGTGGGGCTGGGTGGTGGCCGCGGCCGGGATCGGCGCGCTGGCCGGCTTCGCCGTGGCGGAGCTGCTGCGCGGGCACCCGGTGGACGAGGCCGTCGCCTCGCTGCGCCGGCAGCTCGGGCACACCCGGGAGAAGGTCGAGGAAAGCGTCGGCTGACACGCCGACCTGCCGAAACCGCGGCGGGTGCGGGGTGGTTGGTGCTACTTTGCACTGGCCCCCCGCACCCGCCATCTGCATGCCGAAACGGGGGCCGTGATGAAGACCGAGTACCGGATCTTTCTCGGGGTCGCCGCGTTCCTGTTCGTCATGGCGATCGTGTACTGGTTCTGGTCCGGCGCGGCCCTGTCGCGCTACGACTGGATCGGCACCACCGCGCTGACCCTCAGCGGCCTGCTGTGCCTGATGTGCGGCGGCTACTTCTGGTTCGTGTCACGCCGCCTCGAGCCGCGCCCGGAGGACCGCCGCGACGCCGAGATCGCCGAGGGCGCGGGGGAGATCGGCTTCTTCAGCCCCGGCAGCTACTGGCCGTTCGCCATCGCCTTGGCGGCCACGCTGGCCTCGCTGGGGCTGGTGTTCTGGATGTGGTGGCTGATCGCGCTCGGCTTGCTCGGGGCGATCGTTTCGGCCTCGGCGATGCTGTTCGAGTACTACACCGGCACCCGCCGTACCGCCGAACACTGACGCGGCGGGCCGTTTCCGCGCGACAATCGAAGGGTCGGGGATCCCCGCGCTGGTGGGCGTGCGGGCATAGCGAGGGCGGTCTGCCATGGGTTTCGATGCGAAGCTGCACAACGTGGGCCAGCGCGTGGCCGGCAAGGCCGAGGAGGTGGCCGGCCGGGTCACCCACAACCAGCGCTGGGAGCAGGAAGGCCGGGCACGGGTCACCGCCGCGCACGAGGAGGAGGCCCGGGAGAAGGCCAAGGATGTGGCCAAGGCGCAGGAGGCGGCCGGGCACATCAGCCGCGACGAGCGGCTGCGGCTGGAGCGCCGCGACGTATAGCAATCCAGTTGAGGTGATGTCTGAGGGGGGTGTCCGCCGACACCTTTGAACATCCTCGTAACCGGCCGGACAAACCGCAGCCTTAACGTGGTCTCAGACGTTGTATCAAGGTCAAAGGCCGGCACGGCCGCGGCATCGGAGCCGCGCGGCCCAGTGCGGCCACGTTCCACGACGACGCGAGGATGGCCATGGAGGACGGGCGGCTCAGCGCTCTGGACATGTCGTTCCTGTGTATGGAGAACGCCGCGTCGCCCATGCACCTGGGCGCCGTAGCGGTTTTCCACTCCGACGAGCGGGTGCGGCCCGAGGACGTCGTCACGCTGCTGGCGCAGCGGGCGCGGCGGGTGCCCCGGATGCGGTGCAAGGTGAACACCACCGCGCTGGGCGGCGCCGCCTGGGTCGAGGACCCGGTCTTCAACCCGCGCAACCACATCCTGCACCACCGGCTGGAGGCGGGCGGCCGCGACGACCTGGCCGCGCTGGTGTCCGAAGTGATGACCGCGCCGCTGGACCGCAACCGCCCGCTGTGGCAGCTGCACCTGGTCAGCGGCCTCGACGGCGGCCGTTACGCGCTGGTCGCCAAGATGCACCACGCCATGTGCGACGGCCAGGGCGCCATCGGTCTGGGCCTCGGCCTGCTCGACGGCGGCGAGGCGTTCCTGTCCGAGGCCGCCGGGCCGGTGGCGGCGGAGTCGCCGCTCGCGTCGCTGGCCCGCCAGGGCGCCGAGCTGCTCGCCCGGCCCGAGCACGCGGTCGGCGAGGTGCTCGACCGCGCGGGCACGGCGCTCGGCATCGCCTCGGCCGTGCTCGGCCGGATGCGCGCGCCGCAGCCGTCGCCGCTGCTCACCGCTCCGTCGGGCACCCGGCGGGCGGCGTTCGCCAGCCTGGACCTGCGGGAGCTGCAGCGCATCCGCCGCAAGCGTGGCGGCACCCTCAACGACCTGCTGCTGGCCGTCGTCGCCGGCGCGATGCGGACCTGGCTCACCGCCCACGGGCAGCCGCTGGACGTGCTGCGCGCGCTGATCCCGGCCAGTCAGCGCCCCCGCTCGGCGGGCAGCGAGGACGGCAACCAGCTCTCGGCGTACCTGTGCGACCTGCCGCTGGGCGAGCCGGACCCGGTGCGGCGGCTGGCGCTCATCCACGAGGCCATGGACGCCAACAAGACGGCCGGCCCGCGCCGCGGCGCCGGGGCGCTGCCGGTGCTGGCCGGGCTGATCCCGCCCGCGCTGCACCGGTTCGCCGCGCCGCTGGCCGCGTATGCCGCGCCGCTGCTGTTCGACATCGTGGTGACCAGCGTGCCGCTGCCGCCGGTGCCGCTGCACCTGGGCGGCGGCCGCCTGGCCGAGCTGTACCCGATCGCGCCGCTGGCCAGCGGGCACGCGCTGGCGATCGGGCTGTCGCGTTACCGCGACGCCGTCCACATCGGCCTGTACGCCGACGGCGCCGCGCTGCCCGACATGGAGAAGCTCACCGAGGCCCTGCCCGCCGCGCTCGCCGAACTCGACGTCTGACGGCCGGGCGGGCGCTCACAGGTCGGTCGACGGCTCGACCGGGATGTCGTGCTTGGCCAGCGCGGGGGGCTTGCCGCGGCCGACGGCCGGCCAGGCGTAGAACTCACCGCGCAGGTAGAACAGATCCAGCTGTCTGCCGACGGTCGGATCGTCGCCGATGTCGATGTTCACCGAGTACACCTCGTGCGGCTGGTCGTCCATCACGATGGCGAGGCGCTTGTCGCCGTCGTAGTCGACGACCGTGCACTGGTGGCCGTTGTACACGAATCGCCGGTTGATCAGACGGTCGGACGGCATCCGGTCCTCCGTTCTCCGCAGGTTGATGTTCATACGGCCACGTCAGGGTAAGCCGAAACGGCAGCGATGCCAACAGGCTCCGCGAACCGGGCGCGATCCTGACGACTCGCGCGCAACACGCATCCCACCATGCCGAGAGTGAGAGCGAGCACCGGGGCGACTCATTCGACGTCACCACGCGTGTCGCGGCTGCACGTGATCGCCGATAACACCACTGACCGGCATCATCCTGTGGAAAAGTGATGTTCATGCCATTCGGCACCGCTAGCCGTACGGAGTCGCCATGATCTACGCCTTCCCGCCGACCGCAACCGACGTGGTGAAACTGCTGGCCAGGATCGGGTTCGGGGTGGTGTTCACGGCGCACGGCTGCCAGAAGCTGTTCACCGTCGGCATGGCCGCCACCACCGCGGGCTTCAAGCAGATGGGCCTGCCGCTGCCCGGCGTCGCGGCGTGGTTCGCCGCGCTGGTCGAGTTCCTCGGCGGCATGCTGCTGGTGCTCGGCCTGTTCACGCCGATCGCGGGCACCCTGCTGTTCCTCAACATGCTCGGCGCGTACCTGTTCGTGCACATCGGCAAGGGCCTGTTCGTGCAGGACGGCGGCGGCGAGCTGGTCATCGCGCTCGGCCTGGGCGCGCTGCTGATCGCCGCCGTCGGCGCCGGCCGCTACAGCCTCGACCACTGGCTGCTCACCCGCCGCGCCCGCGAGCCGCACCACCACCGCGGCCCCGACCACATTCCGTGACCTCGACTGCCTGGTAGCTTGCGGGGGTGACGGCGAGCGGCGGGGCGGTGGAGATCTACACCGACGGGGCCTGTTCCGGCAATCCGGGGCCCGGCGGGTGGGGCGCGGTGCTGCGCTACGGCGAGCACGTGCGCGAGATCTGCGGCGGGGATCCGGGGCCGACGACCAACAACCGGATGGAGCTGACCGCCGCCATCGAGGCGCTGGAGACGCTGAAACGGCCGGTCAAGGTGCACCTGCACACCGACAGCACCTACATGCGCGACGGCATCACGAAGTGGATGCACGGCTGGAAGCGCAACGGCTGGCTGACCTCCGAGCGCAAGCCCGTCAAGAACGCCGACCTGTGGCAGCGCCTGTCGGCCGCCTGCGCCCGGCACGAGGTCGAGTGGCGGTGGGTACGCGGGCACGCCGGCGACGCCGGCAACGAGCGTGCCGACGCGCTGGCCAACCAGGGCATGGCGCAGTCCCGCAAGCGGGTCAGCTGATCAGGCTCGCGAAGCCGGGGTAGTTCACCACGAACCCGTCCTTGTCGACGGTCAGGTCGGCCGTGAAGCTGCCCGAGGAGTAGCGGATCGTGTCCTCGTCGATCACGGTGTACGTCTGCTCCACCGGGATGACCTGCAGCGACGGCACCCGAACCCAGGCGATCGGCACGGTGTGCGCGGTGCCGGGGGCGGCGCCCAGCAGGCCCAGCCGCCGGATCGGCAGCGTGTTGGTCAGCGCGGTCGCCTCCAGGTCCACGTCGAGCACCCCGGCCAGCCGCCCCGGGTCCACGATGCCGGGCAGCTGCACCGAGCCGAACTTCCCCTGCTCGCTGGTGGTGACCCGCCAGGAGCTGCCGGACCGCTCCAGCCGCACCTCACGCTGCCAGCCGGCGCCCTCGGACTCGACGGTCAGCGTGTCGGTGGCGAAGCCGTCCGAGGTCTTCAGGGTGTAGCGGCAGGCGTGTGCGACGGGCTCCGCGGCGACCACCTGGCCGCGCGCGACGAGGAGGTCCGCACGCAGGTCGACGAGGGAGAGGTCGGTGCCGACCTCGACCATCCGGTCCCACAGCAGGGCGCGCGGCAAGGGCAACGGGTTCATGTCCTGAGGTTAGGCACCTCGGGGCCGTTCCGGGGCGGAATCGCCCGAGGGCGCCCGCGTAGAAATCCGCCGCGACATCTTCACGGTCGTGAATGTTTCTGACAGCATGTGCGCACCCTGTCCACACCCCCCGGTTGGAGCCCCACGATGGTGTTCCCGCTCCGCGCCGCCTGCGTACCCGTGCTGGCGGCGCTCTGCCTGGTGCTGCTCGCACCCCCTGCCCACGCCGCCGGACCCGCGTACACGGCGCTCGGCGACTCCTACTCCTCCGGCACCGGCACCCGCGAGTACTACGACAGCGGCAGCTGCCAGCGCTCGCCGCACGCCTATCCGGTGCTCGACGCCGCCCGGCTCGGCGCCACGCTCACCTTCGCCGCCTGCGCCGGGGCGAAGGTCCCCGACGTCCTCAACGGACAGCTGGGCAGCCTCAACGCCACCACGCGGTACGTCACCGTCACCGCGGGCGGCAACGACATCGGCTGGTCGTCGATCATCGTGCAGTGCGCCAAGCCCTGGCCGTACACCTGCTGGGGCGACATCGACAAGGCGGAGACGTACATCCGCAACACGCTGCCCGGCCAGCTCGACCAGCTCTACGCCCGCATCCGCACGCTCGCCCCGAACGCCACGGTCGCGGTGGTCGGCTATCCGCGGCTGTTCAACGGGGAGGAGTGCAACGCCATCGCCCGCATCTCGCCCGGCGAGCAGGCCGAGCTGAACGCCGCGGCCGACCTGCTGGCCACCACGATCAAGGCGCGCGCGGCGGCGCGCGGCTTCGCCTTCGTCGACGCGCGCGGGCCGTTCACCGGGCACGCGGTCTGCGACGACGTCGAGTGGATCAACGGCACGTCCTGGCCCACCGGTGAGTCCTACCACCCGAACCGGGCCGGGCACACCGGCTACGCCGGCATCGTCGAGGCCGCGCTGCGCGCCTGACGTCGCAGCCTCCCGGACCCGTGCCGCGATGGCGAAACGGGTCCGGGAGCGCCGGCTGATCTCGGTAAGCTGCGGCCGTGGAGACGGGAGCGGGACAGCCGCCGATGAGCTGGGCGCCGGGGGACCGGATCGAGGTGCGGCTGCGCAAGGAGGACCGCGAGAAGATCAGCTACACCGCAGACGTGCTCTCCGACGACGGCGACCACCTCGTGGTCCGGGCGCCGTGGGCGGGCACGGCGGCCCGTGACTTCGGCTTCGTACGCTTCGAGCAGGGCGACGTCTTCACCGAGCACTACTGGCGCGACCGGTGGTACTCGGTCAAGGAGGTGCGCGACGCGGCCGGGGTGCTGAAGGGCTGGTACTGCGACGTGGCCCGGCCCGCGGTGGCGCGGGGGGCCGCGCTGGAGGTGGCGGACCTGGACCTCGACCTGTGGGTGCCCGCCGACGGCGGCGCGCCGCTGCGCCTCGACGAGGACGAGTTCCTCGACAGCGGCCTGACCGAGCGCGACCCGGCGGCGGCGGCCCAGGCCCGCGCGGCGCTGGACGAGCTGGAACGCCTGGCCGCGGACCGGTTCGCCGCGATCGGCTGATCCGGCCGGGTGACGCCGCGGAAAATCTCGGTACCGGGCGGAACCGAAACGGTCCCGGGGCGGTCACAGGGGACATGAAGGCAAGAACTCTCGTGCTGCGGGCGGCTCTCGTGTCGCTCGTGCTGGTGGCCGCAGGCTGCGCGCGTCCGACCGACGCCGCGGACGGCGAAGGTGGTCCGATGACGTTGCCCGGTGGCGACACGGTGGCGCTGCGCATCGACCACGCCGGCGGCTTCGTCCCCCCGGCTTTCAACCTCACCCGGTTGCCGGAGATCAGCGTCTACGCCGACGGGCGGGTGATCACCCAGGGCCCGGTGACCATGATCTACCCGCCGGCGGCCCTGCCCAACCTGCAGGTGCAGCGCATCTCCACCGGCGACGTGCAGAAGCTGGTGCAGCTCGCGGTCGCGGCCGGCGTCGGCAAGCAGGGGGTCGACTACGGCACCCCGCAGGTCGCCGACCTGCCCAACGCCCGGTTCACGGTGACCACCGCCGACGGCGTGCAGCGCACCGAGGTGTACGCGCTGATGGACAACATGGAGCCGGCCGCGGGCCTGACCCCCGCCCAGATCGACGCGCGTAAGAAGCTGCTCGACCTGATGAAGGCCGTCACCGACCTGCCGACCACGCTGGGCGCCAAGGCGGTGAGCGCGTCCGAGCCGTACAAGCCGGTCAAGGTCGCCGCCATCGCCACCCCGTGGCAGGCGCCGGGCGACGGCACCTCGGCCGGGCCCGAGATCGCCTGGCCCGGTCCGGCGCTGCCGGGCGCGTCCCAGGGCGAGGGCCTGAACCTGGGCTGTGTCGTGGCCGAGGGCAAGGACGCCGACGCGGTGATGAGCGCGGCCGCCCAGGCGACGTCGCTGACCCCGTGGACGTCCGGGGGCAAGAGCTGGACGGTCAGCATCCGCCCGCTGCTGCCCGACGAGACCGGCTGCGAGTCGCTCGGCAAGTGACCCGGGCCGCGTGCGCCCGGCCAGACGAAGCTCCGTCCATGCTGCCTCCCCGGCTGGACGGAGCTTCGACTGTGCACACCGGGTTCACGCGGTCGCGGAGCGATTCCTGCGGCGGTGGTAGAGCAGCGCTCCCGCGGTGATCACCAGCGGCCACACCAGGTACCACCCCGTGGCGGCGAGCAGCCCCACCACCGCGACCAGCGCGACCATGGCGTGCCGCCGGGCGGCCGTGCCCCTGGGCAGCAGCCGGAGCGCGGCGGCGGTGCCCAGCCCGTACACCGCGACGAACATGCCGGTGGTGAGCAGCACCAGCGGCTCCGCCCCGGTGCCGGTGACCGCCACCGCCACCATCGCCAGGGTGGCCAGCCCCGACGTCACGGCGAGGCTGCGCCGCGGCACGTCGCCGGCGCTCGCGCCGCGGGCCAGCCAGCTCGGCAGGGCGCCGTCCCGGCCCAGCGCCGCGCCGAGCTTGGCCGCGCTGCTGTAGTAGGCGTTCATGGTGCCGAAGGTCATCAGCACCGCCGCCGCCGCGGCCAGCGCGCTCGCCGGGCCGCCGAGCCCGATCTCCAGCAGCCGGGCCAGTGGCGCACCCGAGGTGGCCTGCGGCCCGAGCACCAGGATGCCCGCGGCGGCGACGGACAGGTAGAGCACGCCCACCACGACCACCGCGATGGCGGCGGCCCGCGGCAGGTCCCGCTCGGGGCGGCGGAAGTCGGCGGCCAGGTGGGTGATCGCCTCCCAGCCGGCGAAGCTCCAGACCAGCAGCGCGGCGGCCGGTGCGATGGCGAGCCAGCCGTGCGGCGCGAACGGGCGCAGGTTGGCGGTGTCCCCATGGGGCGCGGCGCTGAGCACGGCCGTCAGCAGCAGCGTGACCAGCACCACGGCCAGCACCAGCTGGACCCGGCCGGAGACGGTGACGCCGAACGTGTTGACGGCGGTCACCGCCACCATGAGCGCCGCCGCGGTGAGCAGCACCGTGCGCTGCCCGCCGCCGACGGCGGCCTCGACGTACGCGCCCGCGAACAGGCCCGCCGCGGGCGCCCCGGCCGGGACGGCGAAGTAGAAGCACCAGCCGATGGCCGCGGCCGCGCGGGGGCCGAAGGCCAGCCGGACGTACGTGGACACGCCGCCCGCGTCGGGGTGCCGGGCGCCGAGCGCCGCGAACGTCATCGCCAGCGGCACGGACAGCAGCACCAGGCCCAGCCAGGCGATCAGCGAGGCGGGACCGGCGGCCTGCGCGGCCAGGGCGGGCAGCGCGATGACGCCGGTGCCGAGCACCGCGCCGACGTAGAGCGCCGCGCCCTGGGCCGTGGTGAGGCCCCGGGCACCCGCGGCGGGGGTGGCCGGGCTGGTCGCCTGCGGCCTGGTGATCGTCTCGGTCATGGCTATACCTTGCGTTACGGCGGAGCGGCGGAACAGTGGCAGGAATGCCGTGCTGCGATAGGATCCTGCCATGAAGCGGCACGTGGTCGCACTGGCCCTCACCGACGACATCCCGGTCTTCGAGCTGGCCGTGCCCTGCGAGGTGTTCGGCATCGACCGGTCCGATCTGGTGGACCCCTGGTACGAGCTGCGCCTGTGCGCCGCCGAGCCGGGCCCGCTGTCGGTGCGCTCAGGCCTGACCGTGCAGCCGCCGTACGGGCTGGAGGGGCTGGCCGACGCCGACACCGTGATCGTCCCGGCGTGCAACCGGATGACCCAGTGCGGCCCGCCGTCCGCGCTGGTCGACGCCGTGCGGGCCGCGCACGCCCGCGGCGCCCGCATCGCCTCCATCTGCAGCGGGGCGTACGTGCTGGCCGCCGCCGGACTGCTGGACGGCCGCCGGGCCACCACGCACTGGATGAACATGGTCGACTTCGCGCACCGCTACCCGGACGTGAAGGTGGACCGGGAGGTGCTCTACGTCGACGAGGGCGACGTGCTCACCTCGGCCGGCACCGGCTCCGCCATCGACCTGTGCCTGCACCTGGTGCGCTGCGACTTCGGCGCGGCGGTCGCGAACGAGGTGGCCCGGCGGATGGTCGTGCCGCCGCACCGCGAGGGCGGCCAGAGCCAGTTCGCCCACCCTCTCGCCCGCGGCGACCACCGCGCCGACGACATCGCGCCGGTGCTGGACTGGGCCCGGGAGCGGCTCGACCAGCCGCTGACGGTCGCGCAGCTGGCCGCCCAGGCGCGCCTGAGCCCGCGCACCTTCGCCCGGCGCTTCCGGGACGGTCTCGGGGTCAGCCCGCTGCAGTGGATCCTGGAGCAGCGCATCCGCCTGGCCCAGGAGCTGCTGGAGACCACCGACGAGCCGATCGAGCGCATCGCCTGGCGCACCGGCTTCGGCACCGCCGTCAACATGCGCCAGCACTTCCGCCGCTTCACCTCCATCTCCCCGCACACCTACCGCCAGACCTTCCGCCGCCCCCTCCCCGCCTGACCGCTCCCCTTGATCGGCCGACTTGCCAGGCACCTGTGGGTGTGCGAGCGCAAGATACGCCCACCTGCCTGGCAAGTCGGACGATCATGACGTGGGGGACCAGTCGGCGCGGAGCAGTTCGTACTCGACGTCGCCGTGCTCGCCGCCGTCGATCTGGTCGGGCCAGTCGAGGAAGAACGTGCGCAGGAAGCGCAGGCCGGTCTTCTCCATGACGCGCCGGGAGCCGGTGTTGACGGTCATCGTGTTCGCGGTGACGCGGCGCATGCCCAGCTCGGCGAAGCCCTTGTCGACCAGCGCGCGGGCGCCCTCGGTGGCGTACCCCCGGCCCCAGGCGGACCGGCGCAGCCGGTAGCCCAGCTCGGCGGTGCCCGGCTCGGCGGGCTCGGCGGTCAGCGCGAACCAGCCGAGGAACGCGCCGCTCGCCTTCTCGACCGCCGCCCAGCGCCCGTAGCCGGGGAACTGCTCGTACTGCGCGAGGAGCCTCGGCAGCAGCTCGTCCCGGATCTCCTCGCGCGGGGTGGGCCGCCCGCCGTTGATGAAACGGGTGACCTCCGGGTCGGCGTCCAGCTCGTAGAGCGCGTCGAGGTCGTCGGCGGTGAACCGGCGCAGGATCAGCCGGTCCGTTTCCAGGTAGTGCTGCACCGGCGCATCCTCGCACGTCAGTGCCGATGCGGCGACCGGGTTACCGCTTGCGCGGGGCGGGGAACTCGCATCCAGGGTGGACGGGAGAGCGGCGGGCGTCCCGTGGGAAAGACGCCCGCCGCTCGGCCGGTGTTACGGGTCGGCTCAGCCGAGGCCGTTCTTCATGGCCGTGATCAGCTCGCCGCCGGTGGTGTCACCGGTCAGCTCCCAGAAGAAGGCGCCGCCGAGACCCTGGTTCTTGGAGTACGTCATCTTGCCGCCGATGGTGCTCGGGGTGTCGTAGCTCCACCAGTTGCTGCCGCACTTGGCGTACGCGGTGCCGGCGATGGTGCCGGTGCTGGGGCAGCTGTTCTTGAGGACCTTGTAGTCCTCGATGCCCGCCTCGTACGTGCCCGGCGCCGCCCCGGTGGCCGTGCCGCCCGGCGTGGCCTGGGTGACCCCGGTCCAGCCGCGGCCGTAGAAGCCGATGCCGAGCAGCAGCTTCGACGCCGGGACACCCTTGCCCTTGAGCTTCTGGATGGCGGCGTCGGAGTTGAACCCGGCGGTGGGGATGCCGGTGTACGACGTCAGCGGCGAGTGCGGCGCCGTCGGGCCCTGCGCGTTGAAGGCGCCGAAGTAGTCGTACGTCATCACGTTGTACCAGTTGAGGTGCTGCGCGGCGGCGTTGTAGTCGGTGGCGTCGATCTTGCCGCCGCTGCTGCCGTCGGCCGTGATCGCCGCCGTGACCAGGTAGCTGCTGCCGAAGCGGTTGCGCAGCGCCTGCATGAGGTTCCGGAACGCGAGCGGGCCGCTGCTGTCGCAGGACAGGCCGCAGGCGTTCGGGTACTCCCAGTCGATGTCGATGCCGTCGAACACGTCGGCCCAGCGCGGGTCCTCGACCAGGTTGTAGCAGGAGTTCGCGAACGCGGTCGGGTTGGCCGCGGCCTGGCCGAAGCCGCCGGACCAGGTCCAGCCGCCGAACGACCACAGGATCTTGATGTTCGGGTACGCCCGCTTGAGCTTGCGCAGCTGGTTGAAGCTGCCGCGCAGCGCCCCGGCGTCCCAGGTGTCGGCGACGCCGTCGACGCTCTCGGCCGCGGTGTATGCGCGGTCGTAGTCGGCGTACGCGTCACCGATCACGCACTGGCCGTTGGTGACGTTGCCGAACGCGTAGTTGATGTGCGTCAGCTTCGCCGCCGAGCCGCTGGTCACGATGTTCTTCACGTGGTACGCCCGCTGGTAGACGCCCCAGTTGACGAAGTAGCCGAGCAGCTTCTTGCCACCGGGCGGCGGCGGGGGCTGCGAGCTGGGCGGCGGCGGGGGCGGGCTGCTCGACGCCGACGGCGACGGCCGGGGCGAGCTGGGCTGCACGGTCGGCGTGGGCGGGTTGCTCGGCGGGGTGCCGGGCCCGTCCAGCGCGAAGTCGTCCGCCTGGTACGCGGGCTGGCCGTACCAGCCGTGCACGTTGACGGTCAGCGAGGTCTGGCTCGCGCCGGTGGTGAGGTTGAGGCTGAGCTTGGTCCAGGCGCCGGAGGCGGCCGGGTTCCAGGTCTCCGTGCCGCCGGTGTAGCCGAGGTACACGTAACCGCCGCCGCCACGCACCCAGGCGCTGAGCACGTACGCCGTGTTCGGCGTGACGCTGACGGTCTGGCTGCACTGGGCGTGGTTCGAGCCGTTGGGCGTGCCCTGCAGCGCCCGGGTGCCGGCGTGGACCGGCGTGGTGACGACGCTGCCGAGCCCGCTGCTGCAGCTCCACGGGGAGAGGCTGCCGCTTTCCAGGCCCGGATTGGCGATCAGGTTGGCCGCCGCGGCGGACGTCGAGATGGCCAGGGAGACGCCCATCGCGACGACGGTGGCGGCCGAAGCCGCCAGTATCCGGGTGCGCAGGCTTTGAGCTGGGCGTTGCATGAGATACCACCTACCTTGGGGGATGAGCAGGCTGCGTCATGTAATCGCCAACATAAATTAAGGAAACCTATCAGTAAAGACACCTTTCAATGATTAACTTCGGCATGCAGCAGCCGACGGCCGCGTGGCAGGGTGTATGGCATGAATGAGCGCGTCGGACAGCTCGCCCGGCTGATGGAGCGCGGCCGGGTCGCCGTGCTCAGCGGCGCGGGCCTGTCCACCGAATCGGGCATCCCCGACTACCGGGGCCCGGACGGCATGCAGCGGCGCACCGCCCCGATGACGTACCAGGCGTTCACCCGCGAGCCCGCCGCCCGGGTGCGCTACTGGGCGCGCAGCCACCTCGGCTGGCGCACCGTCGCCCGCGCATCGCCCAACGCCGGGCACGCCGCCGTCGCCGCGCTGCAGCGCCAGGGCCTGCTCGGCGGCATCATCACCCAGAACGTCGACGGCCTGCACCAGGCCGCCGGAGCCACCGGCGTGGTCGAGCTGCACGGCAGCCTGGACCGGGTGATCTGCCTGGACTGCGGCGAGGTCACCGCCCGGCAGGAGCTGCACCGCCGCCTGCACACGGCCAATCCCGGCTTCACCGCCCGGATCACCGCCGTGCACCCCGACGGCGACGTCGAGTTCGGCGACGACGAACTGGCCGGGTTCGCCACCGTCGACTGCGCCGGCTGCCAGGTGGGCATGCTCAAGCCAGACGTGGTCTTCTTCGGCGAGACCGTGCCCGCCCCGCGCGTGCAGGAGTGCTTCGACCTGGTCGAGCGCTCGCAGCTGCTGCTGGTGCTGGGCTCATCGCTGACCGTCATGTCCGGCCGCCGCTTCGTCATCCGCGCGGTCAAGCTCGGCATCCCGGTGGCGATCGTCAACCGCGGCGTCACCCGCTCCGACGACCAGGCCACCCTCACCCTCGACGCCCCCCTCGGCCAGGTCCTCCCCGACCTCGTCCACCGCCTCGGCGGCCGCCGCCTAACCGAATCCCTCGCCTGAGCACCCTCCACCTCCGCCCCGCCCCGCCCCGCCCCGCCTCGCCCCGCCCCGCCTCGCGTCGCCAAGATCGTCCGACTTGCCTGGCAAACGGGCGTATCTTGAGCGCGCTTTCGCCCACCTGCCAGGCAAGTTCGACGATCAACCGGGCGGGGCGGGCGGGTCAGGCGGGTCAGGCGGGGAGGTAGCGGTCGAGGAAGGCGTTGCGGAAGCGGCCGTCGGGGTCGAGGCGGGTGGCCAGGTCGGTGAAGTGGGGCAGGCGGGGGTACTGGGCGCGTACCGCCGCCGGGTCGACGCCGAAGAGCTTGCCCCAGTGCGGGCGGGCGCCCAGCGGGACCAGGCGGTCCTCCACCGCGGCGACCACCGGCGCCACCGCCGCGTCGTCGGCGATCCAGGTGAAGTGGAACGCGATGCTGTCGCGGCCGTAGGCCTCGCTGAGCCAGAGCCCGTCGGCCGCGATGCTGCGGATCTCGGAGACCTGCAGCACCGGCGCGATCCGCGCCGCGATCCCGTCGAGCGCGGCGAACGCCTCCAGCGCCCGCTCGCGCGGCAGGAAGTACTCCGACTGCAGCTCGTCGCCCGCGCTCGGGGTGAAGTCGAGCCGGAAGTGCGGCAGCCGCTCGTGCCACGGCCCCGGCTCGCCCAGCTGCGCGGTGCAGTTCACCGGCGACATGGTGACGATCGGGTGGCGCGGGCCGTCGGCCGGGCGGGCTCCGAACAGCTCCGCGGGCGGCGCGGGCTCGTCGGCGAGCTGCTTGACCCACACCTGCTCGATGTCCGGCCCGCGCCAGCGGGTGAACAGGCTGACGCTGTACGCCGCGCCGAACACCTCCTCGAAGTGCCCCTCCAGCGACGCGCGCGGCAGGTCCTCGTAGACGCGCTGGCGCACGTCGAAGGTGGGCACCAGGTCCAGGGTCAGCGCGGTGACCACGCCGAGCGCGCCCAGCGACACCACGCTGCCGGGCAGCACGTCGCCGCCGATGGTGGTCAGCTCGCCGTCGGCGGTGACCAGCTCGATGCCGGAGACGGCGGTGGCCAGGTTGCCGTTGCGGTCACCGGAGCCGTGGGTGCCGGTGGCGACCGCGCCCGCGATGGAGATGTGCGGCAGCGAGCCGAGGTTGGGCAGCGCGAAACCGTGCTTGTGCAGGTGGGGGGCCAGCTCGCCGTAGCGGGTGCCGGCCGAGACACGCACCGTCGCGCGGGCGCTGTCCAGGTCCATGACGCGCGGCAGGCGGGTGGTGGCGACCAGGTCGTACGGGGTGTCCGCGATGCGGTTGAAGGAGTGCCCGGTGCCCAGGGCCCGCACCCGGCGCGCGCCCGCGACGGCGGCGCGCAGCTCGTCCACGGTGGTGGGCCGGTGCAGCCGCGCCGCGCCGAACACGACGTTGCCGGCCCAGTTGGTCACCTCTGTCGACATGGCTCATGAGCCTAGAGCAGGCGTCCGTCGATGCGGCATCGTCCGAAGTGATCGTGTGGGCGGTGGCGCGGCCGTCGTGCCGCCACCACCGCCCCGGGGGACACCGCCCTGACGGTGTCAGACCGCGACGCCCCCGCTCCTGATCACGTCGCGGTACCACAGCGCGCTGTCCTTGAGGGTGCGGCGCTGGGTGTCGTAGTCCACCCGGATCAGGCCGAACCGCTTGCCGTAGCCCAGCGCCCACTCGAAGTTGTCCAGCAGCGACCAGACGAAGTAGCCGCGCAGGTCGGCCCCGGCGCGCATGGCCTCATGCGCGGCGGCCATGTGATCGCGCAGGTACGCGATCCGGTCGCCGTCGCGGACCCGGCCGTCGGCGTCGACGGCGTCGTCATAGGCCGCGCCGTTCTCGGTGACGTAGAGGGGCAGGTCGGGATAGGTCGCGTGCAGGCGCAGCAGGACCTCGCGCAGGCCGGTCGGGTCCACGGTCCAGCCCATCTCGGTGCGCGGGCCGGGCGTCTGGTGGAACGCGACACCCTGGCTGGCTGGGTACGGCGAGGGCTCCTCGACAGGGCTCGGGGCGGCGCTGACCAGGTCGGGGGCGTAGTAGTTGACGCCGAGCGCGTCGAGCGGCGCGGCGATGACGGCCAGGTCGCCGTCGCGTACGTGCGACCAGTCGCAGACGGATGCGGTGTCGGCCATGACGTCGGCCGGGTAGGCGCCGGTCATGATCGGGTCGAGGAAGATCCGGTTGAGCAGGCCGTCGATACGCCGGGCGGCGTCGCGGTCGGCGGGGGAGTCGGTCAGCGGGCGCACCGCGCCCTGGTTGAGCGCGATCGACACCTGCGCCGAGGGCACCGCCGCGCGCAGCGCCTGTGCCGCCAGCCCGTGCGCGAGCAGCAGGTGGTGCGTGGCGAGCAGCCCGTCGCCGGGGCTGGTCCGGCCGGGGGCGTGCACGCCGAGGCCGTACCCGAGGAACGCGGTGCACCAGGGCTCGTTGAGGGTGCACCAGAGCTTGACCCGGTCGCCGAGCCGGGCGGCGACGGCGGCCGCGTAGTCGGCGAAGCGCAGCGCGGTGTCCCGGGCGGTCCAGCCGCCACGGTCCTCCAGTTCCTGCGGCAGGTCCCAGTGGTAGAGGGTGGCCGCGGGCTTGATGCCCGCGCCGAGCAGTTCGTCCACGAGCCGGTCGTAGAAGGCGAGGCCGGCCGGGTTCGCCCCGGACCGCCCGCCGGGCTGCACGCGCGGCCAGGACACCGAGAAGCGGTATGCCGACAGGCCGATCTCGCGCATCAGCGCGACGTCGTCGCGGTAGCGGTGGTAATGGTCGGCGGCGACGGCGCCGGTCTGCCCGTCGACGACCCGGCCGGGCTCGGCGCAGAACGTGTCCCAGATGGACGGAGTGCGGCCGTCCTCCGCCACGGCGCCCTCGATCTGGTACGCGGCGGTCGCCGCACCCCACCAGAAGTCGGGGGGAAACCGCAGCTCCCCGGTGTCTGCTGCGGTCGGTGCCTCGGTCTGGGCAGGCATGGGCTCCCCTTCGGTGAGCGCGGCGCGGGTCGTGGACGGCGTTCGGGAAACGAGGTGGAGAGCGCTCTCCGAACGAGTCCCAGGCTCCCCGGCGTACCCCTGCGATGTCAAGACCCACCCGTCGCCGACGCCACGACGCGCGGACGAAACAGTCTCATGCGGACAGTTCGGCATCGCCGGCAGTCGCTGTCTTGACAGCGCGGAAACTACGGCGTAACACTCGGAGAGCGCTCTCCATATGTCGATCCCGGCCCCCCGGCCGGACTCCCCCGTGACAACAGGCAGGAGCCCCATGACCCCCGTCAGACACCGCCCGGGCGTGCGGCACATCGCCCGCCGCTGGCGGATAGCCATACCCGTCGCGGTGACCACCGCGATCTCCGCGCTCGCGCTGGTGGTCCCGTTCACCACCGCCAGCGCCGCCGACACCCTGATCTCACAGGGCAAGCCCGTCACCGCGTCGTCCGTCCAGGGTGCCGACCTGGCCGCGGCGTACGCGGTCGACGGCAACTCCGGCACCCGCTGGGGCAGCCAGTGGAGCGACCCGCAGTGGATCCGCGTCGACCTCGGCGCGACCGCCTCCATCAGCCAGGTCGTGCTGGAGTGGGAGGGCGCCTACGGCCGCTCCTTCCAGATCCAGACGTCCAACGACGACGCCAACTGGACGCCGGTCTACACGACCACCACCGGCACCGGCGGCACGCAGACCCTCGCCGTCACCGGCAGCGGCCGCTACGTGCGGATGCACGGCACGGTGCGCAGCAGCGGCTACGGCTACTCGCTGTGGGAGTTCAAGGTCTACGGCTCGTTCGGCCCGACCCCGAGCCCCAGCACCAACCCCGCCAGCTGCGGCACCACCAACGTGGCGCAGGGCAAGACCGCCACGGCCTCGTCGGTCGAGAACGGGGGCACGCCCGCCTCCGCCGCCGTCGACGGCAACGCCGGCACCCGCTGGTCCAGCGCGGCCAGCGACCCGCAGTGGCTCCAGATCGACCTGGGCAGCACGCAGAGCATCTGCAAGGTGGTGCTGCAGTGGGAGGGCGCGTACGCCACCGCCTTCCAGGTGCAGACCTCGGCCACCGGCACCGGCGGCTGGACGGACATCTACGCCACCACCACCGGCACCGGCGGCACGCAGCCGCTGACCGTTGGCGGCAGCGGCCGCTACCTGCGCGTGTACGGCACCGCCCGCGCCACGGGCTGGGGCTACTCGCTGTGGGAGGTGCAGGTCTTCGTCGGCGGCACCCCGCCCTCGCCGAGCACCTCGCCGAGCACGTCGCCGAGCACCTCGCCCAGCCCGTCCGGCCCCTGGACCACGGTCTGGGAGGACAACTTCGACGGGGCGGCCAACACCTCGCCGAGCGCCGCGAACTGGCTGCTGCGCACGGGTACGCAGTACCCCGGCGGGGCGGCGAACTTCGGCACCGGTGAGATCGAGACCGCGAGCGCGTCGACCGCCAACGTCTACCTGACCGGCGACGGCAAGCTCAACATCAAGGCGATCCGGGACGGCGCCGGCAACTGGACCTCCGGCAAGCTGGAGACCCAGCGCACCGACTTCGCCCCGCAGCCCGGCCAGCTGACCCGCTTCTCGGCGGTCATCCAGCAGCCCAACGTGGCCAACGGCCTGGGCTACTGGCCCGCGTTCCGGTCCACCGGCGCGGCGTACCGCGGCAACTACAACAACTGGCCCGGCGTCGGCGAGACCGACATCATGAGCGGCGTCAACGGCCGCAGCCAGCTGTCGCAGACGCTGCACTGCGGCACCGCCCCCGACGGGCCGTGCGGCGAGTACAACGGGCGCACCTCGGGTCTGGCCAGCTGCACCGGCTGCCAGACCGGCTTCCACGAGTACGCGCAGGTCATCGACCGCACGAAGACCGACGAGGAGATCCGCTTCTACCTCGACGGCGTGCAGACCTGGGTGGTGCGGGAGAGCCAGGTCGGCGTGGCCGCCTGGCAGGCCGCCGTGCACCACGGCTTCTACCTGCGGCTCGACCTCGCGATCGGCGGCCTGTACGCCAACGCGATCGCGGGGGAGACCGTGCCGACCCCGGAGACCACCTCCGGCGGCGTCATGGCCGTGGACCGGGTCACCGTGTCCCGGCAGACCGGCACCACGCCCACCGCGATGACCGACCCGGCGGTCCCGGCCGGTCCCAGCGTCGTGCGCATCACCGGCACGCAGGGCAACTGGCAGCTCCAGGTCAACGGTGCGCCGTACCTGGTGAAGGGCCTCACCTACGGCCCGCCGCAGGGTGCCGCCGACGGCTACATGCGCGACCTGAAGAACATGGGCGTCAACACCATCCGCACCTGGGGCGTGGACGACACGCAGACCCCGGTGCTGCTGGACACCGCCGCCCGGCACGGCATCAAGGTGATCGTCGGGCACTGGCTCAACCAGGGCGCCGACTACGTCAACGACACGGCGTACAAGAACAGCGTCAAGGCCGAGATCGTGGCCCGGGTCAACACGCTCAAGAACCGCCAGGGCGTGCTGATGTGGGACGTCGGCAACGAGGTGCTGCTGACCATGCAGGACTTCGGGCTGCCGGCCGCCGACGTCGAGGCGCGGCGCAACGCGTACGCCGCGTTCGTCAACGAGGTCGCGGTGGCGATCCACGCCGCCGACCCGAACCACCCGGTGACCTCGACCGACGCCTGGGTCGGCGCGTGGCCGTACTACAAGAACCACTCGCCCGCGCTGGACCTCTACGGCATCAACTCCTACGGCGCGGTCGGCGGCCTCAAGCAGGCGTGGATCGACGGCGGCTACACCAAGCCGTACGTGCTCACCGAGGGCGGCCCCGACGGCGAGTGGGAGGTCCCCAACGATGCCAACGGCGTGCCCACCGAGCCCACCGACCTGGCCAAGCGCGCGCAGTACACGGCGAGCTGGAACGCGATCCTCGGCCACCCGGGCGTGGCGCTCGGCGCGACCGAGTTCCACTACGGCCTGGAGAACGACTTCGGCGGCGTCTGGCTGAACACGCTGACCGGCGGCTGGCGCCGGCACGGGTGGCACGCCCTCAAGCAGGCGTACTCCGGCACGGCCTCGGCCAACACCCCGCCGGAGATCACCAGCATGGTGATCGGCAGCCCCGGCGCGATCCAGGCCGGCAAGACGTTCACCCTGTACGTCGGGGCGAGCGACCCGCAGGGCGACCAGATCCGCTACAACCTGATGCTCAGCAACAAGCACATCAACGGCAACCGCGGCTTCGACAACGTCCGGTTCACCCAGAACGGCAACGAGTTCCACGTGACCGCGCCGCAGCAGCTGGGCGTCTGGAAGATCTACGTGTACGCCTTCGACGGCCACGGCAACGTGGGCATCGAGCAGAAGTCGATCCGGGTCATCCCGCCGACGGTGTCCGGCACCAACATCGCCCAGGGCCGCCCGGCCACCGCCTCGACGTACCAGCCGACCGGCACCAACGGGCCGCAGCTGCCGTCGTACGCGGTCGACGCGAACTACGACACCCGCTGGGCCAGCGAGTGGGTCGCCACCGCGTGGCTCCAGGTGGACCTGGGCTCGGTGCGCACGTTCAACAACGTGCTGCTGGGCTGGGAGGCGGCGTACGCCAAGTCCTACCAGGTGCAGGTCTCCAACGACGGCACCAATTGGAGCACGGTCTACTCGACCACCGCCGGCAACGGCGGGTTCGACATCATCCCGGTCACCGCGACCGGCCGCTATGTCCGTATGAACGGCCTGGACCGGGCCACCACGTACGGCTACTCACTGTGGGAGTTCGGGGTCTACGCCAACTGATCCCCGAACATCTCGCCGGGTGCGGCGGGTGGAGCCGCCGAGCCGCCCGCCGCACCATTCCGGCCCCTCCCGCATGATCACTCGACTTGCCAGGCACCTGGGCGTATCTTGAAGCGCCGCTCGCCCATGTGCCTGGCAAGTCGAACGATCATGTCGGCGCGGCGACGCGCGGGCCCGCGTGGGTCGGGAAGTTCGCGCTGGTGGAGGGCGGAGAGCGCTCTCCCCTTGTGCTATAAAGACGCTCATGACCAGTGACCAGACGCCGGCGCAGCGGTTGCCGACGCTCGAGGACGTCGCGCAGGTGGCCGGGGTGTCCCGGGCCACCGTCTCGCGGGTGATCAACAACATCCGCAACGTCGACCCGCAGCTGCACAAGATCGTCTGGGACGCGGTCAGCACCACGGGATACGTGCCCAACCGGGCCGCCCGCTCGCTGGTCACCGGCCGCACCGGCAGCATCGCCCTGGTCGTCTCCGAGGCCGAGAACCGTGCCGCCGACGACCCGTTCCTGGGCCGCTTCTTCTCCGACCCGTTCTTCGGCCGGGTGGTCGGCGGCGTGCTCAGCGTGCTGCGCCCGTCCGGCGTGCACCTCGCGCTGACGCTGGCCGGTGACGAGGACGCCTGCGCCAAGGTCGTCGCGGACGTGCGCCAGGGGCAGGTCGACGGCGTCGTGGTGCTCTCGCTGCACCCGCACGATCCGCTGCCGCGCCTGCTCGCCGACGCCGCCGTGCCCGCGGTGCTGTACGGCCGCCCCGCCGCGCCGATGCCGATCAGCTACGTCGACGTCGCCACCTACACCGGGGCCAAGCTGGCCGCCGACCACCTGGCGGCCCGGGGCTGCCAGCACGTGGCGACCATCTCCGGCTCGGTGGACATGCCCGCAGGTGCCGACCGCCTGCACGGCTTCCGGGAGGCCATGGCCAAGCAGGGCGTGGCGTACGTGCCCAGCTACGACGGCGGCTTCACCCACGAGGGCGGCGAGCGCGCCATGGAACGCCTGCTGGCCGAGCACCCGGAGACCGACGGCGTCTTCGTCGCCAGCGACGTGATGGCCCAGGGCGCCCTGGCCGTGCTACGCGATCATGGGAAATCCGTTCCGGACGATGTCGCCGTGGTCGGCTTCGACGACAGCAGCGCCGCCCTGGCCAGCCGCCCCCAGCTCACCACGGTCCGCCAGCCGGTAGAGGACATGGCCGCCGAGATGGCCCGCCTCCTCCTGGCCCGCATCGACCAGCGCGCCAACCGCACCACCAGCGTCATCTTCGACCCCGAACTCATCCTCCGCGCCTCCGCCTGACCGCCCCCACCCCGGGGCCCCCGTTTCCCGTTGATCATGAACTTAGGGCACGGCTCGGCGGCGTGTCATGGCTGCAACTTCATGATCGACGGGGCTTGGGCGGGCCGGTGAGGGTCGGTTGAGCAGGCAGGATGCGTGTACTGGTAACAGTGCGGCAACCGGGGCTTGACAGGACGGGGGTGCCGGACGATGCTCTCGCATGGGAGAGCGCTCTCCGATGATGTTCCGCCGTACGTCCCTCACTGAATACCACCATCCCTTCCTGGTTGGAGGAAAGAATGCGTCCAGCACACAACGGGTCGCGCCTGCGCCGCCGTGCGGTCATGGCCGCCGCGCCGCTGCTCGCGGCCGCGCTGGTCCTGACGACCGCTGCCTGTGGCGGTAGCGAGGAGCCGGGTAAGCCCGGTGGCAAGGTGAAGCTCACGATCGCGACGTTCGGTGAGTTCGGGTACAAGGAGCTGTACAAGGAGTACCAGCAGCTGAACCCGAATGTGGAGATCACCGAGCGGATCACCAAGGCTGAGGATCACCACAAGAACCTGGCCGCGCACCTGGCGACGAACACGGGTGCTGCGGACATCGAGGCGATCGAGGAGGGCTGGGCGGGTCAGTTCACGGCCAACCCGGGCAAGTTCTACAACTGGACGGACTACGGCGCGAACGACATCAAGGCGCAGTGGCCGGCGTGGAAGTGGCAGCAGGGCTCCGCGGCTTCGGGTGAGGTCATCGGCCTGGGCACCGACGTCGGCGGCATGGCGATGTGCTACCGGCGGGACTTCTTCGAGAAGGCCGGTCTGCCGACCGAGCGTGATGAGGTCTCCAAGCTGTGGCCGACGTGGGAGGACTACATCAAGGCGGGCGAGCGTTTCAAGGCCGCCAACATCAAGGGTTCGGCGTGGATGGACGGGCCGACCGTCATGTACCGGTCGATCCTGGGTCAGCAGCCGATCGGTATCTACGACGGTGACAAGGTCGTGGCGGACACCAACCCCGGCGTGAAGAAGGCGTGGGACCTGACGATCGACGCGATCAACAAGGGCCTGTCGGCGAAGATCGCCGCGTGGTCGGCGGACTGGAACGCCGGTATGGCCAAGGGCAGCTTCGTGACCCTGGCGTGCCCGTCGTGGATGATGGCGTACATCCAGTCGCAGGCCAAGGACTCCTCGGGTAAGTGGGACATCGCCGCGGTGCCTGGTGGTGGCGGTAACTGGGGTGGTTCGTTCCTGACGCTGCCGAAGCAGGGTAAGAACGTCGAGGAGGCCGCGAAGCTGGCCAAGTGGCTGGTGGCCCCCGAGCAGCAGGCGAAGGTGTTCCGGGCTCTGGGCAACTTCCCGTCGACCGTGTCCCTGTACGAGGATGCGGTGATCAAGGACTTTAAGAACCCGTTCTTCAACAACGCGCCGGTGGGTCAGATCTTCTCGGCTTCGGTGAAGACGATGGTGCCGCAGTTCATGGGTGCGAAGTCGGGTGACATCAACACGGCGATCCAGAACGGTCTGACCCGTGTCGAGCAGGGCAAGCAGAAGCCGGACGAGGCTTGGCAGCAGTCGCTGAAGGACGTCAAGGCGCTGCTCTAGTACCAGGGACGGGCCCGGCCGCGACGATGTGGCCGGGCCCGCCGGTTTCCGCCGTGAAGGGACCCCTCGATGAAGAACCTGCTCTACCGCTTGGACGTGAAGGGTTCGCCCTACCTCTACGTCATCCCGTTCTTCCTGATCTTCGCCGCGTTCGGCATCTTCCCGCTGGCGTACACCGCGTGGGTGTCGCTGCACGAGTGGAGCCTGCTGTCGGAGACGCACACCTTCCTGGGCCTGCAGAACTACAAGGATCTGCTGGCTGACGAGTACTTCTGGAACGCGCTGCGCAACACGGCCCAGATCTGGGTGATCTCCACGGTGCCGCAGCTGCTGATGGCGCTGCTGCTGGCCCACGTGCTCAACCAGCGGCTGCGCGCGCCCACGTTCTGGCGGATGACGGCGGTGCTGCCGAACATCACGTCGGTGGCGGCGGTGGCGATCATCTTCGGGCAGATCTTCGGCAAGGACTACGGCCTGGTGAACTGGGTCCTGGAGTCGCTGGGGCTGGGCCGGATCGACTGGCAGGCCGGCACGGCGTCGTCGCAGATCGCGATCAGCGTGATGATCATCTGGCGGTGGACGGGCTACAACGCGCTGATCTACCTCGCCGCGATGCAGGCCGTCAGCAAGGACCTGTACGACGCGGCGTCGCTGGACGGCGCCAGCAGCCTGCAGCAGCTGACCCGGATCACCGTGCCCGCGATCCGTCCGACGATCATCTTCACGGTGATCGTGTCGACGATCGGCGGTATGCAGGTTCTGGCGGAGCCGTTGCTGTTCGGCGGCGGGAGCATGACCGGTGGTTCGGACCGGCAGTTCCAGACGCTGTCGCTGTACCTGTACGAGGTCGGGTTCTCCCGGTTCGACTTCGGTTACGCGTCCACGGCCGCGTGGGCGATGTTCGGCATCATCGTGATCGTCGCGGCGATCAACTACTTCCTCACCAGCCGCCTGCGGAGGTCCTGATGACCACCACGATGACCCGCCCGGAACGCACCCGGCAGACCCCGCCGCCGTCCGCGCCCGGCAAGCGTTTCAAGGGCGTCAGCGACCGCCGCCCCGGTCTGCTCACCTACCTCGCGCTGACCGGCCTGGCGCTGTTCTCGGCGTTCCCGCTCTACTGGTCGTTCGTCGTCGGCTCGCACGACAACGGCATCCTGGGGCAGGTCCCGCCGCCGTTCGGCCTCGGCCCGAACCTGTTCGCCAACATCGAGCGCGCGTTCGGCACCATCGAGTTCGGCAAGGCGCTGATGAACTCGTTCCTGGTGTCGGGCGGGATCACGCTGAGCGTGGTGCTGTTCTCGACGCTGGCCGGCTTCGCGTTCGCCAAGCTGAGCTTCAAGGGCCGCAACATCCTGCTGATCACCGTCATCGCGACCATGATGGTGCCGACGCAGCTGGGCATCATCCCGCTGTACATGCTGATGGCGAAGATCGAGTGGACCGGCACCATGTACGCCGTCGTCGCGCCCGGCCTGGTCAGCGCGTTCGGCGTGTTCTTCATGACGCAGTACCTCGGTGAGGCGGTGCCGACCGAGCTGATCGAGGCGGCCCGCGCCGACGGCTGCTCCACGCTGCGCATCTTCTGGCACGTGGTGCTGCCGATCTCCAAGCCGGCCGCGGCCGTGCTGGGCATGCTCACCTTCATGACGGCCTGGAACGACTTCTTCTGGCCGCTGGTCGTGCTCACCCCCGAGGACCCGACGGTGCAGGTCGCGCTGTCGGCGCTGGCGAGCGGTTACATCACCGACTTCTCGCTGTCGCTGACCGGCACGCTCATCGCCACGCTGCCGCTGATGGTGGTGTTCGTCCTGCTCGGCAAGCAGATCATCGGCGGCATCATGCAGGGCGCGGTGAAGGGATGACCAGCGTCCTGCCACAGGAGGTGGCCGCGCCCGCGCGGCTGACCTTCCCGCCGGGGTTCCGCTGGGGCGCGGCGACCGCGTCGTACCAGATCGAGGGGGCGGCGGCCGAGGACGGCCGAACGCCGTCGATCTGGGACACGATGTCGCGCCAGCCGGGGCGGGTGTTCCGCAACCACAGCGGCGACGTGGCCTGCGACCACTACCACCGCTACCGCGACGACGTACGCCTCATGTCCGAGCTGGGCCTGGGCACCTACCGCTTCTCGGTGGCCTGGCCGCGCATCAAGCCCGACGGCTCCGGCCCGGTCAACCCGCGCGGCCTGGACTTCTACGACCGGCTCGTGGACGAGCTGCTGGCCGCGGGCATCGCGCCCATGGTCACCCTCTACCACTGGGACCTTCCGCAGGTGCTGGAGGACCAGGGCGGCTGGACCGCGCGCGACACCGCGTACTACCTGGGCGATCTGGCGGCGGCGACGATCGCGCGGCTCGGCGACCGGGTGGCCACCTGGACGACCCTCAACGAGCCGTGGTGCTCGGCGTTCCTCGGGTACGCCAGCGGCGACCACGCGCCCGGCCGGCGCGAGCCGCAGGCGGCTTACCTGGCCGCGCACCACCTGCTGCTCGGGCACGGCCTGGCCGCGCAGGCGCTGCGGGCCGGGGGCGCGCGCGAGGTGTCGATCACGCACGTGCTGACCCGGGTCAGCCCGCAGAACCCGCACGACGCGCACGACCGGGACGCGGCCCGGCTGGTCGACGGCCTGCAGAACCGGATCTGGCTGGACCCGGTGCTGCGCGGGCAGTATCCGGCGGACGTGCTGCCGCTGTTCGAGCGGTTCGGCGCGCGCGACGCGATCCACGACGGCGACCTGGACGTCATCGCGACGCCGATCGACCTGCTCGGCGTGAACTACTACCAGCCCGCGCTGGTGCGGGCGAAGGTGGGCGCGGTCGGGCAGGCGTCCTACCCGGGCAGCGAGGGCGTCGACTTCCCGCCGCAGGGCCTGCCCGTCACCGGGATGGACTGGCCCATCGACGCGACCGGCCTGTCGGACGTGCTGGTGCGGCTGTCCCGGGACTACCCGGGCACGCCGCTGATGGTCACCGAGAACGGCTCGGCGTACCACGACCTGCTGGAGGGCGACCGGGTCGCCGACCCGGAGCGCATCGCCTACTTCGAGGGGCACCTGCGGGCGGTGCACCACGCCGTCGAGCGCGGCGCCGACGTGCGCGGTTACCTGGCCTGGTCACTGCTGGACAACTTCGAGTGGGCGTACGGCTACGGCAAGCGCTTCGGCCTGGTCTACGTCGACTACGACACGCAGCGGCGCGTGCTGAAGGACAGCGCGCGCTGGTATGCGCAGGTGATCCGGGACAACGGACTGTGAGGCCCTGGTCTGAGCGGAAGCGTCCGTCGCGCTCAGGCAGGGCGTGACGGACGGGACGACCGTCACGCGAGAGCGCCCCGGTCCGCGAGTCGATCGCGGGCCGGGGCGCTCGCCCGTGCGGGGTCAGCCGCGCGCGTTCCACATGGCGGCGAAGCCGGCCGCCTCGCCGGTCAGCCACCGGTCCACCTCGGCGCCCTTGCCGGCCTCGCCGCGGTAGGCGATGCCGCGGCGCACGTCGACCAGCACCGGCTCGGCGTGCGGCAGGATCTGGTCCATGTTGGACCGGAGCAGGTGCAGCGTCGCCGTGATCAGGTCGGCGGTCGGCGCCTCCTCGTCGAAGTGCAGCCGGACCGCCTCGCTGCGGCCGTCGTCATAGCGCAGGCCGAAGTGCGCGGCGATGCGCACCGGCAGGTTGCCGATCATGGCGAGCGCGTCGTTGGTCTGGGTCAGCCGGACGCCCTGGCCCTCGATCGAGATCAGGTAGCTCGCCGCGCCCGCGGTGAGCGCCGCGTAGAGCCGCTGCCAGCGCGGATCCACCAGGTCGTTGACCTCGGTGAGGTGGGTGCCCGGGGTGTGCTGGTCGATGTCGGTCTTCAGCGCCTTGATGAGGCGGCTGTGCGGGTTGAACCCGCGGCCGGTCTCGCGCTGCCGGCGCAGCTGCCCGACGAACGTGGCCTTGGCCGGGCCGGAACGGTCGACGTAGCGGGTGAACGCCAGCAGGGTGGCGTAGGGCAGCACAGCGGTCGGGGTGGTCTCGGCGACGGTCGCGGGAGGGGTGGGCATGGCGTCTCCGTTCGCAGCTCAGCGGCGCTTTTTCGTACACACATTCTAATCCGCCGGACCGACATTTTCCGCTGCCGTCGCAGCCGATGGGACGGATTGGCACACCGCTGCACAATGTGCCGATGGACCTGCTCAGACGCTTCACCAACTCGCCGCGCGCGCTGGTCGTGAGCTACCTGCTGCTGATCGTCACGTCCGGGCTGCTGTTCTGGATGTTCGAGGACAAGGAGCCCGGCGAGGCCATCTGGTGGGCGGTGGTCACCGCCTCGACCGTCGGATACGGCGACACGTACCCGCACACGTGGCAGGGCCGGGTGCTGGCCGGCTTCCTCATCTCGGTGATGGTGCTGTTCGTGATCCCGCTGATCACGGCGCACTTCGCCAGCAAGCTGATCGTCGACAACGACGCGTTCCAGCACGAGGAGCAGGAGGAGATCAAGAACCAGCTCCGCGAGATCCGCGCCATCGTCGAGCGCCTGGACCCCGCCGCCGCGGCCGAGGCGGGGGTACGCCTCGACGCCGTCGCCGAGCGCGCCGAGCGCCCGCGTACGCCCTAGCGCGGCGTCCTCAGGACGAGCGGGGCGGGCCGCTGCTGGCCCGGACGACGAGGCTCGGCGGCACGCGTGGGTGGCGTACCGCCGGGCCGCCGCCGTCGAACAGTTCCAGCAGCGCCGCGAGGCAGCGGCGGCCCACCTCGTCGAAGTCCTGCCGGACCGTGGTCAGCGGCGGGGACAGGTAGGCCGCCTCGGGGATGTCGTCGAAGCCGACCACGCTGACGTCCTCGGGTGCGCGCAGGCCCCGCTCGTGCAGCGCGCGCAGCATGCCGAGCGCCTGCTGGTCGTTGGCGCAGAACACGGCGGTGACGTCGGGGCGGTCCGTGAGCAGTCGCCCGGCCTCGTAGCCCGAGCGCGGGCTCCAGTCGCCGGACACCACCGGCGGGACCCGGCACCCGGCGGCCTCCAGCGCCTGCCGCCAGCCGTCCACCCGGTCCCGCGCCTCCAGCCAGTCCTGCGGGCCGGACACGTGCCACACCGTACGGTGCCCGAGCGCGAGCAGGTGCTCCACCGCCAGGCGTGCCCCGGCGACCTGGTCCACCGAGACCGACGGCAGCTCGCCCGCCGTGTCGGACTCGACGACCACCGCGGGCACGCCGGTGGGCAGGCTGTGCACGGCCGCAGCCGCCGTCATCAGCGGCGCGATGATGACCACCCCGTCGACGGACTGCTCGGTGAGCCGGTCCACCGCCTCGGCGACCCCGGCCCGGTCGAGCTGCTCCAGCGCCACGATGCGGATGCCGTAGCCGGCCCGCCGGGCGGCGCGCTCCAGCCCGAGCAGGGTGGCCGCGGGCCCGTACAGCAGGGTGTCGAAGCTGACCACGCCGATCAGCCGGGAGCGCCGCCCGGCCAGGCCGCGGGCCATCGCGTTGGGCCGGAAGTTCAGCTGCTGGACCGCGCGCAGCACCCGGTCGCGGGTCTCCTCCCGCACGCTCGGGTGGTTGTTCAGCACCCGGGACACGGTCTGATGCGAGACTCCGGCGAGGCGCGCGACGTCCCTGATGACCGCGACGCGGGCAGGCTGCTGGCTCATGGCGACCCCCTGTCGACGCATGGTAGCGCAGCACGATCTTCCCGGTCGCCGCCCGTATCGGGTCTGGATCGGACGATGGGACGCGCGTGACCTGCGGTTCCTCGAAACATTTTCGCCACACCCTTGACGCGATCGATGTGATCGGTCACATTCGACAGACGATACATCGAGGCACGGGATCCTCTGAGCGTCGCCATCACCGTACGAGCTGGGCAGGGCTTGCCGCGCGTGCTCCGGGTGCGCTGATGTTACCGGTCACGCGCTGCCCGGCGCGAGCCTCGTCCGCCCACCCGTCCCCGCCCCTCCAGGAGTCCACATGTGGTCCTCGTCCGTCAGCCGGCGCCGCGTCATGCAGGCCGCCGGCGCGGCAGCCGCCGCCACCGCCGTGCCCGCCGCCCTGGCGCCCGGCCGGGCCGCCGCGGCGCTGCCGCCCGCCCGCGCCGACGTCGGCGTCTCGGCGTACCCCTTCGAGCTGGGCCAGGTCCGGCTGACCGCCGGCCGCTGGCTCGACAACCAGAACCGCACCCTGAGCTACCTGCGCGACGTCAGCGTCGACCGGCTGATGTACGTCTTCCGCGCCAACCACCGCCTGTCGACCAACGGCGCGGCCGCGACCGGCGGCTGGGAGGCCCCGACGTTCCCGTTCCGCAGCCACAGCCAGGGGCACTTCCTGACCGCCTGGGCGCAGGCCTGGGCCGTGCTCGGCGACACCACCTGCCGGGACAAGGCTGACCAGATGGTGTCGGCGCTTGCCGCCTGCCAGGCCAACAACGGCGCGGCCGGGTTCAGCACCGGCTACCTGTCCGGCTTCCCCGAGTCCGACTTCACCGCGCTGGAGGCACGCACCCTGAGCAACGGCAACGTGCCCTACTACGCGCTGCACAAGACGCTCGCCGGGCTGCTCGACGTCTGGCGGTACGTCGGCAGCACGCAGGCCCGCGACGTGTTGCTCGCGCTGGCCGGCTGGGTGGACTGGCGCACCGGGCGGCTCACCTCGGCGCAGCTGCAGGCCATGCTGGGCACCGAGTTCGGCGGGATGAACGCCGTGCTCACCGACCTCTACCAGCAGACCGGCGACGCCCGCTGGCTGACCGCGGCGCAGCGCTTCGACCACGCCGCCGTGTTCAACCCGCTCGCGTCGAACTCGGACCAGCTCAACGGGCTGCACGCGAACACCCAGGTGCCCAAGTGGATCGGCGCGGCGCGCGAGTACAAGGCCACCGGCACCACCCGCTACCGCGACATCGCGGCCAACGCCTGGAACATCTGCGTCAACGCGCACACCTACGTGATCGGCGGCAACAGCCAGGCCGAGCACTTCCGCGCCCCCAACGCCATCGCCGGGTACCTCACCAACGACACCGCCGAGGCGTGCAACACGTACAACATGCTGAAGCTGACCCGCGAGCTGTGGCTCACCAGCCCCGACAACGCCGCCTACTTCGACTTCTACGAGCGGGCGCTGCTCAACCACCTGATCGGCCAGCAGAACCCGGCCGACGGGCACGGCCACTTCACCTACTTCACCCCGCTGCGCCCCGGCGGGCGGCGCGGGGTCGGCCCGGCCTGGGGCGGCGGCACCTGGAGCACCGACTACACGACGTTCTGGTGCTGCCAGGGCACCGGCATCGAGACCAACACCAAGCTGATGGACTCGATCTACTTCTACAACGGCACCACGCTGACCGTGAACCTGTACGTGCCCTCGGTGCTGACCTGGAGCTCGCGCGGCATCACGGTCACCCAGTCCACCTCGTACCCCGTCGCCGACACCACGACGCTGACCGTCACCGGCAGCGTGAGCGGCTCGTGGTCCATGCGCCTGCGCATCCCCGCCTGGACCACCGGCGCGACGATCAGCGTCAACGGCGTGGCGCAGAGCATCACGGCCACGCCCGGCACGTACGCCACGCTGACCCGCTCCTGGACCTCCGGCGACACGGTGACCGTGAAGCTGCCCATGCGGGTGATCATGCAGGCGGCCAACGACAACGCCAACGTCTCCGCCGTCACCTACGGGCCCGTCGTGCTGGCGGGCAACTACGGCAACACCACCCTGTCCGCCCTGCCCGCGCTCACCACTTCCAGCGTCACCCGCACTTCCACCAGCTCGCTGGCGTTCACCGCCACGGCCAACGGGGCCACGGTCAACCTCGGCCCGTTCCACGACGCACACGGCTTCAACTACACCGTCTACTGGAACGCCGCAGGCCAGGGCGGCGGCACCGCGGGGGCGGTGTTCCGGCTGGTCAACGTGGCCAGCGGGCTGGTCCTCGGGGTGCAGAACATGTCGACCGCCGACGGCGGCCTGGCCGTGCAGTGGGCCGACAACGGCACCGCCGACCACAACTGGGAGCTGCTCGTGGACGGCTCGGCGCTGCGGCTGCGCAACGCGCACAGCGCCAAGGTGCTCGGCGTGGAGAACATGTCGACCGCCGACAACGCCCGCGTCCTGCAGTGGGCCGACAACGGCACCGCCGACCACCGGTGGACCGTCGCCGACAACGGCGACGGCTCGCACAAGCTCCGCAACGTGCACACCGGCAAGCTGCTGGCCGTCCTCAACGGCTCCACGGCGCAGGGCGCGCAGGCGGTGCAGGACCAGGACAACGGCAGCACCGACAACCTGTGGCGCTTCGTGCCCGAGGGCGCCCGGCGCATCCAGAACGTGGCCAGCGGCATGGTCCTCGGCGTGCAGAACATGTCGACCGCCGACGGCGGCCTGGTGCTGCAGTGGGGCGACACCGGCACCGCCGACCACCTGTGGACCGCCGTCGTCGACACCGGCGGCTACCTGCGGCTGCGCAACGGCAACAGCGCCAAGGTGCTCGGCGTGGAGAACATGTCCACCGCCACCGGGGCCCGGGTCATGCAGTGGGCCGACAACGGCACCGCCGACCACCGCTGGCGGCTGCGCCACGGCGGCAACGGCACCTTCCGCATCCAGTGCGCCAACGGCGGCCTGGTGCTCGGCGTCAGCGGCGGCTCCACGGCGCAGGGCGCGCAGATCGTCACCGTCGCCGACGGCACCGGCGGGGACCGGCTCTGGCGCTTCCTCTGATCGGCTGACGGGCGGGGTCCGTTCGGGGCCCCGCCCGACCCGCCGCGCCGACCCACCACCAGGGCGGACACCGCCGTCCGGCGGCTATCGTGCACGTGCGCCGGCAGCTCACCGGAACAGCCGGCACTGCCGCCGGCCACTGCCGCGCTCGGATCCAGCGCGGAGCAGTGGTACATGGCGGCGACATCGCAGCGTACGGCCGAAGGCCTCATCCCCGGCCCGCCGATCGTGCGCCGCAGGCTCGGCGGCATGGACCGCCTGGCGCTCGGCCTGCTCGCCGCCGGCGGCCTGGCCGTCGGCACGGGGCTGCTCCCGGCCGCCGCGGCGGGCGCCACCGTCACCCGCCTGGCGCCCCTGCTGCTGTTCCTCGCCGCGGTCACCGTGCTGGCCGAGCTGACCGCCCGCGCCGAGGTGTTCGACGTGCTCGCCGCCCGGGTCACCATCGCCGGGCGGGGCAGCAACCGCCTGCTGTTCCTGCTGTGCGTCGGGTTCGCCGGGCTCACCACGGTCGTGCTCAACCTCGACACCACGGCCGTGCTGCTCACCCCGGTCATGCTGGCCACCGCCGCGCGCGCCGGGCTCGCCGCGCTGCCGCTGGCCATGACCACGGTGTGGCTGGCCAACACCGCCAGCCTGCTGCTGCCGGTGTCGAACCTGACCAACCTGCTGGCCGCCGACCGGATCGGCCTCGGCCCGCTCGATTTCGCCGGCCGCATGCTGCTGCCGCAGGTCGCGGCGCTCGCGGTGACCGCCGCCTGCCTGTGGTTCTTCTACTGGCGGCGCAACCCGCGCGCCTATCAGCCGCCCGCGCCCCACCGGCCCGCCGACCGGCGGCTGTTCATCGCGGGTGCCGTGAGCTGCGGGGTGTTCATCGCCGCCATCCTCGCCGGGGTGCCGCTGGGCGCCGCGGCGGCGGTCTGCGCGCTGGGACTGGCCGGGGCGTACGCCGCCTGGGGCCGCCACCACCTGCGCTGGTCGCTGCTGCCGTGGCGGCTGGTGGTGTTCGTGACCGGCCTGATGCTGGTCGTGGACACGGTCAGCCGGCACGGCCTGGGCGCGCTCACCGCCGCGCTGGCCGGCGAGGGGCTGGGCGCGGGCGGCACGGTGCGCGCGGCTGCCGCGGGCGGCCTGCTGGCGAACCTGGTCAACAACCTGCCCGCGTACACCGCCGGAGAGAGCGTGCTGACCGGCCGCGACCCGCTGCTGGCGCTGCTGATCGGCACCAACGTCGCCCCGCTGATCACCCCGTGGGCCTCCCTCGCCACCCTGCTGTGGCTGGAGCGCTGCCGCGCCGCCGGCCTCACCGTGCGCTGGCCGCGCTTCATGCTCACCGGCGCCGTCACAGCCACCGCGGCCCTCCTCGCCGCCTCGCTCACCCTCGCGACGGCGCGCTGACCGCCACCCAAGTCGGCCGATCTTGCGCGAACTGTGGGTGCGACACGCCTATGTCGCCCATAAAGGCAACACTTCCCGCAAGATCGACATGATCATGGGCGCGCAGCGGTGACTATAACGATATTCTTCGATAAAGTTTCCTTCTCGTTGTTCTCTCCTGCGGGAGAGTGAGCTGAGGAGGAGCGATGCCCCGCTCTCTGCCGTCCGCCGTCACCGCAGCGCTGGCGGTCGTGACGCTGGCCGTCACCATGGCCACCGTCCCGTCCCTGACCGCCGCACCCGCCGCCGCAGACGTCTCGATCGCCGCGACGACCGCGCCGGCGCTCGTGATCAACGGCGACTTCCCCGATCCCGACGTGTCGCGCTTCGACGGCGTCTACTACGCGTACTCGACCAACAACGGCTTCGGCAACGTGCCCGTCGCCTCGGCGTCCTCGCTCACCGGCGCGTGGACCCGGCGCGGCGACGCGCTGCCCACCCTGGGCGCGTGGGCCAGCGGCGGGCTGACCTGGGCGCCCGAGGTGACTCGCCGCGCCGATGGCAGGTACGTGCTGTACTACACGGCCCGCAGCCGCACCGTCGGCCGCCAGTGCATCGGCGCGGCGCTGGCCAATTCGCCGCTCGGGCCGTTCACGCCGGTCGGCACCCAGCCGCTGGTCTGCAACGGCGGTGAGGGCGGAGACATCGACGCGTCGAGTTTCGTGGACAGCAACGGCGCGCGGTACCTGCTCTACAAGGACGACGGCAATGCCATCGGGCAGCCCACCAGCCTGTGGCTGCAGGGGGTGGCCGCCGACGGCCTCACCTTCCAGGGCGGGCGCGTCGAGCTGCTGCGCAGCGGCCGGCCCGAGGAGGCGGGCGTCATCGAGGCGCCCGTGCTGACCAAGGTCGGCAGCCAGTACGTGCTGTTCTACTCACTCGGCGGGTACGGCGGCGACGGCTACCAGACCAGCTACGCGACCTCGGCGGCGCTGACCGGGCCGTACACGAAGGCGTACCGCTCCCTGATCACCACGGACAGCGTCAACGGAGCGGTGCGCGGGCCGGGCGGGGCGGACGTGGTCCGCGACGCGGCCGGGGACAGCATCGTGTTCCACGGCTGGATCAACAACTACAGCGCCCGCGGCATGTACGTCGCGGCGCTCGGCTGGTCGGGCGGCTTCCCGGTGGTACGCGGCAGCCGGGTGCGCACCGAGGCCGAACGCGGCACGCTGAACCACTGCTCGGTGCGCAACACCACGTCCGCGTCGCAGGGGCAGGTCGTGGCGTACATCGACTACGCCGACAGCTGGGTGCAGCTCAGCGTGTTCGCGCCCCGGGCCGGTGCCTATACGGTCTACGTCGCCTACTCGGCGGGCCTCGGCGACGCGCAGCACACGCTGACCGTGAACGGCGCCGCGCCGGTGACGGTCAACTACCCGAACACGGGCTGGGAGACCTGGCGCCAGGCCCCGGTCGACGTCACCCTCAACGCGGGCACCAACAGCATCCGCCTCACCCGCCTGACCCGCTGGGCCGAACTGGACTACATCGAGGTCGCCTAGCTCCGGCCCCTCCCTTGATCAAGATTCCGCCATGTCGTCCGAGCACCATGGCGGGAGCCTTGATCAAGCAGGAAGGCTGCGGTGGGCAGTCGCAACGGAGGTCACGGCAGGACCAGCGAGGTGAGCAGGGTGAGCGCGGTGGCGGCGCCGGCGAGGACGCCTGCGGCGACCTGGGCGACGTCGTGCGCGCCGAGGCGCAGCCGGGCCCAGCAGACGACCGCCACCAGGCCCCACGCCGCCGCGCCCGGGGCGCCCAGTGCTGCGGTCAGCAGCACGGCTGCGGCGGACACCGTCGCCGCGTGGGCGGACAGCTTCCAGACCAGGTTGACCAGTGTGGTCACGGCCAGCGCACCGCCGAGCACACCAACGGTGGCGAGCACCGTCACCGGCGCGCCAAGCAGCATCAGCAGACCGAATCCGGTCGCAACGGAGAGGACCGACAGCCCGAGCGGGATCGCCCTGTCCTCGCGGCGGTCGATGTGGTGGCTGTTCAGCCGCCCCCGGCGGACCCCGCTGAGGATGATGAGCAGCGGGATCACCGCGGTGAACACGATGGCGGCGAGCCCCCACAGCGCGCCCCGGACCCCGGCGGTCAGCGCGCCGACGGCGGGCGGCAACAGTGCGGCGAACACGCCCGGCTGCAGGATCTCGGAGACGAGTGCGGCGGCCCGGTCGGCGCGGCCGGTCGCGACGGCTTCGGCGGTGTCGGTCATGCGGGCAGTTCCCGTCCTTGCGTGGGGGTGGGGCGATCGGCCGTGCCGTCGCGGCGTAGTTCGTCGAGCACCTGGGCGGCCACCGGGCCGGAGAACTCGGCGGCGACCCGCAGCAGCCAGGCCACCTCGGACGGCATGTCCTTGCCGCCCGGCTGCACGTCCCCGGTGCCGGTCGGCGCGTACCCGCTGACCTTGGCGTGCAGCGCGGCCTTCACGACGGCGGCCTCGACCGCGGCGGCGCGGCGGCGGCCGGACAGTCCCGCCGCGTCGGCGTGCCGCTCCGCGGCGGCCTGCACCTCGGCGTCCAGCCACGGTCGCAGCGACAGATAGACGTCGCGGATCTCGGTGGTGCGCCGGTACAGCGCCTGGTGCTCGCGCGCGAAGATGCAGCCGATGTTGTACGCGAACCGCCTGCCCGGCGTCTCCAGTAGGATCTCCGGGTGGGCGCCGGTGAGCGCCGCCCAGAACGGCCGCAGCCGGCAGCACTGGTAGGCGCGGTACGACTTCACCCAGGCGATGCCGAGGATCGGCACGACCACGCTGAGGATCAGCGACACGATCGACAGGCCGAGACCGGTGAGGTACACCGGCACCAGCGCCGCGGGCAGGCCGGTCGCGCCGAGGTCGTCGGCCACGGCCGTGATCAGCCCGGTGCCGTTGTAGATCATGCCGGTCCAGCCGAACGCGACGAAGCACCACAGCCCGATCTTGATGTGGGTCAGGTGGGCGCGCCGGGCGTACCGCGGCACGAACTGGATGATCTGCACGGCGGTCCAGGCCAGGTAACCGAAGTAGACGGCCAGGTAGACGCTGATGCCGTGCTTGGTGGTGTTGTCGGCCTGCCAGTTGCCGTTGTTCTCCGCGGTGGGCGTCACCGCGAACGCGACGGCCATGGCGGCGACGGCCACGGCGAGCACCGCGAGGCGGACCAGCACCGCCCGCCCGACCCGGGGTGGCGGCGTCACCCAGTAGAGGATCATGATCTGGATCGCGGCGCAGGCGGCCATGGTGGTCGAGTTGGACAGCAGCCGGGCCAGGTTGTCCACTCCGGACGACCGGTCGATCGCGCTGTAGACGCCGGGCGTCAGCAGCAGCATCGCGGTGGCGCCCAGCGCCACGGTCAGCACCCGGGAGACGCGTGCCCCGGACCGCCGGCTGGGGTTACGCCACAGGTCCACCGCCGCGGTCACGACGCCGAGCAGCAGTGCGGCCGAAAAGTATCGGGCGAACATGGGGGGTGGCCTCCCAGGAGGGGTCGAAGGTCTCCATGGCGCGGGCGAGGTCGTCGGCGACCGGATCACCGCCGGGCGAGGCGCCGAACCGGTTGAGGATCGCGCCGGCCAGCAGCTCCGCCTCGTGCTCCTGCCGGCCGCCGTACGGCAGCGCGAGGGTGGGGTCGGCCAGCATCCGCGGGTCGACGCCCGGATGGCCCAGCAGCATGTGGCCGATCTCGTGCAGCACCAGGTGCAGCTGGTGCTGCGGGACGGACCGTTCCTCGTAGACGATCCAGTCGCCGCGGCCGGGCACGTGGAACCAGAAGCTGGTGACCCCGGGCGGCAGTTGCCGCCCGGTGAGGTGGATCGGCTGGTGCCGGATCTCCCGCGAGACGTACTCGACGAAGCCGGCCAGGTCCCACGGCCGCGGCGGGTCCAGGGTGGCGACGATCCGGGCGCAGGCACGCCGGATCTCGCGCAGGTCACCCACCTGGGTTCGCCTCCCCGTGCTCGGCCGGTCCAAGGAAGCTGGATCCTACCGATCGGCGCCGTCCGGGCCCTCGGCCAGGATCTCGTCGATCAGCGCCTTGACCCCGCGCAGCGCCTCGGCGTCCAACCGGGACGCCCGGAACGCGATGGAGGCGACCTCCTCCGACTGCGGCCGGAAGCCGGCCTTCGACGGGGGGATCAGGTATGCCGCGTCCTTGCCGAAGAAGCCGGCGATGCCCACCAGCACGTTGACGTGCGGGTCGGCCACCCGGCCGTTGGCGATCTCCGCGATGTGGGTGTGCGAGCACCCCACGGCGGCGGCGACCTCGCGGGTGGTCCAGCGCCGGCCGTCGGGGCGGCGGTGCGTCTCGAACAGCTGCGCCACCCGCGCGGCGATCGTCTCGCCCCCGGTCTGCCTGCTCATAGCCCGGTGTCCTCACGTCGTTCCGCGTGCCGTGCTCGTAAACAGCTGAGTACATTATGGAGGTTTTGTAATCACCCGTTGACAAGCCTGCGGTTGATCACTCTATGCTGACCAAACAGGAACCTCAAGTTCGTCGCTGCTCCCCCTCGGGCGGGTGCGCGGCGGGGCGGGTCTGCGGTAACGGGGGGCAAGGTCGCGGGGAGCGATCCCGGTCACCTTGCATGGAGACCCGCGGAGGAACCTGCAGGCGGCAGCGGGTACACCGCTGCCGCCTGAACTTGTTCGCGTCGTACGCGGGACCGGGTGTGGACGGCGCCGCCGGATAGGCGTATCGTTCAGGCTCGACGAAGGCCGTGCTGCTTCCCCCGTGGCGGTGCGGCCTTTGCCATGTCCGGCTCCGGGCCGGGGGATCATGGACGTCGACGGCGGCCGCAGGCGCCGCCCGCCGCACCGGGAGACGACCATGTCCAGCACCCTGACCAGTGCGCTCGGGATCACCATGCCCGTGCTCGCCGCGCCCATGGCCGGCGGGGCAGGCACGCCCGCGCTGGTCACCGCCGCCGCCCGCGCGGGCGCCCTCGGCTTCCTGGCCGCCGGATACAAGACGCCGCAGGCGTTCGCCGAGGAGATCGCGGTCCTGGCCGCGGCGTCGGTGCCGTACGGCGTCAACCTGTTCGTGCCCAACCCGCTGCCGGTCGACCGGGCCGCGTTCGCGCGGTACGCCGCCCTCGTCGCGGCCGAGGCGGAGCGTCACGGCTTCCCGGCCGATCCGGCGGCGCCGCCGATCGAGGACGACGATGCCTGGCAGGACAAGCTCGCCGTGCTGCGGGAGCGGCCGGTGCCCGTCGTGAGCCTGACCTTCGGGCTGCCTAGCCGCGAGGACCTGGCCGCGCTCCGGAGCACCGGGGCGCTGCTGGTGCAGACCGTCACGTCGGTCGCCGAGGCGAAGGCCGCCGCGGAGGCGGGCGTCGACGTGCTCGCCGTGCAGGGCGCAGCCGCGGGTGGGCACTCCGGCACGTTCACCCCGACCGCGCCCGTCGCCGACCTGTCCCTCGTCGACCTGGTCGGCGCGGTCCGGCACGCGGCCGGCCTGCCCGTGATCGCGGCCGGCGGGCTCGCCAGCGCCGCGGACGTCGCCGCCGCCGTCGCGGCCGGTGCCGGCGCGGTGGCCGTGGGCACCGTCCTGCTGCGCAGCGCCGAGGCGGGCACCACCGCCACGCACCGGGCCGCGCTCGCCGATCCGGCCCGCACCGCCACGGTGATCACCCGAGCGTTCACCGGCCGTCCCGCCCGCGCGCTGCGCAACGACTTCACCGAGCGGTACGGCGAACTCGCGCCGTACGGCTACCCGGCGCTGCATCACCTCACCGCCCCCATGCGCCGCGCCGCCGCCGCGGCCGGTGACCCGGAACGCGTGCACCTGTGGGCCGGCACCGGCTTCCGGCACGCCACGGCCGAACCGGCCGCCGCGATCCTCACGCGCCTCGCCGCCGACCTGTGACCGGACCTCGCGGCGGCGGGGCAAGATCGCGGTCTCGGGTCGGGAACCGCGGCTGGACCACAGGGTCCGACACGAGACAGCGACCTTGCCCGGTGGGGACCGGACCGGCGCGGGCCGGCGGGCAGCGGTCGGGACCGGGTCAGGCGCGGGCTGACGGGCCGCTCGGGTCAGCACGCGGTGCGACGGGCTCAAGCGTCACGGGCGGGCCGAACGCCACGCGCCGCCGCAGGCGCCACGCCCACGGCCACGGATACCGATACGACCAGGCCAGGTCCCGGCCGGTCGCGCCGCCCGCCTCCGCCGTGTAATAGACGGCGACGCCCTTCCACGGGCACAGCGTGCGGGTGCCACTCGGCCGCAGATGCGCCCAGCGCACGGCCTCCCGGGGGAAGTAGACGGCCCCGTCCCTGCGTACGGTGTCCGGCCCGTCCGCGAGCACCGTGCCGCGCCAGAGCGCCCGGACGCGCATCAGCCCGGACCCGGCACGGAGCGCCGGTCGAGCGGGCCCCAGGTCCGCGCACCCTGCGCGTCGACCAGCCGCGCCGCCTCCGCGAGCACCGGATCGGCGATCCAGCCGAGCGCCTCCCGGCAGACCACCAGCGGCTCGTTGTCCGGCCCCCGGCCCACCACGTCCCCCGTCAGCACCCACGGCCGGACGCCGGGGCCACGCAGGTCGGGCAGGTGGTGGTAGTCGTACAGGCGGCGGGCCAGCCACAGCTCCAGCGGGCGCTCGCCCCACCACGGCTCCACGGCCAGCGGGTTCGCCGACAGACCCGGCATCGGCGTGCCGGTCAGCTCGTCGCGGCTGGACTGCTCCCGGGGCAGGTCCACGCCCGGCCCACGCGACCAGCGCACGAACAGCTCGCGGGGCTCGCACCGCACCAGGTCGGCGAGCTGCCGCAGCGCGGCGTAGGTCGCCATCTCGCCCACGACCACCTCCCCGCCACGCGCCCACGGCAGACCCGGCACCGCCGCCTGCGGTGATGTGCGTACCCCGAGGCGGGGAACGATCAAACCGGCCCGGCGGGGTGTGGTTCCGGCCCCGAGCGAAGTCGTCCTGGCCCCTCGCCTGCGCGACCGGCCCGGTCATACCCACCGGCACGCACGGTAGACAAGAGGCGCGGGTCGGGACCCTGGGCCGCTGGAGGCGGCGCACGACGGGCGGCCGGTCGCGTGACCAGCGCGCGGCCGCGTGCGCTCCTGATCCGGCCGACGGTCGGCGCGGGCGGATTCGTGCCCTTCCCACGGTCAGGTCGCGCCCCTCCCGCTGCCTTGGGCCCAAGCCCTCCCGGTGCTACCGTCGACAACCCCCGAACCCCGAGGTCAGGCCATGTCCCACCGCTGCGGCAAGCACGTCCTCCTGTCCACCCCCGCCTCCGCCCAGTCCGGCTGGATCTCCTGCGCGGTCCACCGCATGGGCACCACCCACCTGGACGCGACCTTCACCCGCATAGTCGCCCTGGAATTCCACGGCGAAGAACTCCTCAGCTACGGCTGGATCATCACCCACGCCATGCTCGACGACGCCTAACCACCCCACCCCACCCCACCCCACCCCACCCCTCTCCACCCCTCTCCCGCGCCGATCTTGCGCGAACTGTGGGTGCGACACGCGCTATCCGGGCAAAAGGGCAACACTTCGCGCAAGATCAACGTGAGCTTGCGCCCGCCCCCCGGCTGTGGTGCGCGGTCAGCGACCAAGATCGCGGGTTCGTGTCAAGACCTCGGGCTGGACCACACCTTTGGACACGAAGCCGCGATCATCACGCGGTGCCGAGCCAAGCGGGACCCGCAGCCGTCACCACCGGCGCAAGAAATCTACCTCGCAGTGCAACTTTGCGATGACTGAGCAAGCGTTGCGGACCGTGACGGCGCAACGGTTACCGACGACGTGACTGTCCTATCCGTACCCTCGCCAGCCTTGCCTGATGGCCGGCAGCCTGCGGAGGAACCCGCCGCCGGGACCGCACCCGCGGAGTGTGGCGAGATCAGCCTCGATGGATCGACATCACCCCCGGTGATGACCCCTGATCAGGTCCGAGTTCCCCTGGCATGCAACGCACACCCTCACCGTCCGTCCTCGCCGGACGATCGCTACGTTTTTTGCATTGCACTGTGGACTTCTAACTACCAAGGCTCTAACGTTTTGCTACCACAGTCAGAAACACCGATGACTTGAGCCCGTAACAGTGCTTCAGGTGGTAGGTGCTCCTCGGCCGTGGCGGCGTGTGCGCGTGAGCTGGCACGTCGCCGCAATCCGCTCCGGCCGGGTCGCCTTCCGTAACACGGGGTGGCCGTCCTCCATCGACGGCGACCGCGATGCGCGGCGGGATGAACGCAGGAGAGGCAATGCAGGGAGGAGCGCAGTGAAGACCAAGAACGTCAGGGTCAGGCTGCTGGCGACGCTGGTCGCCGCGAGCCTGGCCGTAGTCGTCGGGCCGGTGTCGCCGGCCTCGGCCGCCGGAGGGCCCAACCTGGCCGCTGGCAAGCCGGTGTCGGCCAGCAGCACCAACAACGGTTACGTCACCGGCAACCTGGTGGACTCGAACCAGGGCAGCTACTGGGAGAGCTCGGGCGCGTTCCCGCAGTGGGCGCAGGTCGACCTTGGCAGCACCGTCAGCATCGACCAGGTCGTGCTGAAGCTGCCCGGTGGCTGGGGCGAGCGCACCCAGACGCTGTCCGTGCAGGGCAGCACCGACGGGAGCGGGTTCAGCACGATCGTGGCGTCGGCGGGCTACAACTTCCAGCCCGGCTCGAACAACACCGTCGTCATCAACTTCGCGGCGGCGAGCACCAGGTACGTGCGGATCAACATCACCGCCAACACCGGCTGGGCGGCCGCGCAGCTGTCCGAGCTGGAGGTCTACGGCGCGGGCGGCGGCTCGTCCGGCAACCTCGCGGCGGGCAGGGCGATCGCGGAGAGCGGCCACGCCGACGTGTACGGCGCGGGCAACGCCAACGACGGCAACCAGGGCACCTACTGGGAGAGCGTGAACAACGCCTGGCCGCAGTGGCTGCGCGTGGACCTCGGCTCGACCGTCGGCGTGAACCGGGTCGTGCTGAAGATCCCGAGCGGCTGGGGCGCGCGCACGCAGACCCTCGCCGTGCAGGGCAGCACCAACGGCACCACGTTCGCCGACATCGTCGGCTCGACCGGGTACAACTTCGCCCCGGGCTCGAACAACACGGTGACGATCAACTTCGCGACCGCGTCCACCCGGTACGTGCGGATCAACATCACCGCCAACACCGGCTGGCCGGCGGGGCAGATCTCCGAGTTCGAGATCTACGGCCCGACCACGGGTGACACCCAGGCGCCCACCGTCCCGGGCAGCCTGTCCTACACCCAGCCGCAGGCCGGCCAGATCCGCCTGGCGTGGAACGCGTCCACCGACAACGTCGGCGTCACCGCCTACGACGTGTACGCCAACGGCAACCTGCTGACCAGTGTCAGCGGCTCCACGCTGACCTACACCGACACCCGGTCGGCGAGCGAGACGGTCAGCTACTACGTGCGGGCCCGCGACGCGGCCGGCAACCAGTCGGGCAACAGCAACACGGTGACCCGCACCGGCCAGACCGGCGACACCGTGGCGCCCACCGCGCCCGGCAGCCTGGCCTACACGCTGCCCGCCTCCGGCCAGATCCGGCTCACCTGGACCGCGTCCACCGACAACGTGGGCGTCACCGGGTACGACATCTACGCCAACAGCACGCTGCGGGCCAGCGTCGGCGGCACCACCCTCACCTACACCGACAGCCAGCCGGACACGGCGACGGTCAGCTACTTCGTCCGGGCCAAGGACGCGGCGGGCAACATCTCGCCGATGAGCAACATCGTCACCCGCAACGGCTCCGGCGGCGGCGGCACCAACCAGGCGCTGAACAAGTCGATCACCTCGAACGGCCACACGCACATCTTCGTGGCCGAGAACGCCAACGACGGGGACCTCACCACGTACTGGGAGGGCAGCACGTCGCCCAACCAGCTCACGGTGCAGCTGGGTTCGAACGTCGGCTTGACCTCGATCGTGGTCAAGCTCAACCCGGACGCCGCGTGGGGCGCGCGCACCCAGACCATCCAGGTCCTGGGCCGCGAGCAGAGCTCGTCGTCGTTCGTCAACGTGGTGTCGGCGCAGGCGTACAGCTTCAGCCCGGCCACCGGCAACACGGTGACCATCAACGCCTCGGGCAGCTACGCCGACATCCGGCTGCAGTTCACCGGCAACACCGGCGCCCCCGGCGGCCAGGTGGCCGAGCTCCAGGTCATCGGCACCCCCGCGCCGAACCCGGACCTCACCGTCACCTCGCTGACCTGGTCCCCGGCCTCCCCGGTGGAGACCGACGCGATCACCCTGAGCGCGGTGGTCCGCAACGCGGGCACCAACACCTCCGGCGCGACCAACGTCAACTTCTACCTGGGCACCACCCTGGTGGGCACCGGCTCGGTCGGCTCGCTGGCCGCCGGCGCGCAGACGACGGTCAACGCCAACATCGGCACCCGCACCGCGGGCTCCAACGCGGTCACCGCGAAGGTCGACGAGGCGAACAGCGTCGTCGAGCAGAACGAGGCCAACAACGCCTTCACCGCGCCGAGCAACCTGGTCGTCTCCCCGGTGCAGAGTTCCGACCTGGTCGCGAACCTGAGCTGGACGCCGAGCAACCCGGCGGCGGGCAGCAACGTGGCCTTCTCGGTCGCGATCAGGAATCAGGGCACCATCGCCTCGGCGAGCGGCGCGCACGGCATCACGCTGACCGTCCTCAACGAGGGTGGCACCGTGGTCCGCACGCTCACCGGCTCGTACTCCGGCGTGATCAACGCCGGGGCCACGGCCCCGCCGGTGAACCTGGGCACCTGGACCGCGGCCAACGGCCGCTACACGGTCCGCGTGGTGCTCGCGAACGACGGCAACGAGCTGGCGGTCAAGCAGGCCAACAACACCAGCAACACGCCGCTGTTCGTCGGCCGCGGCGCGAATCTGAACTACGACATGTACGAGGCCGAGGACGGCACGGTCGGCGGCGGCGGCGCGGTCGTCGGCCCGAACCGCACCATCGGCGACCTCGCCGGTGAGGCCAGCGGCCGCAAGGCCGTGACGCTGAACAACAACGGCCAGTACGTGCAGTGGACCACGAAGAACGCCGCCAACGCGCTGGTCGTCCGGTTCTCCATCCCGGACAACTCAGGCGGCACCGGCACCACGTCGACGCTGAACATCTACGTCAACAACACCTTCCACAAGGCGATCACGCTGACCTCGAAGTACTCGTGGCTCTACGGCGCGGAGGCGGGGCCGAGCAACTCGCCCGGCGCCGGCGCGCCGCGTCACATCTACGACGAGGCCAACATCCTGCTGGACGCCACTGTCCCGCAGGGCGCGACGATCAAGCTGCAGAAGGACGCGGCCAACAGCGGCACGTTCGCGATCGACTTCATCAACCTGGAGCAGGTCAGCCCCCGGGCGAACCCCGACCCGGCCCGCTACAAGGTGCCCACCGGCACCTCGCAGCAGGAGGTGCAGGCCGCGTTCGACGCCTTCCGGATGGACACCACCGGCACGTTCGTCGGCGTCTACCTGCCGGCGGGCAACTACGAGACCAACCAGAAGTTCAACGTGTACGGCAAGCCGGTCAAGGTCGTCGGCGCGGGCATGTGGTACACCCGCTTCCACACCCCGACCGGCATGGAGAACACCGACGCGGGCTTCCGGGTGGAGAGCAGCGCCAACGGCTCGTCCTTCGAGCACCTGGCGTTCTTCGGCAACTACACCATCCGCCAGGACGGGCCGGGCAAGGTCTGGGGCGAGCTGAAGTCCGTGAACAACCTGACGTTCGACAACGTCTGGGTCGAGCACACGGTCTGCGGCTGGTGGGGTGTCAACGTGAGCGGCTGGAACGTCAAGAACAGCCGCGTGCGCAACACCTTCGCCGACGGCATCAACCTGACCAACGACTCCACCAACAACACGGTCAGCAACGTCGAGGGCCGCGGTAACGGCGACGACGCGTTCGCGCTGTTCTCGGCCACCGACAGCGGCGGCTCGGTCGGCAACAACGGCAACGTCTTCGAGAACCTCTCGGCGACGCTGACCTGGCGGGCCGCGGGTCTGGCCGTGTACGGCGGGTACAACAACGTGTTCCGCAACCTGTACATCGCGGACATGCTGACGTACTCCGGCATCACGATCAGCTCGCTCGACTTCGGCTATCCGTTCGTCGGCTTCGGCACCACACCCACCCGGTTCGAGAACATCTCGCTGGTCCGGGCGGGTGGTCACTTCTGGGGCAACCAGACCTTCGGCGCGATCTGGGTCTTCGCGGCCTCGAAGGAGTTCCGGGGCATCCGGGTGACCGACGTGGACATCGTCGATCCGACGTACTCCGGCATCATGTTCCAGTCGAAGTACCCGGAGCAGCAGCCGGTGACCGACACCGTCTTCACCAACATCAGCATCAGCGGTGCGCAGAAGAGCGGTGACGCGTTCGACGCCAAGTCCGGCTTCGGCATCTGGGTCAACGAGATGCCCGAGGCGAACCAGGGTCCGGCCCGTGGCTCGGCCACGTTCAACAACCTGACCTTCAGCAACAACTTCCAGAACATCAGGAACACCACCACGACCTTCACGCTGAACATCAACTAGCCTGAAGGAAAGGAAGGGCACCTTCTTAACGCTATGCGTGGTAGAAGGTGCCCTTCTCAACGTCCGGGGGTGGTGGAGATGCGGCAGACGAACCTCACCGCGGAGACGGCCGAGTACGCCCGGTCCCGCGAGGACCTGCGGCGGGCCGAGATCGAGCTCATGCGGCACCGGGAACGCGTCGCGAAGCTGCGCCGCGCCCTGCCGCCCGGCCCGGTCATGGACGACTACACGTTCCGGGAGGGCCCGGCCGACCTGGCCGAGGGCGACGAACCGGTCACCACGGTCCGGCTCGGCGAGCTGTTCACCGGCCCGGACCGCGACCTGATCATGTACCACCTCATGTACGGCAAGGCGCAGACCACGCCCTGCCCCATGTGCACCATGTGGCTCGACGGCATCAACGGCGTGGCCCGGCACGTCACGCAGAACGCCGACCTCGCCGTCGTGGCCGCCGCGGACCCGCCCGCGCTGCGGGCACACGCCCGGGACCGGGGCTGGACCGCCCTGCGGCTGCTCAGCGCCGGGGACGGCAGCTTCAAGTACGACCTGGGCAGCGAGGATGCCGACGGCGGGCAGGACTCGACGGTGTCGGTGTTCAGCCGCGACGCGGACGGGACCGTGCGCCATGTGTACTCAGCCCACCCGCGCATGGCCGACGACCTCGACGAACGTGGCATCGACCTGCTCTGCCCGGTGTGGCACCTGCTCGACCTCACCCCGCGCGGGCGCGGCGACTGGAACGCGGCGCTCGAATATCCGCCCCGACCCGGCTGGAGCGGGTAGCCGCCTGCCGGGGGCGCGGACCGCCCCGACCGGAATGATGGGGGTATGGCGCTCGACCGGCTCGATCTGACCTCGCCCACCGCCCGGCTCGGGCTCGGCCTGGCCGCCGTCGGCCGTCCGGGGTACCTCAACCTGGGCCGCGACCGGGATCTGCCGTCGGAACGGACCGTCGAGGCGATGCGCGCCCGTAGCCACGAGCTGCTCGACGCGGCGTACGCGGCCGGGATGCGTTACGTGGACACGGCGCGCTCGTACGGCCGCGCCGAGGAGTTCCTCGCGTCCTGGCTGGCCGGGCGGGAGGTGCCGGACGTGGTCGTGGGCAGCAAGTGGGGGTACACGTACACGGCGGGCTGGCGGGTGGACGCGCCGGTGCACGAGGTCAAGGACCACAGCCTCGGGGTGTACGAGCGCCAGCTCGGCGAGACCCGCGAGCTGCTGGGGGACCGGCTGGACCTGTACCAGATCCACTCGCTGACCATCGACAGCCCGGCGCTGCGGGACACGGCGCTGCACCGGCGCCTGGCCGAGCTGGCGGCGAGCGGGGTGACCGTCGGGTTCTCCAGCAGCGGGCCCCGGCAGGCCGAGACGATCGAGGCGGCGCTGGGCGTCGAAGTGGACGGGCGGCTGCTGTTCCGCAGCGTGCAGGCCACCTGGAACCTGCTGGAGCCGTCGGCCGGTCCGGCGCTCGCCGCCGCCCGCGCGGCCGGCTGCCAGGTGATCATCAAGGAGGCCCTGGCCAACGGCCGCCTCGCGGCGAGCGCTTCATCGGCTTCGCCAGCGGAGGCTGGTCCCGGCTTCGGTGCGCTGCTGGAGGTCGCGGCGGAGACAGGTGCCACTCCGGACGCGGTGGCCGTCGCGGCGGTGCTGCGCCAGCCGTGGGTGGGCGTCGTGCTGTCCGGCGCGGCGACCACCCCGCAGCTCGGGACCAACCTCAACGGCACCCGGCTGGAGCTGTCCCCCGGTCAGCTCGACCGGCTCGCGGCGCTCGCCGAGCCGGCGGAGGCCTACTGGCAGCAGCGCGCCGCTCTGCCCTGGACCTGACCACGCCGACCAGCCCTCGCATCGGGGCATGATCGCGGCTTCGTGTCAGAAAGTGCAGTCCAGGCCCAGGTTTTGACACGAGACACTGATCATCGCCGGGCACCGGTGGGCCGGAGGGTTAAGAAGGTGCCCTTCCGCTACGGAAAGCGTTAAGAAGGTGCCCTTCCTTCGCCCTCGCGGAGGGCGGTGGCGACGGCGGAGGCGGCGGATTCGGCGTCGGGGCCGGTGGCGCGGACGGTGACGGTCTGGCCGGCCGTGGCGCCCAGGGCGAGGAGGGCGAGCACGCCGCGGGCGCTGGCGGTGCGGTCGCCGTACACGATCTCGACGGTGCTGGCGAACTTCGCGGCGGTGACCACGACCTGCCCGGCGGGGCGGGCGTGCAGGTGGGCGGGGAGCAGCACGTCCTCAGAGCTTTCGGGCATGCCACGCCTCCTCGGCCGCGCTCGCCACGGTGTCCAGGTCGGCGCCGGTCGCCGCGATGACCGCCGCCGCGACCGCGCCCTCCACGAACGGGGCGTCGACCAGCCGCACCCGGGCGTCCGGGTGCTCGTCCAGCAGCGCCCGCGCGGTCAGCACCGAGCTGCCCAGGTCGGGCAGCACGACCACGCCGTCGCCCGAGGCGGCCTCGCCGACCGCGTCCCGGATCAGGTCGTAGGAGGTGCCCAGGCCGCCGTCGTCCGAGCCGCCCGCGACGGTGACCGCGACCGTGTCCCCGGCGACCTGGCGCAGCAGGTCACGCAGCCCGGCCGCGAGGTCGGCGCTGTGCGAGACCAGCACGATCCCCACGCTCATGCCCGCATCGTAGCCGCGCGGCGGCACGGAGGCGGCGGCAAAGAAACCGGGCACGGGGCGGCCCGGCGGGGCAGGATGGACTTACGCCGCGAACCGGTGCGCGCCGGCGTCACCCGCCGACGCCGGGAAGGGAGCCCGCCGTGAAGAAGTTCATCAACCACCCGGACGCGGTGGTCCGCGAGGCGCTGGTGGGCCTGGCCGCCGCGCACCCGGACCTGCGGGTCGACCTGGAACAGCAGATCGTGGTACGCGCCGAGGCGCCCCGGGCCGGCAAGGTGGGGCTGATCTCCGGCGGCGGTTCGGGGCACGAGCCGATGCACGCCGGGTTCGTGGGCCTGGGCATGCTCGACGCGGCCTGCCCCGGTGAGGTGTTCACCTCGCCCGTGCCGGACCAGATCGTCGCCGCGGCGAAGGCGGTCGACGGCGGGGCCGGGGTGGTCCACATCGTGAAGAACTACACCGGTGACGTGATGAACTTCCAGATGGCCGCGGAGCTGTCCGGCGACGAGGGCATCGAGGTGCACTCGGTGCTGGTCGACGACGACGTGGCGGTGGAGGACTCGACGTGGACCGCGGGCCGCCGGGGCACCGGCGCGACGATGCTGGTCGAGAAGATCGCCGGGGCGCTGGCCGAGGAGGGCGCGGACGCCGCGGCGGTGGCCGCGCTGGGCACCCGGGTCAACGAGGCCAGCGCCTCGTTCGCGATCGCGCTGACCGCGTGCACCACCCCCGCCGCCGGGCGGCCGGGGTTCGAGCTGCCCGAGGACGAGATGGAGGTCGGGGTCGGCATCCACGGCGAGCCGGGCCGCCGCCGGGAGCAGCTGCGCCCGGCCCGGGAGATCGCCACGATGACGCTGGAGGCGATCCTGGCCGCCAAGCCGGTGGCCACCGGCGAGGACGCCATCGTGGTCGTCAACGGGCTCGGGGCCACTCCGCTCATCGAGCTGTACCTGCTCTACGGCGAGGTGGCGGGGCTGCTGGAGTCGGCCGGGGTGCGCATCGCCCGCAACCTGGTCGGCAACTACGTGACCAGCCTGGACATGGCGGGCATGTCGCTGACGGTGTGCCGGGCCGACCCGGAGCTGCTGCGGCTGTGGGACGCGCCGGTGCGCACCCCGGCCCTGCGCTGGGGGGTCTGATGGACGTCGCGCTGGCCAAAGCCTGGCTGGACGCGGCCGCCGACGCGCTCGCGGCCCGGACCGAGGAGCTGACCTCGCTGGACGCCGCGATCGGCGACTCCGATCACGGCGTGAACATGAACCGGGGCTTCGGCGCGGTGCGCACCGCGCTGGCCGGGGCGTCCCCGGCCGGGGTCGGCGCGGTGTTCACGCTGGCGGGCACGACGCTGGTGTCGAAGGTGGGCGGGGCGTCGGGGCCGCTGTACGGCAGCGCCTTTCGCGCGCTCGGCAAAGCGCTGCCGGAGGGCGCCGAGGTGGACGCGGCGGCGCTCGGCACGGGGCTGCGGGCGGGCCTGGACGCGCTGGTGAAGCTGGGCGGGGCGGCGCCGGGGGACAAGACCATCGTGGACGCGTACGCCCCGGCGGTGGACGCGTACGACGCGGCGCTGCGCGAGCACGGCGGCGACGGGGACGGCGGCCTGGCCGCGGCGGCGCGGGCGGCGGCGGGCGCGGCGGCCGAGGGCATGCGGGCCACGGTGCCGCTGCAGGCCCGCAAGGGGCGCGCGTCGTATCTCGGCGAGCGCAGCATCGGCCACCAGGACCCGGGCGCGACGTCGACCTGGCTGATCTTCCAGGCGCTCGCCGACGCCGCCGCGACATGACCTCCGAGTACTACGCCGGGGTGGCCGGTGCGCCGGGGGTGGCCGTGGGGCGGGTGCGGCGCCTGACGTACGGCGGCGACGGCGAGCCCGCCACGGCGAGCCCGGCGCAGGTCGGCGCGGCGTTCGACGCGGTCGCGGCCCGCCTGCGCTGCACCGCGCAGGCCATGCGGGAGCGCGGCGAGAACGGCACCCCGGCCGACATCCTGGAGGCGACCGCGCTCATCGCCGACGACCCGGACCTGCGCGCCGCGGCGGTGGCCGCGGTCGAGACCGGCGTACCGGCGGACCGCGCGGTGGCCGACGCGGCGGAGCGCTACGCCGCCGTGCTGGCGGCGCTGCCGGACCCGACGCTGGCCGCCCGCGCCGCCGACGTACGCCAGGTCGGCCGCCGGGTGGTGCAGCAGCTGCGGGCCGACGGCGGCACCAACGGGTCCGGGCCGGAGCCGGTGATCCTGGTCGCCGAGGAGCTGGGCGCCGACGACCTGCTCGAACCGGCGATGGTCGTCGCGGGTGCGGTGTCCCGGCTGGGCGGCCCGAACGCGCACGTCGCGATCGTGGCGCGGGCGCTCGGTGTGCCGCTGTTGTTCGGGGTCTCGCTGCCGTCGGCGACGGAGGGACGGCAGGCGGTGCTGGACACCGTGACGGCGACGCTGACCGTCGACCCGCCGCCGCACCGGCTGGAGGCGGCACGCCGGGCGGAGGCGGCGGCCCGGGAGCGCCGTCAGGAGCTGGCCGCCCGGCGCGACCTGCCCGCGGTGACCCGGGACGGGGCGCCGGTGACGCTGCTGGTCAACGTGTCGACGGTGGCGGACGCCGTGGCGGGGCTGGCCGCGGGCGCCCAGGGCGCGGGCCTGGTCCGCACCGAGGTGCCCTTCCTGTCCGCGCGGGCCTGGCCGACCCGGGCCGAGCACGCGGCGGCGCTGCGGCCGGTGCTGGCGGCGCTGTCCGGGCACCCGGCGACCGTACGCACGCTGGACTTCGCGCCGGACAAGCTGCCGCCGTTCCTGTGGGGCACCTCGTCGCGCCATCGCGGGCTGGAGCTGATGCTGGCGGCGCCGCACACGCTGGCCGACCAGTTCGCGGCGATCCTGGACGAGGCGGACGGGGCCCGGCTGCGCATCATGATCCCGATGGTGACCACGGTGGCGCAGCTGGACCGCTGCCGCGAGCTGCTGGGCGCGGCGGCGGCCGAGCGGGGGGTGCCCGTGCCGCCGCTGGGCGCCATGATCGAGCTGCCGGAGGCGGTGGCGGCGGTGGACGAGCTGGCCGCGGCCGCCGACTTCCTGTCGCTGGGCAGCAACGACCTGACCGCGGCCGTGCTCGGCCTGGACCGCCGCGATCCGGCGCTCACTCCGGCCCGGATCGCGGACCCGGTGGTGCTGTCGGCCGTGGTGACGGTGGTGCGGGCGGCCCGCCGCCACGACCGTGACGTGTCGGTCTGCGGGGACGCGGCCGGCGATCCCTCCCTGGTGCCGCTGCTGCTGGGGGCGGGCTGCCGCATCCTGTCCATGGCGCCCACGGCGCTGGACGAGGTGCGGGCCGCGGTTCGTGACACGACGCTGGGCACGTCCGCACCCGAATGACATAGCGCCCATTTCGTACGCATCGGCGCTGTGCCCGCCATACCCGACGGCCATGCATGAGATCGCTCCTGGCTGGGAAAAGTCCGGTCTATGCTGGACACGTAGCGCGAGCGGATCACCGTATCCGGTGGTCGGCGGCGATTTTCGCCGCGTCGGCACCAGCGCGCCGCACGGCCTCGCCGCCGCCCCACTTGCGGACTATCCGGGGGGCGGACAGACATGGCAGCAGCAACCAAGACGAACGGCCTGTGGCGGGAACTGAGCGCCGAGTTCGCCGGCACGATGATCCTGATCCTTTTCGGCGTCGGCGTGGTGGCGCAGGTGGTCGCCGGCGGGCTGGGCGACCACGACAGCATCGCCTGGGCCTGGGGTCTGGGTGTGACGCTGGGCGTGTACACGGCGGCGCGGATCAGCGGCGCGCACATCAATCCGGCCGTGACCTTCTCCCTGGCGATCTTCAAGGGCTTCCCGTGGGTGAAGGTGCTGCCCTACATCGTGGCCCAGTTCCTGGGCGCGTTCGTGGCGGCGCTGATCGTGCGGTGGAACTACACCGAGGTGCTCCACTCGGTCGATCCGGGGCTGTCCATGAAGACGCAGGGCGTCTTCTCCACGCTGCCCGGCAACGGCGCGCTGCCGATCGGCACCTGGGGCGCGTTCCGGGACCAGGTCATCGGCACGGCGATCCTGATGTTCATGGTGCTGGCGCTGACCGATCTGCTGAACCTGCCGCCGCTGGCCAACCTGGCGCCGCTGCTGATCGGCCTGCTCGTGGTCGCGATCGGCATGGCCTGGGGCACGGCGGCCGGTTACGCGATCAACCCGGCCCGCGACTTCGGGCCGCGGCTGGCGTCTTATCTGACCGGTTACGAGTCCGCGTTCCGAGATCAGTATGGGAATCTCTATTTCTGGGTGCCGATCCTCGGACCGCTGATCGGCGGCCCCATCGGCGCCTTCCTCTACCAGCTCCTCATCGGCCGGCACCTGAAGCCCGAGGAGATCGTGGAGGAGCCCGCGCCGGTCGGGACGGTCGCCGTGAAGGAGACCGGCACCGGCAAGAGTTCCGACAGGTGACCGGCACGTTCGGCGAGAGGACGCGGCGATGGCCGACTTTGTGGGCGCGATCGACCAGGGCACGACCAGCACCCGGTTCATGATCTTCGACCGTGGTGGCAACGAGGTCGGCAAGCACCAGCTGGAGCACAAGCAGTACCTGCCGCAGGCGGGCTGGGTGGAGCACAACCCGCTGGAGATCTGGGAGCGGACCAGCGCCGTGGTGCGCACCGCGCTTTCCCAGAAGAGGCTGCAGGCGTCCGATCTCGCCGCGGTCGGCATCACCAACCAGCGCGAGACGACGGTGGTGTGGGACCGCCGGACCGGCCGGCCCTACTACAACGCCATCGTCTGGCAGGACACCCGCACCGACCGCATCGCCGCGGCCCTGGACCGCGACGGCCGGGGCGACACCATCCGGCGCAAGGCCGGGCTGCCGCCCGCGACGTACTTCTCCGGCGGGAAGATCCAATGGATCCTGGAGAACGTCGACGGCGTACGCGACGCGGCCGCCCGCGGCGATGCGCTCTTCGGCAACACCGACACCTGGACGCTGTGGAACCTGACCGGCGGGCCGGACGGCGGCGTGCACATCACCGACGTCACCAACGCCAGCCGCACCATGCTGATGAACCTGGAGACGCTGGACTGGGACGACGAGCTGCTGGCCTTCTTCGGCGTGCCGCGCGAGATGCTGCCGCAGATCCGGCCCTCGTCCGACCCGGGCCTGTACGGCAAGACGCGCGCCGGCGGCCCGTTCGGGGGCGAGATCCCGCTGCCCGCGTCGCTCGGCGACCAGCAGGCGGCCACGGTCGGGCAGGTGTGCTTCTCGCCCGGCGAGGCCAAGAACACCTACGGCACCGGCAACTTCCTGCTGCTCAACACCGGCACCGAGCTGGTGCGGTCCAAGGCGGGCCTGCTCACGACGGTCTGCTACCAGTTCGCCGACCAGCCCGCGGTGTACGCCCTGGAGGGCTCCATCGCGGTGACCGGCTCGGCGATCCAGTGGCTGCGCGACCAGCTGGGCATCATCAGCGGCGCGGCGCAGAGCGAGGCACTGGCCCGGCAGGTCGACGACAACGGCGGCATGTACTTCGTGCCGGCCTTCTCCGGCCTGTTCGCGCCGTACTGGCGCTCGGACGCGCGCGGCGTGATCGTGGGCCTGTCCCGCTTCAACACCAACGCGCACCTGGCGCGGGCCACCCTGGAGGCGATCTGCTACCAGTCGCGCGACGTGGTCGAGGCGATGGAGAAGGACTCCGGGGTGCGGCTGGACTTCCTCAAGGTCGACGGCGGCATCACCGCGAACAAGCTGTGCATGCAGCTGCAGGCCGACATCCTGGGCGTGCCGGTGAGCAAGCCGGTGGTCGCCGAGACCACCGCGCTGGGCGCCGCGTACGCCGCCGGGCTCGCGGTGGGCTTCTGGAAGGACACCGACGAGCTGCGCCAGCACTGGCAGGAGGACCAGCGCTGGGACCCGACCTGGACCGACGAGCAGCGCACCGAGGGGTACCAGGGCTGGAAGAAGGCCGTCGAGCGGACCCTGAACTGGGTCGAGGTCGAGTAGGGGTCCCGCATGGACGTCGTAGCGCTCTCTCCCGAGGCGCGCCGCCAGGCCCTGGCCGACATGGCCGCCCGGGAGCTGGACATCCTCGTCGTCGGCGGGGGCGTGGTCGGCGCCGGTGCGGCGCTGGACGCGGTGACCCGCGGTCTGACCACCGGGCTGGTCGAGGCGCGGGACTGGGCCTCGGGCACGTCCAGCCGGTCCAGCAAGCTCATCCACGGCGGCCTGCGCTACCTGGAGATGCTGGACTTCGGGCTGGTCGCCGAGGCGCTGCGAGAGCGGGCGCTGCTGCTCACCCGCATCTGCCCGCACCTGGCCAAGCCGGTGAAGTTCCTCTACCCGCTGACGCACCGGGTGTGGGAGCGGCCGTACGTCGGCAGCGGCGTGCTGCTGTACGACACCATGGGCCTGACCACCGGCACCGGCCGCGGCGTGCCCCACCACCGGCACCTGAGCCACCGCCGTGCCCTGCGCGAGGCGCCGTGCCTGAAGAAGGGCTCGCTGGTCGGCGCGGTGCAGTACTGGGACGGCCAGGTCGACGACGCCCGGCACACGATGACCGTGGTGCGCACCGCGGCGTCGTACGGCGCGCTGGTCGCCAACCGGGCCCGGGTCACCGGCTTCCTGCGCGAGGGCGAGCGGGTGGTCGGCGCGACCGTCGAGGACGTGCTCACCGGCGAGGGGTACGACGTGCGCGCCCAGCAGGTGATCAACGCGACCGGCGTGTGGACGGACGAGACGCAGCGGATGGCCGACACCCGCGGCCAGTTCCACGTGCGCGCGTCCAAGGGCATCCACCTGCTCGTGCCGCGTGACCGCATCCAGTCGCGCACCGGGCTGATCCTGCGCACCGAGAAGAGCGTGCTGTTCGTGATCCCGTGGGGACGGCACTGGATCGTGGGCACCACCGACACCGACTGGCACCTCGACCTGGCGCACCCGGCGGCGACCGCACACGACATCAAGTACCTGCTGGCGCACGTGAACTCGGTGCTGGTGACCAAGCTGACCATGGAGGACGTGGAGGGCGTCTACGCCGGGCTGCGGCCGCTGCTGGCGGGGGAGTCGGAGGAGACCAGCAAGCTGTCCCGCGAGCACCTGGTCGGGCACCCGGTGCCCGGGCTGGTGGTGGTCGCGGGCGGCAAGTACACGACGTACCGGGTGATGGGCAAGGACGCGGTGGACGAGGCCGCCCGCAGCCTGGACCAGAAGATCCCCGAGTCGATCACGCACGAGGTGGCGCTGGCCGGCGCGGAGGGCTACCGGGTGCTGTGGAACCGGCGGCACCTGCTGGCCCAGGAGTCGGGCCTGCACGTGGTGCGGATCGAGCACCTGCTCAACCGGTTCGGCTCGATGATCCACGAGGTGCTGCGGCTGGTCGAGGAGGACCCGGCGCTGGCCGAGCCGCTGCCGGGCGCCGACGACTACCTGGCCGCCGAGGCGGTGTACGCCGCCTCGCACGAGGGCGCGCTGCACGTGGACGACGTGCTGGCCCGGCGCACCCGCGCGTCGATCGAGACCTGGTCGCGCGGGGTGCAGGCGGCGCCGATGGTGGCCCGGTTGATGGGCGGCGTGCTGGGCTGGTCCGAGGAGGAGGTGGCGCGCGAGATCGAGGTGTACACGGCCCGGGTCGAGGCCGAGCGGCAGTCGCAGCAGGAGCCCGACGACGAGTCGGCGGACAAGGTCCGGCTGGCCGCGCCCGATCTCGGCTGACACCCCTCCGCTCAGGGTCGGAGGTCGCGGCGGCGGCTGAGGCCGTGTTCCAGGATCTGCTCGGTGACGAAGGCGACCACGACGGCGATCAGGATGATCGGGGTGGTGCGGAAGCCGAGCGGGCCCATCAGCAGGACCACCAGGACCACCGCGCTGACCGGCAGCGACATGATGGCCACCGACGCCGCGGCCATGCCCGCCGCCATCGCGGGCACCGGGCCCAGGCCGGGCAGCGGGCCGGCCAGCACGCCGAAGACGCCGCCCAGGCTCACCGCCGGGAAGATCGGGCCGCCGCGCAGCGCCGCCAGCGACAGGGCATACCCGGCGCTCTTGAACAGAAGCAGCGCCAGCAGCGGCAGCTCCGGCCACGCGGCCGGATCGGCCGCGAGCGCGGCCAGGGTCTGCTGACCGGACAGCGCCGCCTCCGCGGGGGAGCGGCCCGTCAGCAGGGCGTACGCGGCCGCGCAGGCCCCGACGCCGAGCGCCGCGGCGAACGTGCCGGCCAGCGGCCGGGCGGTGACCCACGGCGCGACCCGGCGCGCGACCAGCCGGACCACCCGGATGCCCGCCGCGGTGAGCACCGCCAGCGGCACCGCCCACAGCAGATCGGCGACGTCGGGCCGGAAGTCGGTCGGCGGGATGGGCAGCCTCAGCGACCCGATGGGCAGCCCGGACCAGGCGCCCAGGCCCGTGAACACGATCGCGCCGATGCCCGCCGCCAGCAGGCACGGCACCACGACGATGGCCAGCGCCGCGCCGCTGAGCTGGATCATCTCGATGAGCAGCACGGCCGCGACCACGGGACTGCCGAAGATCGCCGCGACCGCCGCCGCCGCGCCCGATCCGGCGACGATCATCGACTTGCGGCTGCCGTGCTCGATCCCGAGCAGCTGCGCGATGAGCAGGGCCAGCCCGCTGCCGCCCGCGATGAGCGGCGCCTCCGGGCCGAGCACCGCGCCCAGCGGCAGGCTGACCAGCGCCGCGACCAGCACCCAGGGCAGCTCGGCGGCGGACGGTGGCGGCCCGCCCAGGCCGTCGATCGGCATGTGCCCGCCGTGTCCGGGGGCCCACCGGACGACCGCGCCGACGCCGAGCCCGGCCAGCGCGAGCAGCGGCAGCGGCCACCACCAGGGTGGGGTGTCCGATCCGGTCAGTGCCTGCGGCAGGTCGTGCCAGATGCGGTCCTCCATGGCGTGCAGCAGCGCCAGGAAGCCGAACGCGGCCAGCGACACCGGCACGCCGACGAGCCCGGCCAGCGCCAGCGTGCGCAGGTAGCCGACACGGCGCACCAGTTCGGTCGGGTCGGCCGGGGGCTCCGGCCCGGCGGACGGGCTCGCGCCCGCCGAGCCCGGCGGGTGCGCCCTGGTCACCGCCGACGATGGCGTCGGCCGGGCACCGGACGCCGGTAGCCCTCCGGATGGGTCCTCAGATTCCGGCATACCGTCACGATAGGGGCGGTGTCCGGTGCCGCGTCGGCCGATGGGCGGTTCGGGCGGCGGTTCAGACCTCCAGCGCGCGCCGGTCCCACGCGGCCAGCTCCGCCGCGGCCTCGTAGGTGCACTGCAGGAACGTCATCAGCGCCATGTCCGGATCGTCGGCGGTGCGCACCGCCTCGTACGGCAGCACGAACTCGCCCAGCTCCGCGTCGTAGCGGGCCTGCTCCGGTCCGATCGGCCAATCACGGAAGCCCGGCGGCTCCGGGTACGCGTACGCGTAGAACACCCCCTCCGGGCCGCCGCCCGGCCAGAAGCCGCAGCTGCTCACCTCGTGGCTGTACGCCAGCAGGTTGACCCGATCGGGGCAGTTGGGCACCCCGCCCGGGTGCGGCGGCGCCTCCTCGCCGGAGAACCGGGTCACCGCCAGGTCCAGCGCGCCCCAGAACACGTGCACCGGGCTGACCTTGCCCTGGAACCGGCCCCGGAACGCGGTGAACACCCGGTGCGCCTGCACCAGCGCCAGCCAGAACCGGTGCGCGGCCTCGGCGTCGTACGAGCAGTGCTGATCGTCTTCCGGGAAGCGGATCACGTCCGGCAGCTCGACGGGCCGGGCCATGATGTCGACCGGCATGCCCAGCGAGTCCAGCGACGACATTACCGAGGCGTGGAAGTCGGCCACGCTGCGCGGGCGCAGCTCCACCTCGCGCCGCTCGCCGCCGGTGGTGTGCAGGTCGAGCACGTGCCGCTGGAAGTCGAACACGATCTCCAGCCCGGCCGCGCCGTACGGCATCAGCGAGGTGGTCAGGCCGCGTGCGTTCACGTACAGCGGGACCTGCCACCAGTGGTTGACCATCGGCTCCAGGGCCAGCCGCACCTTGCCTACGACCTGCGTCCACAGGTGCAGCGTGTCCCGGGTGTCCGACCACTCGGCCAGCGGCAGCGCCGGCCACACTCCCTTGCTGCTCACGCCCCCAGCATGCCCGAGCCGCCGCCGCGCCGTGCCCGTTCGCCGAGGTGGCAGCGGATACGGTCGGGGGATGGGTGGGGGCGGATTCCTGCGGTGGGTGGAGCTGGACGAGGACGGGACGGACCCGGCGGCGTACCCGTTCGCGCTGCCGGTGGTGGCCGGGCTGCGTAGGGCGGGGCGGCTGGAGCTGGATCCGAAGGTGACGTTCCTGATCGGGGACAACGGCACCGGCAAGTCGACCCTGATCGAGGCGATGGCCGTGGCGGCCGGGTTCAACCCGGAGGGCGGCTCGCCGAACTTCAACTTCGCCACCCGCGCCACGGAGTCGCCGCTGGGCGATCATCTCCGCCTGGTACGCGGCCTCGGCAAGCCGCGCACCGGCTTCTTCCTGCGCGCGGAGTCCTTCTACAACGTCGCCACCGAGATAGAGAAGCTCGGCATGGAACGCGCCTACGGCGGCCGCAGCCTGCACGAGCGCTCGCACGGGGAGTCGTTCCTGGACCTGGTCGCGCACCGGTTCGGGCCGCAGGGGCTGTACCTGCTGGACGAGCCGGAGGCGGCGCTGTCGGTGTACGGCTGCCTGGCCGTCATCGCCCGGGTCCAGGAGCTGACCGCGCAGGGCTCGCAGTTCGTCATCGCGACGCACTCGCCGATCCTGCTGGCCGTGCCGGGCGCGCGCATCCTGCGGATCGACGCCGACGGCGGCATCGACCGGGTCGGCTACGACGATGCGGAACCGGTGGTGCTGACCCGCTCGTTCCTCGCCGAGCCGCAGCTTTACCTGCGCCACCTGCTCGCCCCGGAGTCCTGACCGGGTCAGGCGGCGAGGCGGTACACCTCGACGTGGCGCAGCTGGGCGTCGGAGAACGTGAACGCGCCCGCGGTGTCGTAGCCGGCCACCCGGATCAGCTGCCCGCTGGGCAGGTGGTCGCGGCCGGGATCGCCGATGAGGACGGTGGCGCCGCGCCGGGCGGCCCGGCGCAGGAAGGGCAGCATGCGGTCGGCCAGCTCGGCGTCGTAGAACACGTCCCCGGCCAGCACCAGGTCGGCGCTGCCGCCGTCGCCGTCGAGCAGATCGTGCTCGCTGCCGGTCACGGTCACCCCGTTGGCGCGGCCGTTGAGCAGCGCGGCGGCGACGGCGTACGGATCGGTGTCGTTGGCGGTGACGCTGACCGCGCCCGCCATGCCGGCGGCGATGCCGGCCAGGCCGGAGCCCGCCGCCAGGTCCAGCGCGTGCCGCCCGTCGGCGGTCTCGGGGTGGTCGAGCACGTACCGGGCGATCGCCTGCCCGCCCGCCCAGGCCGAGGCCCAGTACGGCACCGGCACCCGGCTGTGCGCCTCGGCCTCCATCCGGGCCCACCACACGATCGAGTCGACGGCCAGGTGCAGCCGGATCTCGGGGACGAGGGGCACCGGGCTCAGGCAGAGCCGGTCGAGCGCGGCGGGCTGGGGAGGCAGCATTTTGCGCCGAAGGTCCTTCAGGGCGCTCTCGACAAGGGCCGTCACCCGTTCAGGATGCCCCCTGGCGCGCTCGGCGAACCGTCGAATCGCCCAGTTCACGCGCAAACCTCAGCCGAGTCGGGCGCGGCGCGCTAGGGTCAGCGGAGAGGTGGGGCAGTTCGCGCCGCAAACGGCGGCGTGAAGGTTGGAGCCCCGTGAGAGGGATTCGCATGGCAACCGGCACCGTGAAGTGGTTCAACTCGGAGAAGGGCTTCGGCTTCATCGAACAGGACGGCGGTGGCGCGGACGTGTTCGTTCACTACTCCGCCATCTCCGGTGGCGGCTACCGCGAGCTCCACGAGGGCCAGCAGGTCGAGTTCGAGATCACGCAGGGCCAGAAGGGCCCGCAGGCGGCCAACGTCCACCCGCTCTGAGTTCACGTACGCATAGCCGAAGGGCGCCTTCTCACCGGAGAGAAGGCGCCCTTCGGGCTTTCTGTGGCGTGTCTTACGCGGCGGCCAGCGCCGGCTCGGCCGGTGCGGGACCGGTGCCCGCCGCGGGCTCGGCCGGGCGCAGGGCCAGGGCGAGCACGTCCGCGACGTCGGACAGCACGTGGATCGTCAGGCCCGCGCGCACGTCCTCGGGCACGTCGTCCAGGTCCGGCTCGTTACGGGCCGGGATGACCACCTCGGTGAGGCCCGCCCGGTGCGCCGCCAGCAGCTTCTGCTTGACGCCGCCGATGGGCAGCACCCGCCCGGCCAGGGTCACCTCGCCGGTCATGCCGAACTCGGGCCGGACCGGCCGCCCGGCGACCAGCGACGCCAGGGCGGTGACCATGGTGATGCCGGCGCTCGGGCCGTCCTTGGGCACCGCGCCCGCGGGCACGTGCAGGTGGATCCGCCGCCCGGCCAGCGCGTTGGGGTCCAGCCCCAGCTCGCGGCCGTGCGAGCGCAGGTACGACAGCGCGATGTGCGCCGACTCCTTCATGACGTCGCCGAGCTGGCCGGTCAGGGTCAGCCCCGGCTCGCCCTCCATCGACGTCGCCTCGATGAACAGCACGTCACCACCGGTGCCGGTGACCGCGAGGCCGGTGGCCACGCCGGGCACCGCCGTACGCTCCGCCGACTCCGGGGTGAACCGGGGCCGGCCCAGGTACTCCTTCAGGTCCGCCGTGTCCACGGCGACCTTTCCGGACGCGGTGGCCTGCTTGACCGCCACCTTGCGCAGGATCCGGGCCAGGGCCCGCTCCAGCTGGCGTACGCCCGCCTCGCGGGTGTGCTCGGCGGCGACGGCCCGCAGCGCGTCCTCGCTGATGGACACCTCGTCGGCGGTCAGGCCCGCCCGGTCGAGCTGCCGGGGCAGCAGGTGGTCCCGGGCGATGGCGACCTTCTCCTGCTCGGTGTAGCCGTCCAGGGTGACCAGCTCCATCCGGTCCAGCAGCGGGCCGGGGATGGTCTCCACCACGTTCGCGGTGGCCAGGAACAGCACGTCGGACAGGTCGAGGTCGACCTCCAGGTAGTGGTCGCGGAACGTGTGGTTCTGCGCCGGGTCGAGGACCTCCAGCAGGGCCGCGGCCGGGTCGCCGGCGTACCCCGCCGAGATCTTGTCGACCTCGTCGAGCAGCACCACCGGGTTCATCGAGCCGGCCTCGCGCAGCGCCCGCACCAGGCGTCCGGGCAGCGCGCCGACGTACGTGCGCCGGTGGCCGCGGATCTCCGCCTCGTCGCGTACGCCGCCCAGCGACACCCGGACGAACTTGCGGCCCAGCGCCCGCGCCACGGACTCGCCGAGGCTGGTCTTGCCCACCCCGGGCGGACCGGCCAGGGCCAGCACCGCACCGGAGCCGCGCCCGCCGACGACCTGCAGGTTGCGGGCCGCGCGCCGGTTGCGCACCGCGAGGTACTCCAGGATGCGGTCCTTCACGTCGTCAAGTCCGGTGTGGTCGGCGTCGAGCACCGCCTTGGCCGCGGCCAGGTCGGTGTCGTCCTCGGTGCGCACGTTCCACGGCAGCTCCAGCACCGTGTCCAGCCAGGTGCGGATCCAGCTCGTCTCCGGGGAGGCGTCGCTGGCCCGTTCCAGCTTGCCGACCTCGCGCAGCGCCGCCTCGCGTACCTTCTCGGGCAGGTCGGCGGCCTCGACCCGGGCCCGGTAGTCGGCCGAGCCCTCGGGCTCGTCCTCGCCGAGCTCCTTGCGGATCGCGGCGAGCTGCTGGCGCAGCAGGAACTCGCGCTGGGACTTCTCCAGCCCCTCGCGCACCTCGCTGTTGATCTTCTCGGAGACCTCCTGCTCGGCCGCGTGCTCGCGCGCCCAGCCGACCAGCAGCTCCAGTCGCGCGGTCACGTCCGGCGAGCCGAGCAGCTGCACCTTCTGGGCCAGCGTCAGCCACGGCGCGTAGCCGGCCGAGTCGGCCAGCTCGGACAGGTCGGTCATCCGCTCGACCGCGTCGATGATCTGCCACGCGCCACGCTGCTGCAGCTCGGCGGTGACCAGGGCCTTGTACTCGCGGGCCAGCTCCTTGGCCCGGCCGGCCGGCTCCGGCTCGGTGAGCAGGCTCGCCTCGACCCACAGCGCCGCGCCCGGTCCGGGCACGCCGGAGCCGATCCGGGCCCGGCTCACGCCGCGCAGCACGGCGGCGCGCTCGCCGCTGGGCAGGCGGCCCACCTTCTCGATCACGGCGGTGACGCCGAAGGAGCCGTACTCGCCGTCGATGCGGGGCACGGCCAGCACGGTCTTGTCCCCGGCCGCCCGCGCCGCGTCGATCGCGGCCTGCGTGTCGGGCTGCAGCGCCACGGCCACCACGTTGCCGGGCAGCAGTACCGCGTCGTCCAGGGGAAGAACGGGGAGAGTCGTCATCTGTGACACCTCTTAACTTGAGTCTGCCTGACTCAAGTCTTCGCGCCACCTGGTTGTTCCCTCAACTTCCCCCTGTGACCCACGCCACTCCGGCTCCCCGGATCCGGGCCTTGATCATCCGACTTGCCCGGCACTTGGGCGTATCTTGAGCGCCGTTTCGCCCGAGTGCCGGGCAAGTCGGGCGATCAACGCCCACGCCCGCCGCAACCTCGCGGACGGGTCAGCAATTCCCGACCGGGATGTACGGCGGCTTGTCCTGCTCGTCGCGGTAGACGGCGGAGACCGGCGCGGTCACTGGGATCGGCGTGGTGAGCACCGCGCCCTGCGCGTGAACGGCGCCCTGTGCGTGCGCGGCGCCCTGTGCGTGCGCGGTGGCCTGTGCGTGCGCGGTGGCCTGTGCGTGGGTGGTCGCCTGGGTGGCGTCTCCGGTCGCCGTCGTGGCCGCGGTTGCGGCCACGACCGGTGCGAGCGGTGCCGGAGGCGTGGCGGCGGCCGGGACGGTGACGGGCCGCGCGATGCCGGGGGGCACGGATGCGGCGGGCCGCGCGGGGGCGACCGGAGGCATGCGGTCGAGCAGGTGGGGGGCGACGAAGTCGGCCGGGTCCGGGGTGCGCTCCAGGCGCGGGCGCGGCGCGAGCAGGCCGAAGGCGAGGCCGGTGAGGACCGGCATCACCGCGTACGAGGACGCCACGTCGGTGAAGTACACGTCGAGGCCGATGTTGAACGCGCCGCCGAGGTACAGGCCGAGGTCCCCGGCGACGGTGACGGCGGCCCAGAGCAGCCCGACGAGCACGCCCTCGGGGCCGGTGGCGGCGGGGCGCCGGTAGAGGTAGCGGATGGCGAACCCGAGCACCAGGCCGACCATCGTGGTGAGCTTGATCGACTCGTACAGCGCCTCGTGCTTGCCCTCGGCGGGCAGCAGGAGCAGCGAGATGGCGACCATACCGAGCCAGACTCCGAGCCCGTAGCCCAGCACACGCGGCGACCTCATGGGGCGTTTCCTCCTCGAAAGCGGGGTTTCTAACCCTGCTAACCGCCGGAAGCGCGCTGAGGTCGCTCCCGGCCGGAAACGCGACACGACCGCGTTAGGAAGGGCACCTTCTACTACGGAAAGCGATAAGAAGGTGCCCTTCCTTTCAGGGGTGGGTGGCGGCGGTGAGGTGGGCGAGGGCTTCGGCCTGGGGGAGGGGCGGGAGCTGGTTGCCGTCGCGGTCGCGGAGGGAGACCTCGCCGGCGGCGGCTTCGCGGGAGCCGATGACGGCGAGGTACGGGATCCTGCGCTGGGCGGCGGTGCGGATGCGCAGGCCGAGGGAGCCGTCGAGGAGGAGTTCGGCGCGCAGGCCGGCGCGGAGGGCCGCGTCGGCGAAGGCGCGGGCGGCGGGGTCCTGGGCCTCGGCGACGGGGGCCACGGCCAGCTGGACGGGGGCGTACCAGGCGGGGAAGGCGCCCTGGTGCACCTCCAGCAGGTGGGCCATCAGGCGCTCCATGCTGCCGACGATGCTGCGGTGCACCATGACCGGCCGTTTCGGGCTGCCGTCGCGGTCGGTGTACGACAGGTCGAAGCGCTCCGGCTGGGCGAAGTCCACCTGCACGGTGGCCAGGGTCCACTCGCGCCCGGCGAGATCGCGCACCTGGATGTCGATCTTCGGGCCGTAGAAGGCGGCCTCGCCCGGGACCTCCACGAACGGCACCCCGGCCGAGACGAGGGCGTCCCGCAGCAGAGCTTCGGCGCGGTCCCAGACCTCGTCCGAGCCGAGGTACCGCATGTCCGGACCGCGCAGGGAGAGCTGGAAGCCGTCGGCGCGGAAGCCGAGCGCCGGGTGGATCCGGGCGCACATGTCGAGGACGAGTGCCACCTCGGCGCCGACCTGGTCGAGCGAGCAGAACACGTGCGCGTCGTTGAGCGAGATGGCGCGCACCCGGCTCAGCCCGCCGACCACGCCGGAGCGCTCGGCGCGGTACATGCCGCCCAGCTCGGCGATGCGGACCGGCAGCTCGCGGTAGGAGCGGCCGCGTGCGCCGAACACCATCGCGTGGTGCGGGCACAGGCTGGGGCGCAGCATGAGCGCCTCGTCCGCGGGGTCGCCCGGCTCGCCCATGGCGGGGAACATGTCGTCGGCGAACTTGGCCAGGTGCCCCGACCTGGCGTACATCTGGCGTTTGGCCATCGGCGGGGAGTAGACGTGCTGGTAGCCCGCGAGGCGTTCCTGCTCGCGGACGTACTCCTCGATGGCGTGGCGGGCGGCGGCGCCGGCGGGCAGCCACAGCGGCAGCCCGGCGCCGATCATCGGGTCGGCGTGGTAGATCTCCAGCTCACGGCCGAGGCGGCGGTGGTCCTTCACGGTGTGCTCCTCACGGTGCGGCGGCACCGGGCACCCGTCGCGGGGCGGAGAACGCGCCGGCCCCGGGGCGGGTGCCCCGGGGCCGACGGTCGACTGAAAGATCAGCAGGTCAACGCGTACGAGCGCCGGGGTGTCCCGGCGTCGTCGTGGCGTTCGCGCACTGCTGCATGGCGACCACGATAACGGCTGGTCCGGGCCGTGGCGCAAGCGATTTCCGGCACCGGGGTAGATTCGGGAGCAGGCAGTCGATCTGCTGAGGAGGCGGCGGTGGCGCACGGATACGAGTCGCGGATCGACCGGCAGATCCGGGAGGCGCAGGAGCGCGGCGAGTTCGACGACCTGCCCGGCGCGGGGAAGCCGCTGGCCGGGGCGGGGGAGACGCTGCCCGAGGACTGGTGGCTGCGCGACCTGGTCAAGCGGGAGAACCTGAGCGCCGCGATCCCGGCGACCCTGCTGCTGCGCCGCGATCTGGAGGAGATGACCGAGGCGGTCGCGCGGAAGACCTCCGAGCAGGCGGTACGCGCGCACGTGGCGGAGCTGAACGCCCGCGTCGTCCGCGCGCACCGGGGCGAGCTGGCCGGGCCTACGGTGGCGCTGGCCCTGGTCGACGCCGACGAGGTGGTACGCGGCTGGAAGGCGCGCCGGGCCCGCTGACCCGCTACGGGTCGCGCAGCAGCGGGCAGGTCATGCAGTGGCCGCCGCCGCGCCCCTTGCCGATCTCGAACCCGTCGATCTCCACGACCTCGACCCCCGCGTCCCGGTACTTCCGGTTGCTGTAGACGTTCTTCGAGTACGCCACGACGACGCCGGGGGAGATCGCGACCACGTTGTTGGCGCAGTCCCACTGCTCGCGCTCCTGCTGCGCCTCGTCGCCGCCGGTGGTGACGACCCGCAGGTCCTTCTCGTGGGACAGGCCGATGGCGTGCGCGACGGCGGCCAGGAAGCTGTCCTCGGGGGTCACGTCGATGGTGCCGTCCCTGTCGCCGGGGCGGATGCTGTACGCCGTGGTGCCGTCGATGACCTTGGGGTAGACGGTGACGGTGTCCCGGTCCATGAAGGTGAACACCACGTCCAGGTGCATGAACTGGCGCTTGCGCTCCAACTGCACCGCGATGACCCGCTCGGCCGCCTCGCGCTGGAACAGCCGGTGCGCCAGCACCTCGACCATCTGCGCGGTGGTGCGCTCGCTGACGCCGATCAGGACGGTGCGGTTGCCGACCGGCATCACGTCGCCGCCCTCGATCGACGAGCGGCCGAAGGCCTGGATGTCGAACTCGTCGTGCTCGTCGTTGCCCGCGTCCGGGTACCAGAAATTGATCTTCTCCTGGCGGAACATCGGGTGGAAGCGGTAGACGGTGCCCAGGTTGACGGTCTCCAGCTGGCGGGCGGGCCAGAACATCGGGTTCAGCGAGACGCCCTCGTAGATCCAGCAGGAGGTGTCCCGGGTGAACAGGTGGTTGGGCAGCGGCGGCAGCACGAACTGGGAGCCGACCGTGGCCGCCGCGGTCAGTGAGCGCCGGGCCAGCCCGTCGTCGGCGAATCGCATCAGCTCCGCCCGGGTGACCCCGCCGGTGAGGTGCGCGGCCAGCGTCTTCGGGTCCATGGTGGCCAGCGTCTGCTGGACCGCGTCGACCATGGCCGGACCGACGGTGTACGGGCTGACGGTGTGCCCGATGACCCACTCGCGGGCCTCGGCGGTCTGCAGCGCCTCGGTGAGCAGGTCGTGCAGCAGGAAAACCTCGACGTCGCGGGCGCGCAGCTCGGCCACGAACTGGTCGTGCTCCTGCTGCGCACGCTCCACCCAGAGCACGTCGTCGAAGAGCAGGTCACCCCGGTTGGACGGGGTCAGCCGATGCAGCGCCAGATCGGGCCGGTGCACCAGCACCTTGCGCAGCCTGCCGACCTCCGAGTGGACTCCGAATCCGGTCATCGCGCGCTCCCGTCGCAGCCTCCCGCTCCCGTTGTCGCCGCAGCCCCGATGCTACGTGCGATTCGCGTCTTTCACGCCGGATCACCGCTTTGCGAAGCCTGGGACATGAGGTCGCGGGCCACAACTCAGGAGTTGTAGGTACAACCCATGTGTTGTGGCCCGCGGCGGGAGGTGTACGCGCTACGGCCGCGCGGCCGGAGCGGTGGTCGCGGCCGGGCTCGGCGACGGAGACGCGGGCGGGGCCGGGGATGCCGCGGCACCGGCGGGCGCCACGGTGGTGGGGGTGCCGCCGTAGGTGAAGGTGACGTCGGCCGTGCCGGTCAGCGTGTTGGACAGCTGCCAGACGTAGCCCGCGTCGCCGGAGGCGTCGATCGCGCCGGGCGTGAACGTCCGGTCCCCGTTCCAGTCGCCGACCAGCGGGATCGTGTACACCGCGGCGAAGCCGACCCGGATCTGGACCGGGCCGCCCGTGCTCGCGTTGGTCAGGTAGAAGTCGTGCCGCTTGCCGTCCATGTCGACGGTGCCGGCGGTGAAGGTGCGGTTGCCGTCCCAGTCGCCGACGACCGGCGTCTTGCCGCTGTCGCCGTACTCGAACGCCAGCTCGGTCTGCGGCTTGGCGAAGGCGTTGGTCAGCTTCCACTTGTGCAGCCTGCCGCCGCCCTCCACCGTGCCCGGCGTGAACGTGCCGTTGCCGTCCCAGTCGCCGACCACCGGCACGTCCGCGACGTCGCCGAAGCCGGTGTGGATGTCGGCCGGCCCGCTGCGGAACGCGTTGACCAGGTAGAAATCGCGCCGCTTGCCCTCGGCGTCGACCGTGCCGGGGGTGTACGTGCCGTTGCCGTCCCAGTCGCCCACGATCGGCGCCTTGGCCACGTCGCCGTAGGTGAAGTCCAGCGCCGGGTCCGGGGTGCCGTCCAGGCTGTTCGACAGCCGCCAGCGCCACGTGTCACCCTCCGCGCTGACCAGGCCGGGGGTCATGGTGCCGTTGCCGTCCCAGTCGCCGACCACCGGGCGCGGCAGCGGCCCGGCCGGGTTCGCGGCGAGGCTGAGCAGCTCGGCGGCGTTGCCGTTGAAGACGTTCTGGTCGCCGGGCAGCTCGCCGTGGTTGGCGTACTGCCACAGGGTCCAGCGGTCCCAGCCGGCGGGCAGCCCGCGCAGCGCGTCGGTGTAGCTGGAGATGAACAGGTAGTGGTCCCCGAAGTCGTCGTTGCGCCCGGTGCACGGGTTCCACCAGTTCGGGTTCGTGTAGATCATCGTCTTGCTGCCGGTGCGCTCGAACACCCGCCCGGTGAAGTCGCGGATGAAGCGCACCAGCTCACTCTTGGACTTGCCCCAGCAGGGGCTCGGCGCGACGTACCGGCCGCCCATCCGGTACGGCCACTCGATGTCCAGCATCGGCGGCAGAGTTCGCCCGTCGTTGCGGTACTGCGCCCGGTCGAGGAAGTAGTCCGCCTGGGTGCGCCCGCTGGACTTCTCCGGCCGGGCGAAGTGGTAGGCCCCGAACAGGATGCCGTTCTTGCGCGCGCCGCTGTGGTTGTCCTTGAACGAGGCGTCGACGTAGTGCACGCCCTCGGTCACCTTCGCGTACACGAAGCGGGCGCCCTTGTCGGCGACCTTCTCCCAGTCGATCTTCCCCTGGTGGTGCGAGACGTCGATGCCGGTGATCGGGTAACCGGACGGCGCCCCGGCGGCGGCCAGCCCGCGCGCGGTCGCCGGAGGCGCGAGCGAGGGGGGCGTGCCCGCGCCCGCCCAGCCGTCGGTGACCGGCTTGCCGTCCGGACCCAGCGGTCCGGGCGGGGCGGCCCCCGCGGGCACGGCTAGAGACAGGGCCAGCGCGGCGAGCAGGCCGGCTCGGCGGATGGTGCGCAGGCGGTTCACGTGCGGCTCCTCAGTGCTGGACGGACGGCTGGTCGAGCGGCGGGGCACCGGGCGGGGGAGCGAACGCGGGGGCGGGTGAGGCGGTGGCGGCCGGGCTGGGCACCGGCACCGGGCCGGTCGGCAGGGCGCCGACGGGGGCGGACGGGCCGGGGGAGGGCGGCAGGCTGCTCGGCGCGGGGCGCACCGGCGGGGTCGGGCTGTCGCTGGGCCGCGGCGCCGGGACCAGCACCGGCGGCGCGGGCGTGCCCGGGTACGTGAACACGGTGTCGGCGACTCCGCTGGCCAGCGCGTTGGACAGCTGCCACCGGCGGGCGGCGGGGTCGGCCACGCCGGGGGTGAAGTAGCCGTCGCCGTCCCAGTCGCCGGTGACCGGCGTCGCGTCCACCCCGCCGAAGGCGACCCGGACCTCGGTGGCCGGGTCGTCCAGGCGGTTGGTCAGGTGCCAGTCGCGGTGGTCTCCGGTGAAGTCCACGACGCCGGGGGTGAACACGCGGTCGCCGTTCCAGTCGCCGACGATGGGGGACTTGCGCACGTCGCCGTAGCCGACGTGCACGTCGTGCTCGCCGCCGGACAGCGAGTTGGCCAGATACCAGTCGCGCACGTCGCCCTCGGCGTCCACCACGCCCGGGGTGAACGTGCCGTTGCCGTCCCAGTCGCCGACCACCGGCTGCTTCTCCACGTCGCCGTAGCCGACCCGCACGTCCGGCGCGCCGCCGGTCAGCGAGTTCGACAGGTACCAGTCGTGGTGCTCGCCGGTGAGGTCGACCGTGCCGGGGGTGTAGCGCCCGTCGCCGTCCCAGTCGCCGACCAGCGGCAGCTTGCGTACGTCGCCGTAGAGGAAGTCGGCGTCCGTCGTGGCGCCGTGTGGGTCGTCGGACAGCCGCCAGCGCCAGTTCTCCCCCTCCGGCACGGCCACGCCGGGGGTGAGCCGGCCGTCGCCGTTCCAGTCCCCGGCCACCGGATACCAGACCGCCTCGGTCTCGATCACGTGCTGGTAGCGGTACGCCCGGTACCTGTCGCGGCGATAGCCGGACGAGGACCACGTGCGGTGCTGCACCGACGGCGGGGTCTGCTCGTACATCACGAAGTCGCCGCCCGGCTCGTCCACCCAGCGCTCGAACAGCACCACGTGGGAGCCGTCCCGCGGCCGTGACCGGTTGTGGTGGAGCAGCATGTCGCCGGGGCGCAGCTCGTCGAAGTCGATGCGCTCGCCGACCTGGTGCAGGTCGCCGGTCCAGTGGTTGCGGGCCAGGTCCCAGGCCATCGAGACGTAGCCGGAGCAGTCGGTGCGCCAGCCCTTGCGGAACTTCAGCTGGCTGTAGCCGACGTGCGTCTCGTGCCAGATCGCGGCCCGCGCCAGGATCTGCATCCGGGTGATCGGCCGCCCCAGGCCGGTGCCGGGCGCGGCGGCCGGCCCGTCCGGCTGCAGCGGCAGGCCCTGGGCGTCGACGCCCTGCGGGCGCGGCACGTCGACCACGTCGGCGTCGTCGGGCGCGGCCGCGGCGGGCACGCTCAGCGCGCCCGCCGCGACGGCGGCGAGCAGCCCGGTGAGCATCCGGCGCAGCCCGGGGGATGCCCCCGTGCATGATCCCCAAGCACGCATGCCGTGTTAACGGCGCGGTTCCCGATTGCGTTGCGCCTGCCAGGCGCGCCGCGCGGCGATCAATCTCGGCGTGTTCCACGTTTGCCCCCGCGTGAGCACGGGCATGCGTAGAACAGCATGAAGGGAGGCGAACCATGCCGCAGCAGGCCTGGAGCGCCAAACGTGAGCGCCAGTACAAGCACATCAAGGAGAGCGCGCAGGAGCGCGGCAAGTCCGAGGACGTCGCCGAGGAGATCGCCGCCCGCACCGTGAACAAGGAGCGGGCGCGGGCCGGCGAGGCCAAGCAGTCCAGCGCGCTGTCGAAGAAGGACATCTCCTCGGGGCGGCGGGGCGGGCTGCGCTCGCACCGCGGCGAGGGCGGCCGCACCCGCGACCAGCTCTACGAGGAGGCCAAGAAGAAGAACATCAAGGGCCGCTCGGCCATGACCAAGGCACAGCTGCAGCGCGCCGTCGACCGCTGACGCCCCGCCCTCCGGCGCCTGCCCGGACGGGCGGGTCAGGAGGGCGGCGTCGTCTCGGCGTGGGTGCGCACCGCGTCCAGCACCTCGTCCTGGGCGTACTCGCCCTCGGGCAGGGCGTCGATGCACAGCAGCAGACCGGGGCTCATGTCCTCGGCCACCGCGCGGCGGCGGATCTCGGCCACGCTGAGCCGCTCCTCGCCGATGAACAGGGCGTCCAGCCGCGTCTCCAGGTCCTCCCCGGACAGCTCGCCGGCCATGACCCACCTCCTTCCGGACGACAGCCGCAGTCGTACCCAGTGTCCTCCGGGTTCAACCGCCGCGTGGCATTACCGGCGGGCCGCGGCACGGCGGCGAGGTTTCGCCTGGTTCGCCCGGGGGAACCCGGTTGCCGACGATCGCGCCGCCACCCGGACGGCCGAAAGCCGGGCGCGCGCGGCGCCGGCGTGATGAGGTCAGGACATGGCTGACGAGGAGCCGGTCGCGGGCCTGGTGCCCGGGATCGACGATCCGGGGCCGCTCGGCGCGGTCCGGGAGGGGATGCCGGTGCGGGACAGCACCGGGGCCGAGCTGGGCACCGTGGCGGCGGTGAAGATCGGCGACGCGGACGCGGTGACCGCCGACGGCCAGCGGATGAGCGAGTCGTACGGGCTGTTCGGCCGGATCAGGCAGGAGGCGGCCGGGCCGGAGCCCGACGTCGAGGCCGAGCTCGCCGAGCTGCTGCTGCGCGAGGGGTACATAAAGATCAAGAGCCGGATGCCGCTGCGGCACGGGCGCTACGCGGGCGCGGCGCAGATCGCCGCCGTCCGCGACGGCACCGTGACGCTCAGCGTGCCCGGCGACCAGCTCGCCCGGGAGGCGTGACCGGCCTCGGCCGGACCGGCCCCGGGCGTCCGCAGTGGAGGGAGTCTGGACGGGTGGACAGGATCGCCGCGAAGTTCGTGCACGGCGCCGCCGAGATCACGCGGGAGATCGAGGTCGCCTCGGCCGCCGATCCGCCGGAGACCTATTCGATCTGGCTGCCGGTCCTCGGGCCGGACCCCGACCTGCCGGCCACGGACGATCCGTGGGAGGCCGTCTACGTGCGCGAGGTCAACCCGGCCGGGGAACCGGCCTGGATCTACCGCTTCCAGGCGCTGGTGGACCCCGAGGAGTGACGGCCCACGCCGGTCAGCCGCGGGTGAGCAGGTTCACGGCGGCGAGCACCGCCGCGGTGTCGACCTCGCCGAGACACGGGTGACCGGGCAGCTCGCAGACCACGATGCCGGTGCCGCGGCACGGCGCGTGCGGGTCGCCGAGCCGCACGTGCGGGATGGCGTAGGGACCGCGCCGCGCGTACGGCACGGTCGGCGCGAACACGCTCACCACCGGCGTGCCGACGGCTGAGGCCAGGTGCGCCGGGGCGGTGTTGCCGGTCACCAGGCAGGCCGAACCGGCCAGCAGCCGGGCCAGCCCCGCCAGGTCGGTGCGCCCGCCGAGGTCGCCCGCGAGGTCCCCGGCCACCTCGGCGGTGAGCTCCTCGTCGCCCGGCGCGCCGGTCACCACGACCTCGTGCCCGGCGTGCACCAGCGTGCGTACCGCCTCGACGGCCCACTTGCGCGGGAGGCCGCGGGCGGGCGCTCCCGCGCCCGGGTGCACGACCACCCGCCTGCCGCGCCCGCCCCCGGTGGCCAGCGTGGTGCGCAGCCGGGCGTCGTCACCCGCGGGCAGGGCATGTCCCGCCGCGGCGGCCAGGGACAGCGCCCGCAGCGGATCGGGCAGGTCGCCGGGCACCCGGTGCGCGACGTCGAGCAGGTCACCGGGGTGCTCGTCGCTGATGGCGGAGATCCGGCCGATCCCGGCGCGGCGCAGCAGCAGCGCGGTGGGCAGCGGGGACTGCCCGGCGGCGGTGAAGACGACGGCCTCGTCGAGCTGCCAGCACTGGACGGCGTCGACCAGGCTGTCCACCGCGGAGCGGCCACCGCCGGGCGTGCGCCACTCCAGCAGCCGGGTCACCCCGGGCAGCAGGCGGGCCACCCCGGCGCCGTGCGCGCCGGTGAGCAGGGACACCGAGCGGGCGTGCGCCGCGAGCGCGCGCAGTGCCGGCCCGGCGAGCAGCACGTCGCTCGCCGAGTCGGGACACACGGCCAGGATGTTGCCGGTGGCGCCCGGGGTGGGGCCGGGCCGGACCACGTGGCGGCGGTCCAGGATCCACTCGGCCGCCCCGATCAGGCTCGGCGCGCGGTGCGGCGCCGAGGCGATCTCGGCGACGCAGGTCTGCCCGGTCGGCACGAGTAGGCCGGTGGCTCCGGCGGCGGCCGCGGCCTGCAGGTCGGGGCCGATGTCGCCGATCATGACGCAGCGGTGCGCGGGCACGCCGAGGTCGCGGGCCGCGGCGGTGATGAGGCCGGGCGCGGGCTTGCGGCAGCCGCACCCGTCGGCGGGGGTGTGGCAGCACATCTGCCAGGTGTCGAACGGCCCGAGCAGCCGCTCGATGCGCTCGTTGACGGCCTCGGCCTGGGCCCGGGTGGTGTATCCGAAGCCGACCGCGGGCTGGTCGCAGACGACGCCGACGCGCAGGCCGGCCCCGCGCAGCAGGTCCAGCGCGGCGCGTACGCCGGGCATGGGCACGACCAGGTCGGGGTCGTCGATGCGGGGCACCTCGCGGATCAGCGTGTTGTCCCGGTCGAACAGCACCGCGTCGAACAGCCCGCGGGGCCCGTGGATGATCTCCTGCTTGGCCACCCGGCCGGGGTACCCTGTCCGTCTTTTCGCAAACATCAGGATTCTCCTGGTCGCTCCATGGCGGAATCCGGGCTCGTACTACCCAGCTACCTAGGACGCCTCAGGGGTGGTGGGGCTGGTCACCGTGCACGGCCAGGCACAGGCCTCCGCCGGTGGGGCAGGGCGTCAGGCGTTGATGCCCAGGCGCACGGTGCAGCCGCCGCCGTCGCCGTTGACCGTCAGGTCGTCGCTCATCTGGCGGGCCAGCCACAGCCCCATCCCGCCGGTGCCGACCGCCCGATCCGTGGGCACGTAACCGCTGTACGGGTCGAAGCACGGCCCCTCGTCGCGCACCGAGCACAGCGCCCGCCCGCCGCCGGACCACAGCCGTACGCGTACCGGCGCGCTGCCGTGCAGCATCGCGTTGGTGGCGATCTCGCTGATCGCCAGGACGAAACCCTGCACCGCGTGCAGCGGCAGGCCGTCGCCGGTCAGCGCGTGCTCGACGGCGGCGCGCAGCGCGGCCAGATCGCCCGGGTCGCGCAGGTCCAGCCGCGGCCGCTCGTGCTCCAGCGGGTCCGGCCACCGCATGGCCGCCTCGCCGAGCAGCTCCGACGGCTCCGTGTAACCGGCGCTGCGCACCCGGTCGCCGTCCTTGAGCAGGTAGCGGTGGCTGCTCTCGCCGGCGCGCACGATGTCGCCGGGCAGCCGCCGCGCGTCGTAGAGGCACAGGTTCCAGACGGGGTGCGCTCCCAGCGCCCGGTTGAACGCGGCGTCGAAGCGGGCCCACTCCCACTGGGCGCTGCGCCGCGTCCCGAAGTCGATCTCGTTGACCACGCGCACGCGGGCGGCGCCGCGCTGCTGGTGGCGCTCGATGAGGTCGCGGTACGCGGCCAGGGCCGTGACGGAGCCGCCGTACACCTCGGCGGCGGGCAGCTCCACCAGGCCGTCGTCGCCGCCGCCGAGCGCGTCCCGCAGCCGGGCGGCGTTGTCGGGCCGGCACAGCAGCACGACGGTGTCCCCGGCGGCCACACCCTCGCGTACGAACGGCACGATCGTGCGCAGCAACTGCCCGGCGTCGTGGTACTGCAGCGCGTCGTGGCGGAACGGGCTCCCGTCGGCGGTCACGCCGGCGCCCTCCTCACGGCCCGTCGCCCGGGCCGCCCCACCAGCGTCGATGCGTTCACGCTGGGTCCTTTCCGGCCTTGCGGTCCAGGAGCGACCTTCCTGGCCGCAGCACCATGCTAATCCGCGGCGGATGGGCGGCGCAGCGCCGTGGCGCGCGGTCAGGACGTCATGTCGTTGCGTACCGCCATGATGGCCATGTCGTCGCGGGGCTGGTCGGCGGAGAACTCCACCGCCGCGGTGCGCAGGCGGGCCGCGATCACGTCCGCCGGGTGCCCGGCCAGGTAGGTGAGCCGCTGCGCCAGCCGCTGGGTGCCGAAGAACTCCTGCCCGTTGCGGCGCTCGGTGACGCCGTCGGTGAAGAACACCAGCGTCTCGCCGGGGTGCAGCACGAGCCGGGCGGGCTGGCAGGTGACGGGGGAGACCAGCCCGAGCGCGGTGCCCCAGCGCCCGGCCGAGGAGACCCGGCCGTCGGCGTGCAGCACCAGCGGCCGGTCGTGGCCGGCCAGGTACAGGGTGACCTCGACGTCGGGCCCGGGGCCGCGGGTGTCGACCGCGGCCAGCGCGAGCGTGCAGTAGCGCTCGGAACGCTCGCTGAGCGTCTCGTTGAGCGTGGCGAGCACCGAGGGCAGCGGCCGGCCGTCCTTGACCAGCACCCGGATCACCTCGCGGATGAGCCCGGTCACCGCGGCGGCGGGCACGCCCTTGCCGGACACGTCGCCGACGACGAGCAGCCAGCGGCCGTCCGGCATGGGCATGAGGTCGTACAGGTCGCCGCCGACCTCGACGCCGCGCCCGGCGGGGGCGTACTCGGCGCCGATGCCCAGCCCGGGGATCATGGGCAGTTTCGCGGGCAGCAGCGCCTGCTGGAGGGTGTGCGAGACGGTCAGCCGCTCCTCGTGGATGCGCGCGTTGTCCATGGCCAGGGCGCAGCGCCGGGCGACCTCCTCGGCGACGGGGATCTCGTCGGGGTCGCGCGGGGAGTCCATGTCGCGGCCGATGCTGAGCACGCCGAGCCAGACGCCGCGGGCGAACAGGGGCACGGCGATCCCGGACAGGTTGTTCGGCAGCGGGACGTTCTTTCCGGTCAGCAGGGCCTCGGCGGGGGCGGGGGCCTGCAGCGCGCGGGTGAGGTCCGCGGTGATCGAGTCCAGCCACGGCGTCATCGCCTCGTCGGCGTGCGCCGCGGCGGCGGGCTCCAGCCGCCGGCCGGGGGTGGCCCGGTGCAGCGTGCACCAGGTGCCCAGGCGGGGCACCACCAGGCGGGGGATCAGCGCGAGGGTGAGGGTCAGGTCGAGGGACTGCGCGAGCAGCTCGCTGACCTCGGCCAGGAACGCCAGCGACGTCTGCCGGCGGCGGTCGCTCTCGCGCAGCCGCTGGCGCTCCAGCAGCAGGCCGATCCGCTGGGCGACGAGCCGGGTCAGGGTGTGCGCGGCGGGCGTGTCGGGCGCGCTGACCAGCAGCTCGGCCGACCAGGGCAGGCTCACCGGCAGGGGCACGCGGCGCGCCGCGGAGGTGCGCCGCAGCGGTTTGCCGCTGGTGCCGAGCAGCTGGTGTCCGTGGCCGTCGGCGTGGTCCACCCAGACGCTGCACCCGTGCGCGCCGATGGCGTCACCGAGCGTACGCAGCAGCTGCCCGGTGAAGCCGTGCAGCGTCCCGGTCTCGTCGGTGGCCGGATCGACGTCGAGCAGGGCGTCGACGGCGGCCAGGGGATCGGCCGTGGGCTCGGCGGGGGTCGGGCGGTCATCCAGAGCACGGTTGGGCACGGTAGTAGTCTCCGCCGTTCAGGGCGTGGTTTCCACCCGGTGACTCGCTTCCGGGCGTCGATCGGACGATGATGAAGCGTGCGCCGCGATGGGCGACGCGGCACGCGGGCCACTGGCGCGGGTGGTCCGGCGAGGGGAGTGGATCCGGGTGACGGCGAATCGAGCAGCGGCACAGCGCGTGAAGGAACCCGACTCCGACGCCCAGTGGCATGAGGTGGCGGCGGCGTTGCGCGCGGTGCGGGCGGGCGATTTCAAGGTGCGCCTGCCCCGCTCCTCGGGCCTGGCCGGTGAGGTCGCGGACGCCTTCAACGAGGTCGTCATGATGCAGGAGCAGCGCAACCGCGAGTTCCTGCGCATCTCCCGGGTGGTGGGCCGGGAGGGCCGGGTCACCGAGCGCCTGGACGAGGAGGCGTACGAGGGCGCCTGGGCCGACGGCGTACGGGCCGTGAACAGCCTGATGGACGACCTGGGCCGCCCCACGGCGGAGATCGCGCGCGTGATCGTGGCGGTGGCCGAGGGCGACCTGACGCAGCACATGGCGCTGGACATCGACGGGCGGCCGCTGCGCGGCGAGTTCCTCACCATCGGCCGCACCGTGAACCGGATGGTGGACCAGCTCAGCTCGTTCGCCGACGAGGTGACGCGCGTGTCGCGCGAGGTCGGGACGGAGGGCAAGCTGGGCGGCCAGGCCGACGTGCGGGGTGTGGCGGGCACCTGGCGCGACCTGACCGACAACGTGAACTTCATGGCGTCGAACCTGACCGCGCAGGTCCGCTCGATCTCGCAGGTGACCACGGCGATCGCGCAGGGTGACCTGTCGCAGAAGATCGCGATCTCGGCGCAGGGCGAGGTGGCCGACCTGGCCGACACCATCAACTCGCTGACCGACACGCTGCGGGTGTTCGCCGAGCAGGTGACCCGGGTGGCGCGCGAGGTGGGCACCGAGGGCAAGCTGGGCGGCCAGGCCGAGGTGCCGAACGTGGCCGGCACCTGGAAGGACCTCACCGACGCGGTGAACTACATGGCGTCGAACCTGACGGCGCAGGTGCGTAACATCGCGCAGGTCGCGACGGCGGTGGCGCGCGGGGACCTGTCGCAGAAGATCGCGGTGGCGGCGCAGGGCGAGATCCTGGAGCTGAAGGACACCGTCAACACGATGGTGGATCAGCTCAGTTCGTTCGCCGACGAGGTGACGCGGGTGGCGCGCGAGGTGGGTTCGGAGGGCAAGCTCGGCGGTCAGGCGCAGGTGGCCGGCGTGTCCGGCACCTGGCGGGACCTGACCGAGAACGTGAACCAGCTCGCGGGCAACCTGACCGCGCAGGTCCGTAACATCGCGCAGGTCACCACGGCGGTGGCCCGGGGCGACCTGTCGCAGAAGATCACCGTCGACGCCCGGGGCGAGATCCTGGAGCTGAAGAGCACCGTCAACACGATGGTGGATCAGCTCAGTTCGTTCGCCGACGAGGTGACGCGCGTGGCGCGCGAGGTGGGTTCGGAGGGCAAGCTCGGCGGTCAGGCGCAGGTGGCCGGCGTGTCCGGCACCTGGCGGGACCTGACCGAGAACGTGAACCAGCTCGCGGGCAACCTGACCGCGCAGGTCCGTAACATCGCGCAGGTCACCACGGCGGTGGCGCAGGGCGACCTGTCGCAGAAGATCACCGTCGACGCCCGGGGCGAGATCCTGGAGCTGAAGAGCACCGTCAACACGATGGTGGATCAGCTCAGTTCGTTCGCCGACGAGGTGACGCGCGTGGCGCGCGAGGTGGGTTCGGAGGGCAAGCTCGGCGGTCAGGCGCAGGTGCGCGGCGTGTCCGGCACCTGGCGGGACCTGACCGACAACGTGAACGTCATGGCGGGCAACCTGACGGCGCAGGTGCGTAACATCGCGCAGGTCGCGACGGCGGTGGCGCGCGGCGACCTGTCGCAGAAGATCGCGGTGGCGGCGCAGGGCGAGATCCTGGAGCTGAAGGACACCGTCAACACGATGGTGGACCAGCTGTCGTCGTTCGCCGACGAGGTGACGCGTGTGGCGCGCGAGGTGGGTTCGGAGGGCAAGCTCGGCGGTCAGGCGCAGGTGCCCGCGGTCGCCGGCACCTGGCGCGACCTGACCGACAACGTGAACTTCATGGCGTCCAACCTGACCGGTCAGGTGCGTAACATCGCGCAGGTCACCACGGCCGTGGCCAAGGGCGACCTGAGCCAGAAGATCACGGTCGACGCGCACGGCGAGATCCTGGAGCTGAAGAACACCGTCAACACGATGGTGGATCAGCTGTCCTCGTTCGCCGACGAGGTCACGCGTGTGGCGCGCGAGGTGGGTTCGGAGGGCAAGCTCGGCGGTCAGGCGCAGGTGCGCGGCGTGTCCGGCACCTGGCGGGACCTGACCGAGAACGTGAACCAGCTCGCCTCGACGCTGACCATCCAGCTGCGCGCCATCGCGCAGGTGTCCACGGCGGTGACCCGCGGCGACCTGACCCAGCGGATCTCGGTCGAGGCGCTGGGCGAGGTGGCCGAGCTGAAGGACAACATCAACCAGATGATCGTCACCCTGCGCGACACCACGAAGAAGAACGCCGAGCAGGGCTGGCTGGACTCCAACCTGGCCCGCGCCGGTGAGCTGCTGCAGGGTCAGCGGGACCTGGAGCAGGTCTGCCGCATGATCATGTCGGATGTGACGCCGCTGATCGACGCGCAGCTGGGCGCGTTCTTCCTCGGCGAGCCGGACGGCGAGGAGATCCGGCTGCAGCTGGCCGCCGCGTACGGGTACGCCGGGGGCGGCACCGAGACCGGCTACGCGGCGGGGGAGGGGCTGGTCGGCCAGGCCGCGGTGGACCGACGCACCATCCGGGTGGGTGCCGGGCGGACCCGGATGACGGTGCGCTCGGGCATCGCCGACACGAAGGTGTCCGACCTGATCGTGGTGCCGATCGTGTTCGAGGGCGAGTCGCTGGGCGTCATCGAGTTCGGCAGCGTCGGCACGTTCTCCGAGCTGCACCTGGACTTCGTGGACCGGCTGGCGGGCACGCTGGGCATCGCGCTCAACACGATCCTGGCCAACCGCCGCACCGAGGAGCTGCTGGCCCAGTCTCAGCGGCTGGCGCAGGAGCTGCGCGACCGGTCGGTGGAGCTGCAGCGCACCAACAACGAGCTGGAGGAGAAGGCCGCCCAGCTGTCGGAGCAGAACCGCAACATCGAGATCAAGAACCGGGAGATCGAGCTGGCCCGGCTCGGCCTGGAGGACAAGGCCCGGCAGCTGTCGGCGGCCTCGCAGTACAAGTCAGAGTTCCTGGCGAACATGAGCCACGAGCTGCGTACGCCGCTGAACTCGCTGCTGCTGCTGTCGCGGCTGCTGGCCGACAACCCGGAGGCCAACCTCACCCCGAAGCAGATCGACTTCGCGCGCACCATCCACAGCGCCGGGTCGGACCTGCTGGCGCTGATCGACGACATCCTGGACCTGTCGAAGATCGAGGCGGGCCGGATGGATGTCGAGCCCGGCGAGGTGCGCTTCGCCGACATCTGCGAGTACGTGGAGCAGGCGTTCCGGCCGCAGACCGAGGAGAAGGGGCTGGACCTGCAGGTCAGCCTGTCCGAGGCGCTGCCCGCCGGCATGATCACCGACTCGCAGCGGCTCCAGCAGATCCTGCGCAACCTGCTGTCCAACGCGGTGAAGTTCACCGACACCGGCACGGTGCACCTGGAGATCGGGCCCGCCCCGGCGGACCTGGTGTTCGAGGAGGCGTCGCTGAGCCAGGCGGGCGAGGTGGTGATGTTCGGCGTGCACGACACCGGCATCGGCATCTCCGCGAGCAAGCTGGCGCTGATCTTCGACGAGTTCCAGCAGGCCGACGGCACGACCAGCCGCAAGTACGGCGGCACCGGCCTGGGCCTGTCGATCAGCCGGGAGCTGGCCCGCCTGCTGGGCGGCACGATCACGGTCACCTCGGCGCCGGGCCAGGGTTCGACGTTCACGCTGTACCTGCCGGGCATGCTGACCGGCCCGACGGCCGCGCCGCTGCTGCCCGCGCTGCCGCCGCCGGTGCCGATCGCCGGGGGGCCGATCGGGGCGGTCCCGGTCGGGCCGACGGCGCAGCCGGTGTACGCGACGCCGAGCTCGCGGCCGATCATCAGCCGGGCGTCCAGCGACGTGGTCAGCGACGACGTCGCGGCCACCCTGGACGGGGCCCGGGTGCTGATCGTCGACGACGACGTGCGCAACGTGTTCGCCCTGGCCAGCGCCCTGGAGCACCACGGCATGCAGGTGCTGTACGCCGACAACGGCAACGACGGCATCCAGCTGCTGGCCGAGCACCCGGACATCGACATCGTGCTGATGGACGCGATGATGCCGGAGCAGGACGGCTATGAGACGACCCGGATCATCCGCCGTAACCCGCACCTGACGGCGCTGCCGGTGGTCTTCCTGACCGCCAAGGCGATGCCGGGCGACCGCGAGGTCGCACTGGGCGCGGGGGCCAGTGACTACATCACCAAACCGGTGGACCTCGACGAGCTGCTGCGCCTGATGGCGCGCTGGGTGGGGCAGGAGGGCGCATGAGCGAGCGAATCAGGGTGGTCGGGTCGGCTCAGGCGGCCGCGGAGCGCAGCGGAGCGGGCGCGTGAGCGAGGAGATGGTCTTCGCGGCGGCGAAGGTGCTGCTGGTCGACGACCGGCAGGACAACCTGGTCGCGCTGGAGGCGATGCTGCAGGGGCTGCCGGTGGAGCCGGTGGCGGTCAGCAGCGGCGAGGCGGCGCTGAAGCGGCTGCTGGTGGACGACTTCGCGGTGATCCTGATGGACGCGCAGATGCCGGGCCTGGACGGGTTCGAGACGGCCGGGCACATCAAGCGCCGCGAGCGCACCCGGCACATCCCGATCATCTTCCTGACCGCGGCGGACCGGGACGCGCGGCTGGCGCTGCGCGGCTACGCGGCGGGCGCGGTGGACTATCTGACCAAGCCGTTCGACCCCTGGGTGCTGCGGGCGAAGGTGGCCATCTTCGTCGACCTGTGGGTCAAGACGCAGCAGCTGCGCCATCAGGCGCAGCAGTGGGCGCGGCTGGCCGGGGCGGCGCGGGAGGCGGTGCGGCTGCTCGACGAGCCGCACCTGGGCCCCCAGGCGGCACAGGCGCGGGAACAGCTGCGGGCCGCGCTGCCGCTGGAGCCCGAGCCGGCCACGCTCCGCCACCTGCGCTAGCTTCTCGTGATCGAAGGCTCCCGCCGGGCCGTCCCGGCGGGAGCCTCGCTCAGGAGGCGGGTGGCACGTCGAGGATGAGCAGACACGCCTCGTCGTCGCGTTCGGGTGGGGTGAGCTGCCACAGCTCCTGGGTGCCGCCCGTGCGGTGGGCGGCGGCGACCCGCTTGCCGAAGTCGGCCAGCGGGTCGCGCTTGCGCTTGTGCAGCACGCCGTCGGTGAACGAGACGAAGGTGTCACCGGGCCGCAGGTGCAGCGTGTGGGTGTCGAAGCGCTGGCCTTCGAGCAGGCCGAGCAGCGGACCCGCCGGGTCGTCGACGACGCTCGCGGCGCCGTCGCGCACCAGCAGCGGCTGCAGGTGCCCGGCCGAGGCCCAGTGCAGGATGCCGTCGGCCGGCTGGTAGTGGCCGATGAGCAGGCTTGCCAGCGGCCCGTCCGGCGCCTGCATGATCATGCCGTTGACGATGCGGAGGATCTCCGCCGGTGCGGTGCCGGCCGCGCCGAGCGTCACCACGGGGAAGCGCAGCCGGACCACCGCCGCTGCGGCGACCAGGCCCGTGCCGAACGCGTCGCCGATGACGAACAGCAGCGAGCCGTCGTCGAGGCGCTCGGCGTCGCAGAAGTCGCCGCGCAGCTGCGTACGCGGGGACGTGGCGGCGTAGTGGCGGCCGGTGACCCGGGCGCCGGGCACCTCCAGCTCCAGGTCGCGGCCGGGGTAGAGGAGGCGGGTCAGGTTCGCGGTGAGCGACTGCTCGGCGGCGAGCTGGATCTGCCGGGACGCGGCGACGGTCTCGCTGCGCATGGAGCGGTCCTCGGCGGCGTACTTCTCGCTGACGTCGTGCAGCACCAGGCGCAGCAGCCGGACCTCGCCGTCGGTGAGGTCGGCCTCGGCGAACACGCGCACCGGGGTGGGCCCGTTAGGGGTGTTCAGGCGCAGGTCGGCCAGGTCGGGGCGGCCCTTGGCGAGCCCGGCGCGCAGCTCGCGGAACAGGCCGCGGTCGGCCGCGGCGAAGAACCCGGCGAACTTGTCCAGCGTGGTGGGCCCGTGCGCGGGGTCGCGCCCGACGAGGCCGTACAGGCCGGGGGACCAGACCGCGTCCCCGGCGCGCAGGTCCCACTCGGCCCAGCCGGAGCGGCTCAGCGTCTCCAGCCGGCCGAGGCGCTCGTCGTTGCTGACCGCGTCGTCGATGCGCTCCCAGGAGGCGAGCAGGCCGTCGCCGAGCCGGGCGGCGCGGCGGTTGAGGATGACCCGCCGCGGCTTGCCGTTGACGAACGCGTCCTCGGCGACGCCGACCCGGGCGAACGGGGCGTCCTGCGCCAGCACCCGGACGTAGGCGTCGAACACGCCGTTGACCCGCAGGGTGGGGTAGACGTCGAGCAGGCGGCGGCCCACGGTGTCGCCGTCGGACTGGCGTACGCCCCGGTTGGCGGCGGTGATGGTGAAGTCGGTGACGGCGCCGTGCTCGTCGTGGACGGGAGCGAGCAGGTGGCTGTGCCCGCCGGCGACGTCGAGGGCGGTGGCGAGCCAGACCGGGATGCCGGCGACGCCGGTGCCTGCGGTCGCGTCGTCCCACAGCCGGCGCAGCGCCCGCCCGGCCGCGACGGCCAGCCGGTCCAGGTAGGCGCGGTCGGTGTCGGTGAACTCGCGCGGCTCGCCCCACAGCAGGGCGAGCGCGCCGACGGTGTGTTCACCTGCGGTCAGCGGGTACACCACGCGCATGGCGCCCGGTCCGATGAGGACGAAGTCGTGCGGGTCCCGGACGTCGAGCAGCAGGGGCCGGCCGGTGCGCAGCGCGGTGCCGACCATGGTGTTGAGGGAGCTGGGGGAGCGGCGCCATTCCCCGGCGACCCGGGCGGGCCAGCCGTGGCTGGCGATGAGGCGGACCGTGCCGTCGGTCTCGGCGGCGAACACGGCGGCCACGCCGCCGGGCGGGTCCTCCAGCCCGACCTCGACCAGCACCTCGACCAGGGAGGACAGGTCGGTGGCGGCGTCCATGGCGGCCGTGCAGCGGCGCAGCAGGCGCGACCTGGGCTGTGGCAGCGGCCGTGCCGGGTCGTGGTCGAGGCCGGCGGCGGTGCGCAGCTCCACGGCGGCCGTCGGGGTCAGCGTCAGCTCCGGCGGGGTCGCCGGATCCTGGCCCGGCACGGTGTCGGGCACGGTGGCGCCGACGAGGTCGGCGGCCAGGTCGACCACGCTGATGTTCTGCCGCTGCGACATCACGGACAGGTGCTTGAACGCGGTCTCCGGATCGCAGCCCAGCCGCTCCGCGAGCAGGCCCTTGGCCTGGTCGATGAGGCCGCGGGTGCGCATCGCCCGGCGCAGCCCCGACAGCTCCGACTCCAGGCGCTGTACGCGCGCGACCCAGTCCGCGTCCCCGGGCCGCTGTTCGGCGTGCCGTGCCATGATTCGTACTCTGCCCATCGTCTCGAGCGCCGAAACGGAGATCACACTATTGTCCGGTAGGGCGGCGCCCACAAGGTGGGCGGGTGTGCGAAACGCGCCGAGCGTGCGTTAATGGAACTGTTCTCGGGTCGTGGAGGGATAGCCGGATGAACCGAGGTTTCGGTGTCGAGCGGGTGGTGGACGCCGACCGCCTCGTGGTCAAGGTGCGGGGCGAGATCGACCTGATGACCGCGGGCACGCTGCGCGACGAGCTCGTCGACGCGGTGAAGCAGTCGCCGGAGGTGATGGTCGACCTGTCGGAGGTCGGCTTCCTCGACTCGACCGGAGTGCGGTCGCTGTTCGACGCCTACCGTGCCGCCGGTGAGCTCGGGCACCGCTTCTACGTCTCCGGCGCCCGGCAGTGGGTCGCGAAGGTGCTGGATGTCACAGGGGTCGGCAAGCTGCTGGCCCCGCCCGGCTGAGGCCCGGCCGAAATTCCGTCCGAACCGAAAATTTCGTGGGCGCAGGCGTGGCCGCCGTCCCGGAAGGGCACTTGGAGCTTATGTCCATGCTGGTGTGCCACGTGCGACGGCAACAGCCGTACGCGGTGATCGCGATGGCGGGCACCCTCGACAAGGATTCGCTGATCCAGGCCGGGGTGACCCTGGCCGACTGCCTGGCCGACCAGCCGGAGGCGGTGGTGCTGGACCTGAGCGACGCCCGGTGCGCCGACGACCGGCTGCCGGGCTGGCTGCACCGCGCGGCGGTGGGTGCGATCCGCTGGCCGGGGGCGCCGATCATCGTGGCCGCGCCGCCCTGCCCGGTGCCGGACGGCCAGGACGGCATCGCCGTGTACGACGACCTGGCCGAGGCGGAGAAGGCGGCCGCGGTCCTGCCGGTGAGCCCGCGCCGGTCGGTGACGCTGCCGCCGACCGCGGCGAGCTGCGCCCGGGCCCGTGACCTGGCGCAGCGGGCGTGCACCGCGTTCGGGCTGCCCCGGCTGGGGCAGCTGACGCAGTTGCTGGCCTCGGAGCTGACGGCCAACGCGGTCACCCACGCGCGGACCGAGATGGAGCTGACGCTGCGCCGCTCCGGCGAGTCCGTGATCGTGGCGGTGCGCGACGGTGACCCCCGCCTGCCGCACGAGGCGGGCCCGGAGGACCGTGGCGCCGGGCTGGAGCTGGTGTCGGCGATGGCCACGGACTGGGGCAGCCTGCTGACCAGCGCCGGCAAGGTGGTCTGGGCGCGGGCCGCGGTCGACAGACCGGTGCGTGCCGCGGACCTCTGAACAGGGGAGTTCGACGTAGACTGGGGGTGCCGCTCCGGCGGCGATGCCGCGACCTGAGCTCCGGTTCGGGGCTGCGGCGGGCGCTCCAGCAGCAGGGCGCCGACCAGCCAGGACATGCCTGCCGGCCCGTGCGGGGCACGGGTGACGCGACGCAGGCGAATGGCAGGTGCGACGGCTATGCCGAACGCGACTGTTTCACCCGATACGTCCTCGGCGAGCGCGCTCGACGTGTTCGCGAAGTTCCAGGACTCTCTGCTGCTCCTGCACCGCCTGCCCGGCAGTGACGCGGGCCGGGCGGCGCTGCGTGACGAGATCATCTGTGGCTGTGCCCCGGTGGCGCGTCGGCTGGCGATGCGTTTCCGCAACCGGGGTGAGGACGTCCAGGATCTCGTCCAGGTGGCTATGATCGGTTTGATCAAGGCCGTGGACCGGTACGAACCCGAGCGCGGGGTGCCCTTCGCCAACTACGTCATGCCGACGATGCTGGGCGAGATCAAGCGCTACTTCCGCGACCGGACCTGGACCCTGCACGTGCAGCGGTCCCTCCAGGAGCTGCATCTGGCGGTGTGCCGGGTCATCCCGGAACTGAGCCAGACCCTGCAGCGCACGCCGACGGTCGAGGACATCGCCGAACACCTCGGCGTCAGCGAGGACGAGGTGCTGCGCGGCATGCGATGCGCGTCCGCGTACACCACCAGCTCGCTGAACGCGCCCGCGACCGCGGACGACAACGAGGGTCAGCTGCAGGACCTCATCGGGGAGTGCGACGGCGCCCTGGAGGCGCTGCCCGAACGCGAGGCCCTGCGCCAGGCCATCGACACGCTTCCCGAACGCGAGCAGCGGATCCTGCGGATGCGCTTCGTGGACTGCATGACGCAGTCGGAGATCGCCGAACAGGTCGGCGTCTCCCAGATGCACGTGTCGCGCCTGCTGACGCGCGCGTTCGAGGTGCTCAGAGAGGAGCTCACCGCGGCCGACGCCGTCTGAGGCGCCCGCCGGGCGGACCGCCGGTCCGCGGGTCCCGTCTCACGAGGACCCGCCGGGCGGGCGGTCCTCCCATGGCTGGCCCATGTCGGGGCCGTACTCGTCCAGCCCGATCGGGGGCAGGCTCGGGTCGGCGGGCTCGGCCGGCGGCTGGTGCAGCGGCTCGGCGTCGGCCGGGGGCTCGAAGTCCTCGGCCGGCGGCACGAACCGCGGGCCGCTCATGCGGGCACCCCGGGCCGTACGGGGTCCGGCTCGCTGCACAGGCTCATGCGCCCAGTGTCGCCCCGCCCCCGCGGCGGCGCGGCCGATTCGCGGGGGCGGGGCGCAGCTCACATCCGGGTGGGCGCCTGGATGCCGAGCAGGTCCAGGCCCTGCGCCAGGGTGCGGGCGGTCAGCTCGCACAGCAGCAGCCGGGAGGCGCGCAGCGCGTCGCCGTCGGCCTTCAGCACCGGGCAGGCCTCGTAGAACGCCGTGTACGCCCCGGCCAGCCCCTGCAGGTAGCCGGTGATCCGGTGGAACTGCAGCGTGCGGCCCGCCTCGGCGACGACCGCCGCGAAGCCCAGCAGCTCCACCGCCAGCGCCCGCTCCGCCGGGTGGTCCAGGATCACCGCGGCGTGCGGGTCGGCGGCCACCTCGCCCCGGCGGAAGATGGAGCGGATCCGGGCGTGGGTGTACTGCAGGTACGCCCCGGTGTCGCCGGAGAACGACAGCATCCGGTCCCACGCGAACGTGTAGTCCTTGATCCGGTCGCCGGCCAGGTCCCCGTACTTGATCGCGCCGATGCCGACCATGCGGGCCACCTCGGCCCGGGTGTCCGTGTCCAGGTCCGGGTTCTTCTCCGCGACGATCGCCGCGGCCCGGACCACCGCCTCGTCGAGCAGCTCCATCAGCTTGACGGTCTGCCCGGTGCGGGACGCCAGCTTCCTGCCGTCGCCGCCCAGCACCTGCCCGAAACCGACGTGTTCGGCCCGCGTCGGCTCGGCCAGCCAGCCCGCCTCCCGCGCGGTCTGGAACACCATCGTCAGGTGCTGGTGCTGCGGGGTGCCGACCACGTACAGCAGCCGGGTCGCCTTGAGGTCCTGGGTGCGGTGCCGGATCGCGGCCAGGTCGGTGGTGCCGTAGCCGTAGCCGCCGTCCCGCTTGCGCACGATGATCGGCAGCGGCTCGCCGTCGCGGCCGGTGAAGCCGCCGGGGAACACGCACAGCGCGCCGTCGCTCTCCCGCAGCAGGCCGAGACCGTCCAGCGACGCCACGACCGGGGCGAGCATGTCGTGGTAGTACGACTCGCCGAGGAAGTCGTCCGCGCCCAGCGTGACACCGAGCTTGTCGTACACGGCCAGGCAGTGCTTCTCGCTCTGGTCGACCAGCAGCCGCCACAGCCGCAGGGTCTCCCCGTCGCCCGACTGCAGCGCCACCACCCGCCGCCGGGCACGGTCGGCGAACATCGGGTCGGCGTCGAACTTCGCCCGCGCCGCGGCGTAGAAGGTGTCCAGGTCACCGATCGACAGCTCGCCCGCGGCCTCGGTCTCGCCCAGGTCGAGCAGGTGCTCGATGAGCATGCCGAACGGGGTGCCCCAGTCGCCGACGTGGTTGGCCCGCCGCACGTCGTGGCCGAGCCAGCTCAGCGTGCGCGCCGCCGCGTCGCCGATCACGGTCGAGCGCAGATGCCCGACGTGCATCTCCTTGGCCACGTTGGGCGCGGAGTAGTCGATGATCACGATTTCCGGGGCGTCCGCGACCGGCACGCCCAGCCGCTGGTCGGTGCCCATCGCGGTGACCAGCCCGGCCAGCGCGTCGTCGCGCAGGCGCAGGTTGATGAAGCCCGGCCCGGAGATCTCGGCGGTGGCGACCAGGCCGGCCAGGTCCGCGCGGCCCAGCGCGTCGGCGGCGACGTCGCGCGGGGCGCGGCCCAGCCGCCGGGCCAGCGGCAGCGCGCCGTCGGCCTGGAAGTCGGCGTGCTGCGAACGGCGCACCACGGGGTCCACCCGCTCGCCGGCGACCGCCGCGAAGGCGTCCGCCAACCGCTCGCTGAGCAGGTTCTCCAGATCAGTCACGTCTAACCGGCTTTCTTGCACGCTGGGTGCAGGCAGGATGGCGCGGAGACCGGCCTCAGGGCCGATCCGCGGGGAACGTGGAGAAAGGCAGCGCCGAACGCGGCGAGGGCGTCAGCGAGCTGCCGTGATTCGTCGTCGCGCGATGGCGGCGACGCGTCCCGGCCGGCGCAGCGCGACGGGGCCACGGACGTGGCCGGCGTGCACAACGGCGGGGAACATGCGAAGCACCATACCAAAGAAAGGAAGGGCACCTTCTTATCGGAATCTGTAGTAGAAGGTGCCCTTCCTAACCTCTCGGCGGTCGTGGACCACGCCGAGGAGCGCGCACCGCGCGTGGCGCACCGCCGGTAGGCTCGCCCGCGACACGACCGGCAACTCCACCCCGGAGGTTCTCCCGATCATGCTCGGCCGCCTCTCGCCGCACCCCGCCCTGCTCGCGGTCACCGCCGCCGCCACCGTGCTCGCGCTGAGCGCCTGCACCGGTCACGGCGAGCACGCCGCACCCGACCCGTCGGTCACCGGCAGCTCGCCCGCCGGCGTGTTCAACGGCGCCGACACGGCGTTCGCGCAGGGCATGATCGCCCATCACCAGCAGGCGCTGGAGATGGCCGAGCTGGCCGCGCAGCGGCAGGCCGGGCCGCAGGTGGCGGCGCTGGCCGCTCGGATCAAGCGGGCGCAGGAGCCGGAGATCGCCACCATGCGGATGTGGCTGGCCGCCTGGGGGCAGCCGACCGCCGACCCCGCGCACGACGCCGCCCACCCCGGTGCCGGGATGCTGACCGATGCGCAGCTCAACAAGCTGCGGGTGGCCTCCGGCGCGGACTTCGACCGGCTCTTCTGCGAGCTGATGATCGTCCACCACGAGGGCGCTGTCGCCATGGCGCAGCGCCTGCGGGCCGACGGCGCCAGCCCGCAGGCCGAGCAGCTGGCCACCCGCATCATCGCCGCTCAGCAGGCCGAGATCGGCGAGATGCGGGCGCTGCTGCGCAAATGAGACGGGTCAGGCCCGGCAGATGACCTCCCCGTGCGGCACGATGAACCAGCCGTCGTCCGCCGCCGCCCACTCGCGCCAGCCGTCGGCCATCCGGCGCAGGTCGTCCGCCGTGGCCAGGCCCAGCGCGACGGCCTGGCGGGCCAGCGCCGACTGCACCACCCGGTCCGCCCACATGCCGCCCCACCAGGCCCGCTCCTCGGGCGCGGCGTAGCACCAGACGCTCGCCGTGGCGGTCACGTCGGTGCAGCCGGCCGCCCTGGCCCAGGCGTGCAGCCGGCGCCCGGCGTCCGGCTCGCCGCCGTTGTGCCGGGCCACCGTACGGTAGAGCGCCAGCCACTCGTCCAGCGCGGGGATCAGCGGATACCACGTGAACGCGGCGTAGTCGGCGTCGCGGGCGGCGACCACGCCATCGGGGCGGCACACCCGGCGCATCTCGCGCAGCGCCGCCGCCGGATCGGCCAGATGCTGCAGCACCTGGTGCGCGTGCACCACGTCGAAACTGCCGTCGGGCACGTCGAGGGCGTGCACATCACCGGTGCGGAACTCGACGTTGGCCGTGCCGCGCGCGGCGATCTCGGCCCGGGCCAGGTCCAGGGCGTCCTCGGTCAGCTCCAGCGCGGTGAGCCGGCCGGGCGCGACCGCGTCGGCCAGCTCGGCGGTGATGGTGCCCGGCCCGCAGCCCACGTCGAGCAGCGTCTGCCCGGGGCGCAGGTGGGGCAGCAGGTATGCCGCCGAGTTGGCCGCGGTGCGCCAGCGGTGCGACACCAGCACCGTCTCGTGGTGGCCGTGCGTGTACGTCGTCATGTCCCATCCCTCCTACCAGGACGACCCTAAATCTGCGTCTCGTGATACGGGAGAAGAATCCTGAATAGTGGACATGTTTAAGGGAAGTGCAGGTGAGGGAATGCCTGTTCGGTGAGAAGCGGGCGGCGAACGACGTCGGCCGATGCCTTCCGCTGGGGGGCGGCGGGCGCGGGCGGCGTCGCCGTGGTCGTGATCGCCCTGGCCGCGGTCTGGGCGGTGCGCGGCATCCTGGTGCTGGTGCTGGTCGCGCTGTTCGCCGCGGTCAGCCTCGATCCGGCCGTACGCTGGCTCGTCCGGCACCACGTGCGCCGGCCGTACGCCGTCGTGATCATCCTGGTCGCGGCGCTGGCCCTGGTCGGGGCGCTGCTGGCGGGCATCGGCCCGCCCCTGGTGCGCCAGGCCGGGCAGCTGTCCACCGACCTGCCCGGCTACATCGACGACCTCGACCAGCGATCCCGCGCGTTCCGCGAGCTCAGCGCCCGCTACGGGCTCGGCGACCGGCTCAACGAGCTGGCCGCCACCGTGCCGGAGAAGGTCGGCACCAGCCTGCTCAGCCTGTTCCGGACCTTCCTCGGCGTGCTCGCCGCCGCGCTGACCGTGCTGGTGCTGGCGCTGTACTTCCTGGCCGACATGCCCCGGCTGCGGCGCCGGGTGCAGCTGCTCGCGCCCGACCGGCACCGCGAGCGCACCCGCCGCATCGTGGACGTGGTCGTGGACAAGGTTGGCTCGTACATGATCGGCAACCTGCTGATCTCGCTGATCGCGGGCGTCGTCGCGTACGCCGGACTGCTGGTGCTGGACATCCCGTTCGCGCTGCCGCTGGCGCTGATCGTCGCGGTGACCGACCTGATCCCGCTGGTCGGCGCCACCCTCGGCACCGCCGTCTGCGGCATCGTCGCCGCGATCGCCGCCGGGCTGTGGCCCGCCGCGATCGGCATCGTCATCTGGCTGCTGATCTACCAGCAGATCGAGAACTACGTGATCGTGCCGAAGGTGATGAAGCAGAGCCTCGACATGCCCGCGCTGGAGGTGCTGCTGGCCAGCCTGCTCGGCGCGGGCCTGCTCGGCCTGGTCGGCGCGCTGATGGCCATCCCGCTCGCGGCCACCTTCCGGGCGATCCGCGCCGAGCTGCGCACGCCGCTGCCGCCGGAGCATCCACCCGCCGCCGCCCATGATTCAGAAGCCGGACCTGGGGGTACCCACTGACTCATGCGAGTCGTCGTGGTGGGGGCGACCGGCAACATCGGCACCGCGGTGCTGCGCCGGCTGCTCGACGGGGAAGAGTTCGACCAGGTCACCGGCGTGGCGCGGCGCCTGCCGAGGGAGGACGCCGGGCCGCCGTACGACCGGGTCCAATGGCACGCCCTCGACGTGGGCGCGCCCGGCGCGACCGCCGAGCTGACCAGCCTGTTCGCCGGGGCCGCCGCCGTGGTCCACCTGGCCTGGCAGATCCAGCCCAGCCACGACCGGGCCCGCATCCGGCAGACCAACATCACCGGTACGGCCAACGTGGCCGCCGCGACCGTCGCCGCGTCGGTGCCGATGCTGCTCGCCGCCTCGTCCGTCGGCGCGTACGCGCCCGGCCCCAAGGACGACCGCGTCGACGAGGACTGGCCGGTCACCGGCGTGCCCGGCTCCACCTACAGCGAGGACAAGGCGGAGGTCGAGGCGCTGCTGGACGTGCTGGAGCAGGAGCACCCACAGCTGCGCGTGGTCCGCGTGCGCAACGGCCTGGCCTTCCAGCGCTGCGCCGCGGCCGAGATCGCGCGGCTGTTCATCGGGCCGCTCGCGCCGCTCAGCCTGCTGCGCCACGGCCGCATCCCGCTGCTGCCCGGCGGCAAGTCGCTGCGGGTGCAGGCGGTGCACACCGACGACGTCGCCGAGGCGTACGCCCGCGCGATCCTGGCCCAGGCGCACGGCGCCTTCAACATCGCCGCCGACCCGGTGCTCGACGCGGCGAGCGTCGGCGCCCGCTTCCACGGCGTGGCCGTGCCCACCCCGCCCGCGCTGCTGCACGCCGCCGCCGCGCTGACCTGGACCGCCCGCCTGCAGCCGACCGAGCCCGGCTGGATCCGGCTCGCCGCGAACTGCCCGCTCATGTCCTGCCGCCGGGCGGAGGTCGAACTCGGCTGGCGGCCCCGCACCGACGCCCTGGACGCGTTCACAGAGTTGATCGAGGGGATGGCCGACGGCACCGGCGACGGCTCGCCGCCGCTGCGAAGCCGGCCCAGTGCGACCGCCCGGCTGCTCGCCATGGCCGGCGGCCGGCTGCCCGGCCACGGCGACCCGTACTGAGCACCACCGGGGGAGGAGCCATGTTCCTGCGACCGAAGACCGAAGCACCGCCGCCCGAGCGCCCCACCGAGCTGACCAAGCGCGACTGGAAGGACGTGCTCAAGCGCACCGTCAAGGAGTACCAGGCCGACAACCTCAGCGACTGGGCCGCGGCGCTGACCTACCGCGGCGTCATGTCGCTGTTCCCCGGCATCCTCGTGCTCGTCGCGCTGCTCGGGCTCACCGGCCAGGACACCGCCCAGCGCGCCGTCGACCAGGTCGGCCGGTACGCGCCCGGCGCCGTCCGGCAGGTCGTCGACAACGCGCTCACCGAGCTGCAACGCGGCCGCCAGGGCGCCGCCGGGCTGGTCGCCCTGTTCGGCGTGCTGCTGGCGCTGTGGTCGGCGTCCGGCTACGTGTCCGGGTTCATGCGCGCCGCGAACGCCATCTACGACGTGCCGGAGGGGCGGCCGTTCTGGAAGACGCTGCCGATCCGGATCGGCGTCACCATCGTGGCCAGCCTGGCCATCACCGCGGTCGCGATGGCGCTGGTGTTCACCGGGCCCGTCGCGCAGCAGGCCGGGGAGTTCATCGGCCTCGGCAGCGGCTTCCTGAAGGTGTGGGACATCGTGAAGTGGCCGATCGTGCTCGGCGTGGTCGCGCTCATCTTCGCGCTGCTCTACTGGGCCTCGCCCAACGCCCGGCAGGGCGGCTGGCGCTGGGTCACCCCCGGCAGCCTGCTCGCCGTGCTGGTGTGGATCGTCGCCTCCGCCGGGTTCGCGCTGTACGCCGCCAACTTCGGCTCGTACAACAAGATCTACGGCAGCCTGGCCGGCATCATCGTGTTCCTGATCTGGCTCTGGATCGGCAACATCGCCCTGCTCCTGGGCGCTGAACTCGACGCCGAACTCCACCGCGAGCGCGCCGTCGCCGCCGGCCATCCCGAGGGCGAGGAGCCCTACATGGAACTCCGCGACCAGCCCAAAGACCCGGACCGCTCGGACACTGACCTCCGCTGACCGCCACCCGGTGCGCCGGCGAGGGCCGAGGGCCATGATCGCGGGTTCGTGTCAAAAAGTCAGGTCAGGCTGCACTTCTGGACACGAACCCGCGATCATGGCCGGGGCCTTACGCGGGGGCGGGAACCTGGGTGGGGAGGGTCGCGGGGCTGGTGGCGCGGCGGAGGTTGCGGATGGGGCGCAGCAGGAGCAGCAGCGCGCAGCCGGCGACGCCGACCACCGCGGAGGTGCCGAGCACCAGCTCCGGTCCGACCAGCCCGCCCACCGGCCCGGCCAGCACCTGGCCGATGGGGATGCCCATGATCGAGCCGGCGACCTCGTACGCCGTGACGCGGTTGAGCACGTCGCGCGGCACCTGGGTCTGGATGCTGGTCGCCCACATGACCGACCAGAACGCCCACGACGCGCCGCCGACCGCGTGCGCGGCGAGCAGCAGCGGCAGCGGCGCCTGCACCGAGATCGACAGCGGGATCAGCGCGAACCCGAACAGCGCGGCCGCGCCGGCGGCCAGCGGCCGGTCCGGGCGCACCCGCATGGCGACCAGCCCACCGAGCACCGTGCCGCCGCCCATGGCGGACATCGCCCAGCCGTACGCGTTCTCGCCGAGGTGCTCCGTGATCATCCCAGAGCCGAGCGGGATGATCGGCCCGAAGACCAGGATGCCGAACACCACCCAGACCAGAATCACGCTCCACATCCAGCTGCGGGACCGGAACTCGTGCCAGCCCTCGCGCAGGTCGTGCCGCATGCTCGCGATGCCCTGCCGGGCGGCGCGGGCCACCGGCGGCAGCCGCAGCGCGAGCAGGCAGAGCGCGCTGACGGCGAAGGTCGCCGCGTTGATCGCGTACACGGTGCCGGGGCCGGTGAGCACGACCAGGGTGGCCGACAGGGCGGGCCCGAGCAGCTGCGCCCCGGCGTCGGCCACGCGCAGGACCCCGTTGGCGCGCTGCACGTCCGCGGCGATGAGCGGGACCATGCTCGCGACGCCGGGCTGGAACATCGCGGCGGCCCCGCCGGCCACGGCCGACATCGCCACCAGCAGCCACAGCGGCACGTTCCCGGTGATCAGGGCGTACGCGACGACCGCCTGGGTGGCCACCCGCACCACGTCGGCGCCGATCATCATGCGCCGGGCGCCGAACCGGTCGGCGAAGACGCCGCCGAACAGGATGAGCGCCACCGCCGGGGTCATCCACGAGGCGAGCACGAGCCCGACGCCCGTGTCGCCGTGGCCCGCGTCCCGCACGGCGAGGGCCACGGCGACGGGCAGCATGCCGTCCCCGAGGAGGGCGACGGCGCGCCCGGCGAAGTAGAGGCTGAACTCGCGGGTCCACATCCGACCGTTGTCACCGATAGTCACGTCGATCATGAACGCGGAACAGTAAAGAACCCTTCCCGATTGCTGGGGTCTTTTTGTATACGACTTGACAGGCATATAACCAGCGAGGCATGTTTGCCGGGTGACGGTGGTGGGCGCGTTCGCGGTGCTGGGCGAGCCCAACCGGCTGCGCATCCTGGAGCTGCTGCGCGGCGCGGAGCTGAGCGTCGGCGAGCTGGTGGACCGGCTGGGCATGAGCCAGCCGGCCGTCTCCAAGCACCTCAAGGTGCTGCGCCAGGCCGGCTTCGTGTCCAGCCGCATCGCCGCGCAGCAGCGGATCTACCGCATCGAACCCGAGCCGTTCGCGGAGGTCGAGCACTGGCTGGCGCCATACCGCGACCTCTGGGACCGCCACCTCGACGCACTGGAACGCCATCTCGACGACATGGAGTGACCGATGAACACCATCGATCCCGGCCCGCTCGCGCCGGTGCAGGTCGAGCCCGCGGCCGGGCGCTGGACCCTGGTCATGCAGCGCGACCTGCGCCACCCGCCCGCGAAGGTGTGGGCGGCGCTGACCGAGCCCGGGCAGCTGGAGCGGTGGGCGCCGTTCCTGGCCGACCGCGACCTGGGCCGCCCCGGCGCCGCGACGCTCACCGTGATCGACGGGGAGGAGCGCTACCCGATGCCCGCGACCGTGCAGCGGGCCGAGCCGCCCCACCTGCTCGTGCACACCTGGGGCGAGGACGTGCTGCGCTGGGAGCTGACCCCGACCGCGACCGGCACCCGGCTGGTGCTGCGGCACACGCTGGCCGACCGGCACTGGGCGCCCAAGGTCGCCGCGGGCTGGCACCTGTGCCTGGTCGTCGCCGAGCGCCTGCTCGACGGCGCGCCCGTGCCGCCGATCCGGGGCAGCGAGGCCAAGGAGCACGGCTGGCGCGAGCTGAACGAGGCGTACGGCAAGGAGTTGGGCATTCCCACCGACGACGACACCGGGGACGCTGACGCGCAGTAACCGTATACGCTCCTGCGCTGACGGCTTCCGTCCAGGCGGACCGGCCTGGCGACGGCGATGGGGAGAGCTGAGCGGGTATGGCGGCAGACAGCGGTTACCTGAAGGTCATGTCCTGGAACCTCTGGCTGGCCGGCGGCTGCGTCGACGACGCCCGCCCCAAGCAGCTGGCGTTCCTGCGCGAGCACGCGCCGGACGTCGTCGGGCTCCAGGAGACGCTCGGCTACGCCGCGCGCGAGCTGGCCGAGGAGCTGGGCTGGTCCTATCAGCAGGGCGGCAGCTGCGGCCTCGTCTCCCCGCACCCGATCGTCGAGCGCTACGGCGACGAGCAGATGTGGGGCGTGGGCGCCCGGCTGCGCCTGCCCGGCGGTGACGAGCTGGTGGCCTGGAGCGCCCACCTCAACTACGACCCGTACGGACCGTACGACTACCACCTGGCCGGGATGCGCGTGCCCGAGGTGCTGGCCCGCGAGGCCGACTCGGGCCGGCCCGCCCAGATGGACGAGATCCTCGCCGCGATGCGCCCGGCACTGGCCGAGCCGGGCCTGCCGGTGCTGCTGACCGGCGACTTCAACGTGCCGTCCCACCTGGACTGGCCCGAGCTGCCCTGGCAGGTCAGCGTCGCGGTCGAGCAGGCCGGGCTGCGCGACTCCTACCGTGTGGCCCATCCGGACCCGGTGGCCGCGCCCGGCCACACCTGGTCGCCGCTGAACCCGTGGCACCAGCAGCAGCCGGGCATCCCCGAGCCGCAGGACCGGATCGACTTCGTCCACTTCGCCGGGCCCCTGCGCGTGGTGACGTCGGATACGGTCGGAGTGGGCCGGCCGCGGCCCATGCCCCACCACGCGGACAATGACTGGACCTCGGACCACTGGGCGGTGCTCAGCACCTTCGCGCGGGAGTAGTGATGATCGACCTCGGCAGGTACGACGCGGTACTGCTGGACATGGACGGCACGCTCGTCGACACCGAGTCGCTGTGGGTACAGGCCGTGGTCGAGGTCGCCACCGGCCTCGGCGCCGCCCCGCTGGACGAGTCGCGGCTCATCGGCGGCACCGTCGCGAGCATCGTCACCGTCGTGGGCGCCGCCCTCGGCGGCCGGGTGGCGGCGGCCGAGCTGACCGTCCTGATCGACGAGGGCGTCAAGCGCAAGGTGGCCCAGGTCGGCATCCTGCTCCGGCCCGGCGCCCGCACGCTGCTGGACGGCCTGATCGCCGCCGGTATGCCGTGCGCGCTGGTCACCTCGTCGGGCCGGGCCGACACCGAGCTGATCCTCGACGTGCTCGGCCGGGACGCGTTCGCGTACACGGTCACCGCCGACGACGTGCCCCGCCACAAACCGGACCCGCTGCCGTACGCCACCGCGGCGGCGCTGCTCGGCGCCGATCCGTCACGCTGCGTCGCCGTCGAGGACTCCCTCGCGGGCCTGGCCGCCGCCGAGGCCGCCGGCTGCGCCACCATCGCCGTGCCGCATCTGCAGCCCGTCCCGCCCGCGCCCGGCCGCCTCGTGCTGACGAGCCTGGAGCAGATCCGCGTGACCTCGGCTAAGGTGACGCGATGATCCTCACCGTCACCCCCAACGCCGCCCTGGACGTCACGTACCAGGTGGACAGTCTCACCCCGTACGCGACGCACCGCGTCTCGGCGGTGGCGGAACGGGCCGGTGGCAAGGGGGTCAACGTCGCCCGGGTGCTGCACAGCCTCGGTGAGCCGGTGCTCGCCACCGGGCTGGCCGGCGGGCCGACCGGCGTACGGCTGCGCGAGCTGCTCGCCGCCGACACCGTCGCCGAGGCGTTCCTGCCCGTCGCCGGGGACGCGCGGCGCACCGTCGTGGTCGCCGACCGGGCCGACGCCACGGGCTTCTGGGAGCCCGGCCCGATCGTCACCGCCGCCGAGTGGTCGGCGTTCACCGCGCACTTCGCCTCGCTGCTGCAGGGCGTGCGGGTGGTCGTGCTGTCCGGCTCGCTGCCGCCGGGCGTGCCCGCGACCGCGTACGCCGAGCTGCTCGCACTCGCCCACGCGGCCGGTGCGGCGACCATCCTGGACGCCGACGGCGACCCGCTGCGCCAGGGCCTGCGCGTGCAGCCCGCCCTGGTCAAGCCGAACGCGGCCGAGCTGCACGCGCTCACCGGCGTACGCGTCGACGGGCCCGACGCCGCCCGCCGCGCCGTCGAGACGCTGCGCGAACTCGGCGCGGGCGATGTCGTGGCCTCGCTGGGCGGGGGCGGCCTGGTCGCCGTCTGCGCCGACGGGGTGTGGCGGGCCCGGCTGCCCGAGCCGCTCGACGGCAACCCCACCGGGGCGGGCGACGCCTGCGTCGCGGCGCTGGCCCGCGGCCTGCTCGCCGGGCAGCCCTGGCCCGAGCGGCTGCGCGACGCCGTCGCCCTGTCCGCCGCGGCCGTGCTCCACCCGGTCGCCGGCACCGTCGACGTGGACACCTTCCACCGCCTGCGCGCCGAGGTCATCGTCGAGCCCTGCTGAGCCGCGGACACGACAGCGCACGCCGTCCGGGGCGAGGCGTGCTCGGCACAGCCGCACCGTTGCCTCAGAACCAACGCGACGGATGGCTCGGCCCGGTCCTACCATGGCGACGTGAACCGGCGCCGTGCCAAGAAACTCGCCCGCCGGCTGGTGATCGCCGGCCTGACCGGCGATACAGCCGCCGCGGCCAGGCTGCTGCGCGCCGGAGCCGATCCGGACCGGCCCAACGCCGAGGGCACGACCCCGCTTTACCAGGCGTCCGTGCACGGTGTGGCGCCGATCGTCGCGCTGCTGCTCGCGGCGGGCGCGACACCGGATCTGGAGAGCGGGCACGGCCCCGAGGGCACCCCCCTTTGCGCCGCGGCCCTCTGGGCGCACGACGACGTGGTACGTGAGCTGCTCGCCCACGGCGCGGACCCGGACCTGCGCGAGGACGGCGGGACCGGCCACACCCCGCTGGATTGGGCACGCCACTTCGGCCACACGGAAACGGTCCGGCTCCTGGAGGCCGCCCGCCGCCCTGGCTGACCACGGCCCACCCCCGGCCACACGACCGCACCGTACGTCCCCACGGCCGCACCGCACGGCCGCCCCGCACCGTGCCGCACTGCGCGGCTCCGCGCCGACGGGACGTGCGGAGTGGCCAGCGGCGCGGCCAAGATCGCGAGTTCGTGTCAAGATCTACGGTCTGACCGCAGATCTTGACACGAGACGCTGATCATCCCGCCGCGACGAGACCTGGCGCCCTCAGCGGGCGGACACCTCGGCCAGCATCGCGGCGACGTGCGGGTCGCCGCCGTCCTGCGTGAGGTCGTCGGCGAACACGGCGATCGCCTGCTCGTCCTCGCCCAGTTCGGCGCGCAGCGCCTGCCACGCCCACAGGTTCGGGTGCGGGATCGAGGTGCACGCGTTGGCGGGGGCCAGCATCGCGATCGCCCGGTCCAGCCCGGCGGGGGAGAGGCGGTATGACGCCGGGCCGCTGACGTGGCCGACGACCGTGCCCAGCACCACGGCCGGCAGGAAGCCGTCGCCGGCGGCGATCCGCGCGAACTCGGGCCTGCCCGCGACCAGCCGTGCGATGCCGAACGCGGCCGGGCGCCGCCAGCCGGGCACCGCCGCCTCGAACCGCTCCCGCGCCGCGTCGAGTTCCGCCACCGTGCTCCACTGCTCGCTCATGGGCGGATCATGGCACGCCCGCGCGGGCGAGCGGGATGCGGGCCACGGGGGTCCAGTGGTAGGAGGCCGTGCCGAGGTCCTGGGTGACGTCGAGCAGGTGCACGGCGCGGACGGTGAGGGCGGCGTGGCTGGGGCGGACCTGCTGGCGCAGGGCGGCCTGGACCCGGCCGGAGTCGCCGGTGCCCGTGGCGTAGGCGAGGGTCAGGTGGCCGGGCATCGCCTCGTACGCGACCGCCTCCGAGCCGAGCACGTCGGAGATCGCGCCCCGGCAGCGGGCGTGCACCGTGTGCAGCGGCTGTCCGGGCAGGTCACCGTCGAGATCGGCCAGTACGACGGTGACGCTGGCCAGCGGCGATCCGGCGGTGAGGGTGAACGCGGGCAGGTCCGCGAGCGCCTCGGTGAGCCGATCGGTGAGCTCGGCGCGTTCGCCGGGGCCGATCTCGGCGGCGGGGATGCCCATCACCGGCTGGACCGTGACGTGCAGCCACGGGTCGGGCACCGGCGCGAGGAACGGGAACGGCGCCATCGCCGCCCGGCAGCCCCGCACCAGCCGGGCCAGGTCACCGTCGTGCGCGAGGTCCGGGAGCAGGTACACGTGCAGCCGGGTCCAGCCTGGGGGCCAGACACGCCCGCCGGTCAGGAAGGGCTTCACTTCCCGCGCGGCGGCTGCCACAGCTCGAAGCGGTTGTCCTCGGCGTCGTACGCCCAGCCGAACCGCCCGAACTCCCCGTCCTCGACCTCGTCGGCGACCTTGACCCCCGCCTCGCGCAGCTGCGCCAGCATGGCGTCCAGATCGTCCACCCGAAAATTGATCATGTATGGCTGCTCGCGCGGCCCGAGGTAGTCGGAGTCCTGCTCGAGGATCGACCAGGCCGTCGTGCCGCCCGCGTGCCAGCGGAAGGTGTGCCCACCCCATTCGCTCACGTCGATGCCGAGATGCTCGGCGTACCAGGCCCGCAGGGCTACGGCATCGCGGGCGCGGAGGAACACCCCGCCGATTCCGGTCACTCGCTGCATTCGGACATTCTGACATGAAAGTCCGGAGACCGCCGGACCTTGGCGGGCGGGCCCGGCGGGAGCATGATGCTGGCATGCTCTCATCGATGATCGACGGCGTCCCGGTGCCCGGCGGCGCGCGCGTGCAGGACAGCCGCAACCCGGCCGACCTCGCCGACGTGGTCGGGCAGGTCGCGCTGGCCGACGCGGACACCGTGACGGCCGCCGCCCGCTCGGCGCACGCCGCGCAGCGGGCCTGGGCGGATGTGCCCGCGCCGGTGCGCGGCCAGGTGATCGCGAACATCGGCGCGCTGGTCGAGGCGAACGCCGAGGCGCTGGCGCGGCTGGTCACCCGCGAGATCGGCAAGCCGCTGGCCGAATCCCGGGGCGAGGTGCAGGAGATCGTCGACACCTGCCGCTTCTTCCTCGGCGAGGGGCGGCGCCTGTACGGCCAGACGGTGCCCTCGGAGATGCCCGACAAGCAGCTGTTCACCTTCCGCGAGCCGGTCGGCACCGCCATGATCATCACGGCGGGCAACTTCCCGGTCGCCGTACCCTCCTGGTATCTGGTGCCCGCGCTGCTGTGCGGCAACACCGTGGTGTGGAAGCCCGCCGCGTACGCCGCCGCCGGCGCGGATGCGCTCTACCAGCTGTTCGTCCGGGGTGGCCTGCCCGCCGGGGTGCTCAACCTGGTGCAGGCCGACGGCCCCGAGACCTTCGCCGGGCTGTCCGCCGCGCTGGACGCGGGCCTGGTGCATAAGGTCGGTTTCACCGGCTCGACCGAGGTGGGCCGCGCGATCGGCGAGCTGTGCGGGCGCCACCTGCAGAGCCCCTGCCTGGAGCTGGGCGGCAAGAACCCGATGGTGGTCACCGAGGACGCCGACCTGGACCTGGCGGTAGAGGGCGCGCTGTTCGCCGGGTTCGGCACCGCGGGCCAGCGCTGCACCTCGCTGGGCACGGTGCTCGTGCACGAGTCGGTGCACGGCGAGTTCCTGCGCCGCTTCGCCGCGGCGACCGCCGCCGCCGCGATCGGCGACCCGACCCGCGAGGTGCTGTACGGGCCGCTGCTGGACGAGCGCTTCGCCACCTCGTACGAGAAGTATCTGGGCTGGATCGAGGGCGGGCACCGGGTGCTCGGCGCGACCGGCCGGATCACCCCGGACAACCCGCGCGCCGGGTTCGTCGGCGACCCGTCGACCGGGCTCTTCTACCACCCGGTCATCGTGGACGGGGTGCGTCCCGGCGACGCCCTGTTCGACAACGAGACGTTCGGCCCGATCGTCGGCGTGACCGCGTACCGCTCCCTGGACGAGGCGATCGACCTGGCCAACGCCCCCGGCTACGGCCTGTCCAGCGCCATCTACACCACCGACCCGGCCAAGGCGTTCGCGTTCCGCCGCGGCATCGGCGCGGGCATGGTCAGCGTGAACAACTCCACCTCCGGCGCCGAGGCGCACCTGCCCTTCGGCGGCAACGGCCGCTCCGGCAACGGCAGCCGCCAGTCCGGCATGTGGGTCCTCGACCAGTTCACCCGCTGGCAGGCCCTGAACTGGGACTACTCCGGCCGCCTCCAGAAAGCGCAGCTGGAGGTCGCGGTACTCCCCGCCGACCTGGACTTCCGCCTGTAAGGAAGGGCACCTTCTTATCGTTATCCGTAGAGGAAGGGCACCTTCTTAACCTCTCGCCGAAACGGGCATGCGCGGCGGCGGTGTGGGCTGCGATCGTGTGACGATGTATGCCTACCCGCCGCCGTCCCCGCAGACCCTGGCCTGGCTGCGCGGGGCGCTCGGGGCGCCCGTCGCCGCGACGACGCCGCTGACCGGCGGCATCTCGCAGGCCGTCGACGCGGTGGACACCGCCGACGGGCGGCGGTACGCGCTGCGCCGCTGGTGCCGCCCCGGCTGGCAGGCCGACGACCCGTGGTTCACCCCGCAGAACGAGGCGACGGCGCTGACCTCGCTGTCCGGCACCGGGCTGCCGGTGCCCGAGGTCGTCGCACTCGACCCGACCGGGGCCGAGGCGGGGCACCCGGCGCTGCTGATGACCTGGCTGCCGGGGGAGATGCTGCCGAGCGCCACGCACCGCGACGCCGCCGTCCCGCCGCCCACCCCGGACATGCTCGCCCGGCTCGTCGAAGCGGCCCACGCGATCCATGCCGTGGACGGCGGCGGCGTGGCGCCGTTCGAGCCGTACGTGGTGCTCGCCGAGGCCCGCCCGCCGGCCGCGAGCACCCGTCCGGAGCTGTGGGAACGCGCGATCGCGGCCGGACTCGCGGCGCCCGCGCCGACGCGGACCACCCTGGTGCACCGCGACTACCACCCCGGCAACACGCTGTGGCGGGACGGGACGCTCACGGGCATCGTGGACTGGACGAACGCGTCGCGCGGGGTGCCCGGCTACGACTTCGGCTACCTGCGGGTCAACCTGCTCATCACGTACGGGCCGGAGTACGCCGACTCGCTGCTGCCGCTGCTGGACGGGCACGATCCGGCCGACGACCTGGCGGCGTTCCTCGACATGGAGTGGGAGGGCCCGCACGCCGCGCCGCTCCCGGTGATGGAGTCCTACCTGGAGCGCCTCCTCTAGGCGAGGCGTTAAGAAGGGCACCTTCCTATACGGAAAACGATAAGAAGGTGCCCTTCCTTAGGGCGGTTTCGGCTTCGGTGGCGGAGGGGCCGTCGGTGGCGGCTACCTGGGCCAGGGCGGCGCGGTACGCGGTGGGCAGGGCGTCGTCGGCGGGGACGGGGAGGTCGGGGAGGACGCCGGTGCCCTCCCAGTTGGCGCCGGTGGCGGGGTGGACCGCGCGGGCGACGGGGATGGTCGCTTCCAGGTGCGGGTGCAGGCGGAAGGCCTCGCGGGGGTGGGCGCCGCCGCGGGTGCGCTCGCCGACCAGGGTGCCGCGGCCGGACTGCTGCACGTCGTAGGCGAGCGCCTCGCCGCCGGAGAAGGTGGCCGGGCCGGTCAGCACGTAGAGCGGCTTGGTCCGGCCGAAGCGGCGGCCGGGCACGTGCGCCGACGTCCACGACTGGCGTACGCGGTCGGTGGCGCGCTCGTAGGTGCCGGTCAGCTCGACCGGCTCGTGGTCCCACAGGTAGCTCATGAGCAGGGCCACCGCGGACGGCTCGCCGCCGAGGCAGCCGCGCAGGTCGACGATGAGCGCCCGGGTCGGCGCGAGCAGCGTCAGCGCCGCGGCGTACACGTCGCCGACCAGGGCCGCGGGGAAGATGAGCGGCTGGATCTCCAGCAGGCCCACGTCGCCGGGCAGGCGCCGGGCGCCCGCGACGCCGCCGCAGGTGCGCTCGGCCCACTCGGCCATCGCCGCGTACTCGGCCGCCTCGTCCTGCTCGGCCCGCTCCGGCTGGGGCTCCTCGTGGTGCAGCAGCCGCAGGTGCAGGTCGCCGTTGACGGCCTGCAGGTCGGCGGTGACGGCGGCGGCGAGGGCGGCCGGGTCGGCGGGGTAGCCGGCGGCGGCGCCGGCCAGCCGCGCGGAGATGGCCGCAGCCGCGTCAGGGAAGACGTAGTGCTGCTCAATGAGGGTGCGCAGGCGGTCGATCACGCTGTCCGTCTCGGTCTTCTGCATAGGACCAGGGAAGCACGCCGCTTGACAAAGCGTCAAGAGGCCTTGACGCTTAAACCGCGAGGGGCACCCGCCTCGCAGCGTCACAACTTCTGGGTTGTAGGTACAACCCAGAAGTTGTGAAGCGTGGCACGAGGTATCACGGAGGAGAGGCGGCTCATGACGAATGAGGCGAGCGGTGGCGACGACGATGAGGTGATGCCCGTCAGCGCGGCCGAGCAGCACAAGGCACTGGCCCACCCGATGCGCCACCGGCTGCTGTTCGCGCTGGAACGGCCCGCCACAGTCAGCGGGCTCGCCGCGTCCCTGCGTACCAACAAGGGGAACGTCGCCCACCACCTGAAGGTGCTGGCCGACGCGGGGCTGGTGCGACCGGCCGGGACCCGCACCGTGCGGGGCGGCACCGAGCAGTACTACGCCCGCGCCGCGAAGGCCCTGCACTACACCGGGCCCGGCGCGGCGGGCACCACCACGGCCGCGTTCCAGGCGCTCGGCGAGGAGATCGCCGCGGCGCGGGACCCGCTGCTGGTGCTGCGGCACCTGCGGCTCACCGAGGCGCAGGTCCGCGAACTAACCGCGACGCTCACCGCGCTGGCCCGCGACACGCCTGACGCGGGCGACGGCGCGACCCGCTACGGCCTGCTCGTCGGCCTCTACGAAGCCCCGGGGCCACACAGCCAACAGTGATCTCCCCATCAGCGTTTTCACAGCTTACGGCCGTTGAGGTGTGGAAGTACGCGAGCAACAGGGGGTACGCGGGGGATGAGCACTGTGTGGCGGGAGCGGCTGCGGGCGGACGTGCCGGCGTCCCTGGTGGTGGTGCTGGTGGCGCTGCCGCTGTCGTTGGGCATCGCGGTCGCGTCCGGCGCGCCGGTCCTGGCGGGACTGGTCAGCGCCGTGGTCGGCGGGGTCGTGGCGGGCGCGCTGGGCGGGTCGGCGGTGCAGGTCAGCGGCCCGGCGGCCGGGCTGACCCTGATCGTGGCGCAGACCGTGGCGACCTTCGGCTGGCGCGGGGCATGCGCCATCACGATGGCGGCCGGGCTGCTGCAGCTGCTGCTGGGCGCGGCCCGGGTGGCGCGGGCCGCGCTGGCCGTCTCCCCGGCGATCATGCACGGCATGCTGGCCGGGGTGGGCGTCGTGATCGTCCTGTCCCAGCTCCACGTGCTGCTCGGCGACGCGCCGCAGGCCTCGGCGCTGGCGAATCTGCGCGCGCTGCCCGGCGAGCTGCTGCACAACCACACCCCGGCCGTGTTCATCGGCGTGCTGACGCTGGCCGTGCTGTGGGGCTGGCGGCTGCTGCCGCAGGTCTCCACATACGTGCCGGCGCCGCTGGCGGCCGTGGTCATCGGCACCGCCGTCGCGGCGCTCACCGGCTGGGAGCTGCAGCGCGTCGACATCCCCGGCGACCTGCTCGCGTTCGACGCCGGGCCGGTCTGGCCGGACGCGACCGCGCCCACGATCCTCGCCGCGGTCGGCGCGGTGGCGCTGGTCGCCAGCGTCGAGTCGCTGCTGTGCGCGGTGGCGGTGGACCGCATGCACGACGGGCCGCGTGTCAACCTGGACCGGGAGCTGGCCGGGCAGGGCGCGGCCAACGTGGTCGCCGGGGCGCTGGGCGGGCTGCCGGTGGCGGGCGTCATCGTGCGGTCCACCACGAACGTGCGGGCCGGGGCGCGCTCCCGGCTGTCCACGGTGCTGCACGGCGTGTGGATCCTGGCGCTGGTGCTGGCCGCCGCGCCGGTCATCGAGCTGATCCCGCTGCCCGCGCTGGCCGCGCTGCTGGTCTACACCGGCGTGAAGATGGTCAACCTGACCCACGCCCAGCAGGTGCACCAGCACCGGGAGATGCCGGTCTACCTGCTCACGCTGGCCGCGGTGGTGGTGCTCGGGCTGTTCGAGGGCGTGCTGGTCGGCATGGTCTGCGCACTGCTGCTGTCGGTCTGGCGGCTCACCCACGCCACCGTGCGCGCGTACCACGACGAGCACGGCTGGCACGTCGCCGTCGAAGGCTCGCTCACCTTCCTCGCCGTGCCGAAGCTGACCCGGGTCCTGGCGCAGGTCCCGGCGGGCACGCCGGTCGCGGTCGAGCTGAACGCCGACTTCATGGACCACGCCGCGGTCACCGCGCTGCACGACTGGCGTACCGGCCACGAGCGCGGCGGCGGCACCGTCGAGGTGCACGAGCTGCACCACCACTGGTACGCCGAGGCGATCACCGGCCAGCGCCCGCCGGCCCGCAAGGTGCACCCCACCGCGTGGCTGCTGCCGCGCATGCATCGCGCCGTCCCGTCCGGCGCCCGCGAGCGCCTCACCCGCGGCGCCCGGCTGTTCCACCGCCACGGCGCCCGCCGGGTCGGCCCGCTGCTGGCCGAGCTGGCCCGCACCGGCCAGCAGCCCACCCAGCTCTTCATCACCTGCGCCGACTCGCGCATCGTGCCCAGCCTGATCACCGCCACCGGCCCCGGCGACCTGTTCACCGTGCGCAACGTCGGCAACCTGGTGCCCCGCCACGGCGACGAGCACGACGGCAGCGTCCACGCCGCCGTCGACTTCGCCCTCCAGGTCCTCAACGTCCGCACCATCACCGTCTGCGGCCACTCCGGCTGCGGCGCCCTGGCCGCCCTCCTCCGCTCCGACACCCACCCCGCCCCCATGCCCCACCTGCGCCGCTGGCTCCGCCACGCCATGCCGAGCATGCACCGCACCGCCCCCCGCACCGCCTCACCCAGCGACCACCTCACCCGTCTCTGCCAGCAGAACGTGATCCAGCAACTCGAGAACCTGATGACCTACCCCCCGGTCGCCGAACGAGTCCACGACGGCCGCCTGGAACTCGTCGGCATGTACTTCGACATCGCCGCCAGCCAAATCCACCTCCTCGACCCCCACCACCACGCCTTCACCCCCGTCGACTCCCCGGCCCCGCGCTGACCCCTCCGCCGCGTCGATCTTCGGGGCGGGCGGCGGTGAGGAGGGCGTCGGCGAAGGCGGCGGCGGGGGTGCCGGTGGCGTCGGGGGTGCGCAGGGCGGCGTAGACGTTGCGGGTCGGGGGGTCGCGGAGCCGGCGGACGGCGATGTCCGGGCGCAGCGCGGGGACCAGCAGGCCGGGCACCAGCGTGACGCCGAACCCGGCCGCCACGAACGCCTGCTTGCCCAGCCAGCCGCCGCACTCGATGTCGATGCGCGGGGTGAACCCGGCCCGCCCGCACGCGCTCACCAGCATCGCGGCCGCCCCCGCGTAGTCCTCGACCCACGTGTCACCGGCCAGTTCGGACAGGTCGACGATCTCGCGCCCGGCCAGCCGGTGCCCGGCCGGCAGCGCGGCGTACAGCGGGTCTTCGCGCAGGTGGAGCAGGCGTATGCCGTCGTGCGGGGGCAGGCCGGGCGGGTAGTCGGTGACCACGGCCAGGTCCAGGTCGCCGTCGAGCAGGCGCGGCAGCAGCTGCGGGGTGACGCCCGCGGCGAAGACGACCCGGGCCTGCGGGAACGCGGCGGTGTACGCGGTCAGCGCGCGCGGCATCAGGTCGGCGGTGACCGTGGGCACCGCCCCGACGCGCAGCGGCACGGCCTGGAGCCCGCCCGCCGCGGCCACCTCCTCGGCGGCCCGCTCCGCCCGGGACAGGATCACGGCGGCATGGCCGAGCAGCACGTCCCCGGCGGTCGTGGGGCGTACGCCGCGCGCGTGCCGACGCAGCAACGGGCTCTTGAGCTGCGCCTCCAGCACCGCGATCTGCCGTGACACGGCCGACTGGGTGTAGCCGAGGGCCTGCGCCGCGGCGCTGATCGAGCCGAGCCGGCACACCTCCTGAAACGAACGGAGCGCGGTGAGATCCACGGCGGCCATGCTAGCTGCAGCTATGAATGACACGCATGGCTCGCATCGCGATCATGCGCTGGTGCGATGGCACCGCTCGGGACAGGATGGTCGGGCAACCCGAGGACAGGAGAGACATGCCGCACGTCGTACGCGTCCGCGCCCCCGAAGGCGTGGCGCAGGCCCCCGGTTACAGCCACACCGTCTGGGGCACCGGCCGGATCGTGGCGATCGCCGGGCAGGTCGCCATGGACGAGCAGGGTCACCTGGTCGGGCCGGGCGACCCCACCGCACAGGCCCGGCAGGTGTTCGAGAACCTGCGCCGCTGCCTGGCCGCCGCCGGGGCGACCTTCGCCGATGTGATCAAGCTGAACTACTACGTGGTCGACATCGGCCACCTGCCCGCGGTACGCGCCGCGCGGGACGCGGTCATCCCCGCCGAGCAGCTGCCCGCGAGCACGGCGGTGCAGGTGGCGGCGCTGTTCGACCCCGGCTACCTGATGGAGGTCGAGGCGTGGGCGGTCGTGCCGGCGGACCGGGCATGACGCGCGTCGCCGTGTGCGGGCTGGGCCGGATGGGCACGGCCATGGCGCAGACGCTGCTCGCGGCCGGATACCCGGTCACGGTCTGGAACCGCACCCCGGCCGCCGCGGCGGACCTGGCCGGGGAGGGCGCGGTCCGGGCGCCGAGCGCGGCCGGGGCCGCCGCCAGGGCGGACATGGTGGCGCTGATGCTGTTCGACGGCGCCGCCTGCGCGCAGGTGCTGTCCGGACCCGACGGGGTGCTCGCCGGTGCCGCGCCCGGCACCCTGGTGGTCAACCTGAGCACGATCGGGCCCGAGGAGTCCGCGGCCCTCGCCGAGGCGTCGCGCGCTGCGGGACTGCGCTACGTCGAGGCGCCGGTGCTGGGGTCGGTGCCCGCCGTCCGGGCCGGATCGCTGAACATCCTGGCCGGTGGCACGGCCGAGGACGTCGCCGCGGCCACGCCCCTGCTGTCGGTCTGGGGCAGACCGCGCCACACCGGAGACGTGGGCACGGCCACCGCCCTGAAACTCGTCGCCAACCTCGCGCTCGGCGTCGTCGCGGCCGGCATGCGCGACGCGGTCCGGCTCGGCGAGGACTTCGGCCTGCCCCGCGACCTGGTGCTGGACACGCTGGCCGTGGGTGCGTTCGAGCGCATCGCGGGCCGCAGCCGCGAGCGCCTCGGCGCCGACGACTACGACGGCGCCCCGTTCACCCTGGGCGCGCTGGCCAAGGATCTCGACCTGGCCCTGTCCCGCGCCCGCCGCCCGCTCCCGGTCGCGGCGGCCGCCCGTGACACCGCGCTGGACGGAGTCGCCCACGGCGACGCCGACTCCGACATCGCCGCCCTCGCCCGCACCACCCGCTGACCCCGCGCCGCTCCGCCGCGCCCCCTGCGGACGGGAGCGGAGGGCGGGCGGGGACGGTCAGGACTTGCCGCCGGTGAAGGGGGCCTCGCCGGGGCGGTCGGGGCGGAAGCGGAGGGCGGACCAGGTGTCGTCGATGGCGACCTGGCCGTTGGGGCGCAGGCCGTACTCGGTGACGATCGGCCACAGCGAGTCGCGGTTGATGTCGGCACGGCCGCCCTTCGGGTACGCCACCCAGAGCACCTGCGGCGCGGCCAGCTCGGCCCGGTGCGTGTCCAGCTCGCGCCGGGCCGAGGCCGCGTCGGCGGCGAAGATGACGCCCACGGCCGCCGCGCCCAGGCCGTCCGCGCGGCTCGCGCCCGCGGGCAGCGGGCCGATCAGCGTGGCGTGCGCCTCGTCGGTCCAGTAGGTCGTGCCGGGCTTGATCAGCAGCTTTTCGGCGATGGTCTTGGTGCTCACGGGTGGTTCCTCTCGGGCGGTGCGGGATCAGGCGCGGGTGTAGGTCAGGTTCAGCACGCCGGTCTTGAAGGTCTCGGACTTCACCAGCGTCAGCGGGACGGTCTCGCCCTCGTCGAACAGGCGCTCGCCGTGCCCGACCCAGATCGGGTGCACCATGAGGTGCAGTTCGTCGAGCAGGCCGGCCCGCAGCAGCGAGCGCACCAGGACGAGGCTGCCGGTGATCCCGATGGTGCCGCCCGGCTCCTCCTTCAGCGCGCGGACCCCGTCGAGGTCGCGCACGACGGTGGTGTTCTGCCAGGTGGCCTCCTTCAGTGTGGTCGACACGACGACCTTGCGCGCGTCGTTCATCTGCGCGGCCATCTCGTCCTCGCTGTTCGGCCAGTACGCCGCGAAGCCCTCGTAGGTGGTGCGGCCGAGCAGGGTGATCTCGGCGTCGGACATGAGCGCGCCGACGGCGGCGCCCATCTCGTCGTTGAAGTACGGGAAGTGCCACGTCTCCGGCGCCTCGGCGACGCCGTCCAGCGACAGGAAGATTCCCGCGACGATCTTGCGCATGATGACTCCTGTGGTTCGTCCCGCGCCCTGCCCGGGTGGCCCGGCGTCGGTCTCACCCGGTCAGACGAGCGGCCCCGCCGGAACTCATCGGTCCTCCGACGAAAATCCTGTCGGTGAAAGTGCGAGCCGCCGCGGCGATGAGTACGACGGGCATGCGCCGTCTGATGTACGGGGGCACCACGGGTGCTCCGTGGAGGAGGCGGCGTGGGGGCGCATGGTCGGGAGTCGTACGTGGTGCTGGTTCTCGGCCCCGTGGTGGGCGCGGGCGACCTAGCCGGGCTGTGCGCACGGGTGGACGAGGCCGCGCGGGGCGCGCCCGGCGGGGCGCTGCTCGTGGTGCTGTGCGACGTCAGCGCGCTGACCCGGGCGGACCTGGCCGCGCTGGACGTGCTGGGGCGGCTGCGCCTGCACACCGTACGGGCCGGGGGCACGCTGCGGCTGTGGCGGGTCGGCCCCCGGCTGCGGCTGCTGCTGGAGCTCACCGGGCTGCGCATGGTGCTCCCGGCGCACCCGGACGATTCAGCCGACGAGCTCGGCGGGCTGGTCGCGCAGCAGCACGGGCGGCAGCCCGAACAGCGGGAACAGCCGCTCGGTGTCCAGGAAGTTGTTGACCCCGGCGATCCGTCCGGCTGAGATCTCCAGCACGATCAGCGCCCACGGCTCGTGGCGGCCCGGATCGTCGGTGGGCCGGTACTGCCCGAAGGCGGGCAGGCCGTTGGCCCCGGCGACGGGCACCAGGCGCGAGCCGCGGCAGCCGCAGCCGAGGCCGAGCATCCACTCGCGGATGTCGGCGACCCCGCGGAACCACAGGTCCAACGGCGGCATGGACAGCGTCGCGTCCTCGTGCAGCAGCTTCGCCAGCGCGTCCATGTCGTAGCTCTCGAACGCGGAGACATACCTCGTCAGCAGCGCGAGCTGCTCCTCGTCGGCCGGGGCGACGGTGTCGGCGGCGGCCGGGCCGAGCGCGGTGAGGGTGGCCCGGGCCCGCTGCAGCGCGCTGTTGACCGAGGCCACGGACAGGCCGAGCAGCTCGCCGGTCTCGGCCGCGCTCCAGGCCAGCACCTCGCGCAGCACCAGCACCGCGCGCTGCTTCGGCGGCAGGTGCTGCAGCGCGGCGACGAACGCCAGGCGCACGCTCTCCCGGGCGACGGTCAGCTCGGCCGGGTCGGCGTGCTCGGGCAGCAGCCGGTCGTCGGGGGCCGGGCCGACCCACACCGACTCGGCCAGCGGCACCGGCGCCGAGGTCACCTGCGACGGCGTGCCCGCCGAGGCGAGATCCATGGGCCGGGCCCGGCGCTGCGCGCTGCCGAGCATGTCCAGGCACACGTTGGTGGCGATGCGATACAGCCAGGAGCGGACGGCCGAGCGGCCCTCGAACCGGTCGAAACCCTTCCAGGCGCGGATCAGCGTCTCCTGCACGGCGTCCTCGGCCTCGAACGCCGAACCGAGCATGCGATAGCAGTACGCGGTCAGCTCGCGCCGGTGGGTCTCCAGCATCTCCTCCACGTCCCGCAACCTACACCCGCGCCCCGACACGGGAGCGTGTCCGCCACTAACGTGTGCGCGTGATCTGGTACGGCACACCGGCCTCGGACTGGGAACGCGAAGCGCTGCCGATCGGCAACGGAGCCATGGGCGCGATGGTGTTCGGCGGGGTGGGCGGCGAGCGGCTGCAGTTCAACGAGAAGACGCTGTGGGCCGGCGGTCCCGGCACCGACGGCTACCGGCACGGCGACTGGGCCGGACCCCGGCCGGAAGCCCTGGCCACGGCACGGGCCCGGATCGACGCCGCCGGGCGGCTGGACAACGACGAGGCGGTCGCGCTGCTGGGCGAGCCGCGGCGCGGCTTCGGCGCGTACCAGAACTTCGGCGACCTGCACCTCGACCTGCACCACGGCGACGCCGCCACCGGCTACCGGCGCGAACTCGACCTGGCCGACGCGCTGGCCCGCGTCCGCTACGAACTCGGCGGCGTCACCTACACCCGGGAATACCTCGCCAGCCACCCGGCGGGCGTCATCGCCGGCCGCCTGACCGCCGACCAGCCCGGCCACGTGTCGCTGACCGCCCACATCGCGCCCGCCCAGGACACTGCCCACCTGACCGCCGAAAGGAAGGGCACCTTCTTATCGGAATACGTAGTAGAAGGTGCCCTTCCTAACCAGGGTCTGGTCACGGTGTGCGGCGCGCTGGCGGACAACGGTCTGCGCTACGAGGCACGGCTGTGCGTGCTCGCCGAGGGCGGCGAGCTGACCTGCGACGGTGACCGGATCACCGTCACCGGCGCCGACAGCGTCGTGTTCGTGCTGGCCGCGGGCACCGACTACGCCGACGTGTACCCGCACTACCGCGGCGCCGACCCGCACGCGCGGGTGTCCGCCGCGGTCGAGGCCGCCGCCGCGCGTGGCTACGCCGCACTGCGGGCCGAGCACGTCGCCGACCACCGGGCGCTGTACTGCCGGTGCCGCCTCGACCTCGGCGGCACGCCGCCGGACCTGCCCACCGACCGGCTGCTCGCGCGGGGCGGGCCGGGGCTCGCCGAGCTGCTCTTCGGGTACGGCCGCTACCTGCTCATCGCGTCGTCGCGGCCCGGCTCGCTGCCCGCGAACCTGCAGGGCGTGTGGAACAACTCGAACCTGCCGCCCTGGTGCGGCGACTACCACGTCAACATCAACCTGCAGATGAACTACTGGCTCGCCGAGACCACCAACCTGGCCGAGACGGCGCGGCCGCTGTTCGCGTTCATCGACGCGCTGCGCCCGCCCGGCCGGGCCACCGCGCGGCTGATGTTCGGCAGCGGCGGCTGGGTGGTGCACAACGAGACGACCCCGTACGGCTTCACCGGCGTGCACGACTGGCCGACCGCGTTCTGGTTCCCGGAGGGCGCGGCGTGGCTCTGCCAGCACCTGTACGAGCACTACCTGTTCGGCCTCGACGAGGACTTCCTGCGGGCGCGGGCGTATCCGGTGCTGCGCGAGGCGGCCGAGTTCTGGCTGGCCAACCTGCACACCGACCCTGTCGGCGGCAGCCTGGTCGCCTCGCCCAGCTTCTCGCCCGAGCACGGCGAGCACGTCGCCGGGGCGGCCATGTCCCAGCAGATCATCGGTGACCTGCTCACCAGCACCCTCGACGCCGCGCGGATCCTGGACGCCGACCCGGAGCTGCGGGTACGGCTGGAGCGGACGCTCCAGCGGCTCGATCCCGGGTTGCGGGTCGGCTCGTGGGGGCAGCTGCAGGAGTGGCGGGCCGACCTCGACGACCCCGCTGACGAGCACCGCCACGTGTCCCATCTGTTCGCGCTGCATCCCGGGCGCCGCATAGGACGGCCCGGGCCGGGCGGCGACGGCGTGCCGGACCGCGACGCACGGCTCGTCGAGGCGGCGCGGGTGTCGCTGGCCGCGCGCGGTGACGGCGGCACCGGCTGGAGCAAGGCGTGGAAGGTCTGCTTCTGGGCGCGGCTCGGTGACGGCGACCGGGCCCACCGCCTGCTGACCGAGCAGCTGCGGCACAGCACGCTGCCGAACCTGTTCTGCGACCACCCGCCGTTCCAGATCGACGGCAACTTCGGCGCGACCGCGGGCATCGCGGAGATGCTGCTGCAGAGCCACCGGCACGGGGTGATCGAGGTGCTGCCCGCGCTGCCCGCCGCCTGGCCGGACGGCTCGGTCACTGGCCTGCGCGCCCGCGGCGACGTCACCGTCGACCTCACCTGGCGCGCCGGTCAGGCCACCGACGTCCTCCTCACCACCGGCAGGGCGGGCACCCTGACCGTGCGCACCACACTGGCCCAGGTCACCGACCTCACCACCGGCGCGCCGATCCCCGCCCACCGCGACGGCCTCCACCTGACCTTCCTCACCTCATCCGGCCACCGCTACCACCTCGCCACCGCCCCGGACGCCCCTTCCACCACCGGACCTGCCCTCCCGGCATGATCGCGATCTCGTGTCAGCACCTGTGGCGTGGCCTCACTTTCTGACCCGAGACCGCGATCTTCCTTCCAGCGCGACCACGGCGTGGCGGCACCCGGGCATGCGCCCTCCGGCGACGTATCCTTCGGGGCGATGGACAGCCGTGAGATCTGCACCGACCGCCGCCTCGCCGAATTCCTCGTCGCGTACCTGGGAGCCTGGTCGGACGAGGACGGACTGACCGTCGTCGGCAGCGACGAGCGGACCCGCCCCGGCTGGGACGGCACCGTGCGTGACGTCGTGGGCGTGGCCACCCCGACCGGCGGCGTGCTCTCCGTGCGGCCCTCGGCCGCCGATGCGGTACGCGCTGCCGTGCCGACCTGGGCCGACGTGCCCGCCCGGCTGCCCGCCGCGCTGGACCGGCCCGACGCGGCCGTCTTCTCCGGCGTGTTCCGCTGGACAGTGGACCCGGCCGCCCTGCCCGACGTGGGCGAGTGGGTGCCCGCCCTGGACCAGCGGGTGCCGCAGTGGCTGCACCCGTTCGGCGGCCAGGTGCTGGTCAGGTTCGACGAGGACGGCCGATACGCCGCCGGGGTCGGCATCAAGCGCCACAACAGCGCGGGCATGGAGATCTCGGTCGGCACCGAGGCGGCGCACCGCGGCCGCGGCCTGGCCACCGCGCTGGTCGCCCAGGCCGCCCGCTGGATCATCGCGGCCGGCGCCGTGCCCATCTACCTGCACGACCCGGCGAACATCGCCTCCGACCGCACCGCCCGCAGCGCGGGCTTCCCCGACCTCGGCTGGCGCATCATCGGCGTCGGCACCCCTCGCTGACCCACGGCTGTCCCGAGCGCACCCGGGCCGGTGTCCGGGGTCGTCCGGATGTGGACACGGCACGTGACCGGCCGCACACGATCCGATGTGATCGGCGGGTCCAGCCATCCGGCAGCGAAGGAAGCACCGCATGACCACCCTGCACGCTGAACTCGTACTCGTGCGCCACGGCGAGGCCGTCTGCAACGTCACCGGGGTCGCCGGCGGCGAGCGCGGCTGCACCGGGCTGACCGAACTCGGCCGCTGGCAGGCGGCCCAGGTCGCGGCCCGGCTCGCCCGTGAGCACGCGGACCGCCCGTTCGACGTGCTGTACACCAGCCCGCGCCGCCGGGCGGCGGAGACGGCCGCAGCCATCGCGGACCGGCTCGGCCTGCCCGTGCTCGCCGAACCCGGCCTGCGCAACCCCGACCACGGGTCGGCGGACGGCCTGCCCTGGGCGCAGGCGCGCGCGGGGCTGACCGGGTCGGCCCGCCACCACCCGGACCGGGTGCCCGCGCCCGGCGCCGAGACGTGGAACGGCTACCTCACCCGCTCGGCCACCGCGCTGCGCACGATCATCGAGCGCCATCCCGGCCGCCGGATCCTGGTCGCCGGTCACCGCGAGACCGTCGAGACGGCCCAGCTGGCCATGGTGTGCCACCCCGGCTGCGCGGGCAGGGGACCGGTCGGGGTGGTCGCCGACCACACGGGCGTGACCCGCTGGCGCCACGAGACCGACCGGCACGGCTACGGCACCTGGCTGCTCGCGGTGCACAACGACATCGGCCACCTGGCCCCCGACTGAGCGGCCACGCCGTGGTGACCTTGGAAGGAAGATCGCGGTCTCGTGTCAGAAACTGAGGCCACGCCACAGGTTCTGACACGAACTCGCGATCATGCCGGGAGCGCACGTGGCGGTGGTGAGGCGGAGGCCTCGATCACGCCGGGAGTGCCGCGAACCGGTGGGCGGCCACGGCCTGCGCGGTCTCCTCGGTGACCAGGTCGGCGTTGATCTGGGCGGCTGCCCCGGCGCCCGCGGCCGCGGCGGTGCCGACCTGGGCCACGAGGTCGGTGGCGTTGCCGGCGACCCACACCCCGGGCGCGTCGGTGCGGCCGGACGGGTCGGCCGGCAGGTGCTCGCCGACACCCGCCGGATGCGGCACGGGCCGCAGTCCGAGCCCTGCGAGGAAGCCCAGCCGGGCGACCATCCGCGTGGCCACCGCCACCACCTCGCGCGCGACCACGGTGCCGTCGGCGAGCCGCACCCCGGTCAGCCGGTCGTCCGCGACCTCGACCGCCGCGACCTCGCCGGACACGACGGGGATGCCGCGCGCCGCCAGCTGCTCGGCCTGCTCGTCGGTCGGCGGCACCACGTGCGCGAAGTACGTCACGTCCGCGCTCCACTGCCGGAACAGCAGCGCCTGGTGCACCGACATCGGTCCGCTGCCCAGCACGCCGACGGCCCGGTCGCGCACCTCCCAGCCGTGGCAGTACGGGCAGTGCACCACGTCGCGCCCCCAGCGCTCGCGCAGCCCCGGCAGCTCGGGCAGCTCGTCGACCAGGCCGGTGGCGACCAGCAGCCGCCGCGCCCGGACGGTCCGGCCGCCGCCAAGGGTGACGGCGAACCGGTCGCCGTCGCGGCGCACGTCCTCGACGGTGCCCGCCATGATCTGGCCGCCGTAGCCGCGTACCTCCGCCCGGCCGCGTTCCAGCAGCTCCGCCGGGGGCATGCCGTCGCGGGCCAGCAGCCCGTGCACGCCGTCGGCGGGGGCGTTGCGGGGCGCGCCCGCGTCGATCACCACCACGGACCGGCGGGCCCGGGCGAGCATCAGCGCCCCGCTCAGCCCGGCCGCCCCGCCACCGGCGACCACCACGTCGTACTCGTCTCTCCACTGCTCGGTCACCGTGACCACCTCCATGGCAACCATGCGGGAGGCGACGCGAAGGTGGCAATGTTCGTTGCTGTTCTGGCAAGCTGGTGGGTATGGCGGATGAAGACGAGCAGACCCTGGACGGGGTCGGCGCCCGGCTGCGCGCGCTGCGCCAGCAGCGGGAGACCACGCTGGCCGAGCTGTCGGCCGAGACCGGCATCTCGGTGAGCACGCTGTCCCGGCTGGAGTCCGGCAGCCGCCGGCCCACGCTGGAGCTGCTGCTGCCGCTGGCCCGGGCGCACGGCGTCACGCTGGACGAGCTGGTCGACGCCCCGCCGACCGGTGATCCACGCGTGCACCTGCGGGCGGTCTCGCAGCACGGCATGACGATGCTGCCGCTGACCCGGCGCGCGGGCGGCATCCAGGCGTACAAGATCATTATCCCCGGCGGGAAGGGCAGGCGGGAGCCGGAGCCCAAGACGCACGAGGGTTACGAGTGGCTGTACGTGCTCAACGGCCGGCTGCGGGTGGTGCTGGGCGAGCACGACCTGGTGCTCGCGCCGGGCGAGGCCGCGGAGTTCGACACCCGGGTGCCGCACTGGTTCGGCGGCGCCGACGCCGAGCCGGTCGAGTTCCTCAGCCTGTTCGGCCGCCAGGGCGAGCGCGCCCACCTGCGCGCCCGCCCCAGCAGCTCGTTCCGTTCGTAGGGGTCAGACGCGGGTGATCCGGACCGCGTCGGCGATGACGTATCCGGTGCCGCTGGTCCACCGGCTCACGCCGACCTTGTCGCCGTCCCCGGCGGCCAGCGTGAACACGCCGAGCGACACCCACTGCCCACCGGTGAGCCGCTGGTTCACCTGCACCGACTGGTTGCCGCTGCTGGTGGCCACGATGAACGGCGTCATGTTGTTGTAGCCGGGGTCGGCCGGATACCAGACGGCGACCTCGTAGGTGTCCGTGGCCGGGATGTTCACCTTGAACCAGGCCGCGTCGCTCGACGCGACGGGGCTGGCGAAGCGGTAGTCGGCCCCGAATCGCTGCGCGGAGAACGCCGAGCTGCCCCAGTTGGCGCTGGCGGTGAACCGGCCGCTGGTGGCGTTGTCGACGGTGACCGTCCAATCCTCCGACGGCGGCGTCTGGTCGGTGGACACGTCGAGGTAGTTGCGGTCGATGTGCATCGTCACCCCGCCCCAGGTCTCGTTCACGTCCCCGGCGTACTGGTGCAGCCGCTGGTGGTTCGCCCAGTACGCGTCGTCGCAGTAGGTGCCCGCGTCGGTGTCGGCCACGCCGTTCCACCACGCGATCCAGAGCTGGTCGATCCTGGTGTACGCCGGATTGTCGTGCTCCAGGCACACGTCCCGGATGCCGGACGAGCCGCTGGAGTACATGCCGGACAGGTAGCCGCGGGCGTGCAGCTGTTCGGTCCAGCCGGACAGGAACGACAGCACCGCCGCGCGGCACGACGCCGTGGTCGGGTAGTGCTCGATGTCGTTGTAGATGGTGCTGCCCGCACCGATGCCCAGCGCCTGCGCGGCGCTGACCGCGCTGTTCGCGGCGGTGACCCCCTGCGAGCGGGCGGTCGTCGTGTTGCTCGACATCTTCGGCGTACGCGTCCCGCACGGCGCCTGGTAGCCCAGCTCGATCGGGATGAGCCGCCAGCCGTTGTTCGTCTGGTTGGTCACCCAGGTCGCGGTCAGGTTCGGCTGGGCGCAGGAGCGGCTGGCCCCGCTGATGTAGATGCCGACGGCGCGGTACGGCGAGCTGTTGCGCCAGGCGTTCATCGCGGACTGGGCCGGGGCGGTGCAGGTGTCGAAGCCCTTGCCGGTGTACGTGCCGGGCTGCGGCCCGGCCGCGGCGAGCGGGGCCACGGCCGCGGTGGCGGCACGCTGCGGCGCGGCGGGCACGGCCGCGCGGGTGAGGGACGCCGACCCGAGCACGGCGCGCACGGCGGCCGCGGTGTCGGGGGTCTGCACGGCGGTGACCAGCACACCGGCGCCGCGTACCGCGATGGTCACGGTGTCCGCGCCGGAGGGCACGGCCGCGGCGGCGCCGGTGGCGGGGGTGGCCGCGGCGGTGCGCTCGGCGTTGGCCGCGCTGAACGGTTCGATGACGAGCCCGGCGGTGCGGCCGCGCAGGCCGGCCGGGCAGGAGGACTGGTCGCCGATGCGGCCGAGGTAGACGGCGGGCCGGTCGAATCGCACGCACGCGGCCGGGTCGGCGTCGAGGTCGACGACCGTCCAGGCGGCGGGCACGGCGACGCGGTAGCCGCGATAGGTGACGGTGCGAGTGTCGGCGGTGGTGGCCGCGGCGGCGGGCGCGGCGGCGATCGCGAGGGTCGCCGCGGCGGTGAGTCCCGCCATCCGCGCAAGGATCCTGCTCATCCGGACTCCTTGAAGGTTTTCTTGCTCCGATGGGAGAAAGTTGGAAAGTTTTTACCACACATCGACACCAGTGGGTAGAGATCCGCGTCGTTCCCGGGCATTGACCCTATGTAGATTGACGGCATAGAGTTCAGGCCGTGCGCGATCGCGTACGGCAGCACGGACGGGGGAGTGACGGCGTGGCGAGGATGACGGTCCGGCTCGCGTCGTCGCTGCTGGCGTACGCGGCCGAGCGCTGGCCGGTGGACCGGCGCGAGGAACTGCTGCACGAATGGCAGGCCGAGGCGCACGTGCTCGCCGCGGGCCGGCGCGACCTGCGGCTGCTCGCCTACGCGGCCAGCCTGGCGCTGTCCCGGCCGCCGCGCGGGCAGCGGGCGCACGACTGGCGGCGGCTGCTGACGCTGCGCTCCGGCGCGGCGCTGCTCGCGCTCGCGGCGGGTCCGCTGGTGGCGGTGCCGCTCGCGCTCGTGTCCTACCCGCTCGGGCCGCTGCTGCTGCCGATGGTGGCTCTGCTGATGGCGCTCGGCGGCCTGTGGGCCGGGGCGTCCTGGCCCGCGCCGCGCCGCTCGGCGATCGCGGTCGCCGCACTGCTGCCCGCGCTCGGCTACGTGGTGCTGGCGCCGCACCTGCTGGTCGCCATGAACCCGCCTGCGGCTTCGGCGGCCGTGTCCTGGGTATGGCTGGCCGTGCTGACCGGCACGATCGTGTGGCTGATCCGCGGCCCCGCGCATCCCGTGTGGACCTGGCTGCTCGGGGTGACCGGGGCGGCGTGGGCGGCGGTGACCGTCGCGGTGTGGCAGGTCGGGGCGCGCGGCTGGGACGGCGTGCACCTGGACACGGCGTACGCGCCGCTGTGGTTCCCGGCCTCGGTCGCGCTGCCCGTCGAGATCCCGCTCGGCCCCGTGCCCGATCCGGACGTGTCCTCGAACTTCCTGGTCACCGACTACACCGAGCTCTACCCGCACACGCTGCTGCTGATCGGCGCCTTCCTCGCCGCGTTCGGCTACGCCGCCGCCCGCGCCCGCACCGAGGCCGCCCTGGAGCCCGTACCGGTACCCTGATCCGCCAGCGTGGCCGGGAGGCCAAGATCGCCGTCTCGTGTCGAAAAATGCGGCCAGACCACGGGTTTGGACACGAACCGCCGATCATCCTTCGCGCCGCCGTGTCAACCGGCTCCAGGTGCGCTCGCCATGATCGCGATCCTGTGTCGAAAAGTCTGGCCAGAGCGCAGGTTTCGACACGGGACGGCGATCTTCGCGCGCTCCGGCTACACCGGGGCGCGGCGGGCGGTGGTCAGGAAACGGTGGCCGGTGACGTGCAGCGGGTTGCCGGCGGCTAGCCGGTGGTGCAGGTCGCGCAGGCGGGGGGTGTAGGTGTCGAGGTCGTAGCCGGGGATCTGCCACGGGGTGATCCGCAGCAGCAGCACGACCGCGCCGATGTCGTGCAGCGTGGCGGGGACGAGCTGCTCATGCCGGTCGAGGACGGTCAGGCCGGCCTGCTCCAGCCCGGTGACGGCGGACGCCAGGTCCCAGGACCGGAAGGGATGCGGCGGGCCGCCGAGCGCGGCGTTGAGCTGCTCAAGGTCGCGCCCGCCGACCTGCTGGGTGACGAACACGCCGCCGGGCCGCAGCACCCGGTGCACCTCTGCCGGGTCGTACGCCTCATGTCTGCTGAGCACCAGGTCGAAGCTCTCGTCCGGGAACGGCAACCGGTCCGGTGCCCCGGTGGTGTCGTGCACGATCACGCCGAGCGGGGCCAGCCGCCGCCGCGCCACCGCGACGTTCGGCGGGAAGCCCTCGGTCGCCGCGGTCACCGGCGGCAGCGGTGCGAGTGAGGCGAGGAACTCGCCGCCGCCCGTGCCGAGATCCAGAAGCGCGCCGGTGGTGCGCAGCCGTTCCTGGACGAGCGCGCGATAGTCCCAGGAGGGCGCACCCTGCACGTACCGTCCATGGAAGACGCCGAAGTCCCAGCCCTCGAACGGGGTGCGGGACGCCTCGCCGACCAGCTCCTCATAGGTCATGCCCGCAGACGTTAGAGCGCCGGGAGCCCGAGCGCGCTCGCTTTACGCACGGTCACGGCAGGTCGCGGACCGCCTCCAGGAACGCATCCGGGGCGTCGCGATGCACGTGGTGGCCCACCGGGATGGTCACGAGGCCCCCACGTGGGAAGCGGGCCGCCATCGCGGCTATCCGGTTCTGGGGCAGGAAGCTCGCCGGGCCGCCCCCGATCACGACGACCGGGCAGGTGATCGCGGCGACCGCGTCCCGCCAGGCCGGGTCCGGCGCGTTGAGCTGCCGCACGATGGGCCCGCGGATCTCGTGCTCCGGCACGGTGAACCCCATCGGCTCGGGCGCCACCAGCGCCACCCCGGACAGGCTGAGCGCGTCGAGGAAGCCGATGACGTCGTCGCGCATCAGCTCGAACGAGTAGCTCCCGGGACGGTCGCTCGCGCCGTGCCCGCGCAGGTCGAGCACGTACACGTGCCAGGACTCGGCCAGCCCGCCCACCACCGCGTCCCAGGCGGAGCCGTCGGCGTTGCCGCCGTGCAGCAGGACCATCGGCGCTGCGCCGGGCGCGCCGTGCACCTGGTAGGCCAGGGTCACCCCGCCGGTCACCAGTTTTTGATCACCCGCCATCGGGGCGAGCGTACCGTCGACGTGCCCCCGTCCGTCAGGATCGGATGAGTGATCCAGTCACGCTCGTGGATGGCGGATACGCTCGCGGTACACCGCCCGGCAGGGCCGGTGCCGGGGAGGGAGCCGCCGTGTCCGCGCCGTCCGAAGCCGCCGAGCCCGGCCCCGCCGCCTCGGTCCTGCCCGAGCTGCGGGTGATGTGGTGGGAGGAGGGCGTGCGCGCCCGCGCCGAGGCGGGACTGCGGGCCGTGGCGCAGGCGCTTCCCCGGCTGGTGCGCACCGCGTTCCGCATCGCGTGGCAGGCCGACCGCGGCCGCACCGCGATCGTGCTGACCTGCACGCTGGTGGCCGGGGCGATGTCCACGGCGGGCCTGCTGGCCACCCAGCAGGTGCTGGTGGGCCTGTTCAGCGCCGGGCCCACCCCGGACCGGGTGTCCGCGGCGCTGCCCGCGCTGGCGCTGCTGGCTGGTGCGGCGGCGGTCCGCGCGGGCATGGGCATCGCCACCGGGTACGCCCTCAACGGCCTGACCCCGCGGGTGGACCGCACGGTGCAGCGGCGGCTGTACGAGGCGACCACGGCGGTGCGGCTGGACGCGTTCGACGAGGACGCGTTCGCCGACGACATGGAGCGCGCCGGGCGGGGCATGGACTCGGTGATCGGGCTGGTCAACGCGACCATGGCGCTGGCCGCCGGGGCGATCGGGGTGCTGTCGGTCGCGGTGGCGCTGGTGGTGGTGCATCCGCTGCTGCTCGGGGCGATGCTGCTGGCGACCCTGCCCAACGCGTGGGCCGCGCTGCGCGCCGGGCACCTGGAGTATCAGACGTACGTGGCGGGCTCGGTGCGCCGCCGCCGGCTGTGGATCCTGAACCGGCTGATGGCCGATCGGCTGACCGCCGCCGAGCTGCGCGCGTACGGGCTGCGCGGCTTCCTGCTGGGGCAGTTCGACACGGTGATGGAGACCGAGACCCGCATCCAGCTCGACCTGGCCCGCCGGGTGACCACCACCAACGCGCTCGGCGCGGTGACCGGCGGGCTCGCGTCCGGGGCGGTGTACGTGCTGCTGGGCTGGCTGCTGCTGAGCGGCTCGATCCCGCTGGCGGCCGCGGCCACGGCGGTGATCGCGCTGCAGGCGGCGCGGCACTCGCTGAACACGGTGACGTACCAGGTGGACACGCTCTACACGGAGGGGCGGCACTTCGACGACTACACCGGGTTCATGGAGCGGGCGCGGGCGCACCTGCCGGCGGGTGACGGCCGGGGCGCGGTGGGCCCGCTGCGGGAGCTGCGCGTGGACGCGGTGCGGCTGAGCTATCCCGACCGCGACCGGCCCGCGCTGGACGAGGTCAGCCTGACCGTGCGCGCCGGGCAGACGGTCGCGTTCGTGGGGGAGAACGGGTCGGGCAAGACCACCCTCGCGGCGGTGCTCGCGGCGCTGCGTACCCCCTCGTCGGGTGGGGTCAGCTGGAACGGGACGCCGCTGCCGGAGCTGGACGCGGGGCAGTTGCGGGCCCGGATCGCGGTGGTGTCGCAGGACTACTGGAAGTGGCCGTTCAGCGCGGGGGTGAACATCCGGCTCGGCGACCCGGACAGCCCGGCCGATCAGGAGCGGGTCGAGGCCGCGGCGCGGCGCGCGGTGGCCCACGACATGATCATGCAGCTGCCGTTCGGGTACGACACGCTGCTGGACCGGACCTTCGCCGACGGGCAGGACCTGTCCGGCGGGCAGTGGCAGCGGATCAGCGCGGCGCGCGGCTTCCTGCGCGACGCGGACCTGCTCATCATGGACGAGCCGTCCTCCGCGCTGGACCCGCGTGCCGAGGACGCCCTGTTCCAGGCGATCCGCGACCGGCAGGGCCGGTTGACCACCATCCTCATCACACACCGGCTGGCCAACGTGCGCCACGCCGACATGATCTACGTGCTGCACGAGGGGCGGCTGGTCCAGTCAGGGCGGCACGCCGAGCTGATGGCCGCGGGCGGCCGCTACGCCGAGCTGTTCACGCTCCAGGCGCAGGGCTACCTCGAACCGGCCTGAACCGCCCATATCATGGCAAGGTGGGTGAGGTGCCGGAGGAGACAGTGCGTGAGCTGTACACGGCCCTGCCCGAGGAGTTCGTCGCCGCGCGCGACGCGGCGGCGGCCGCGGCCAAGGCCGCCGGACACGGCCCGCAGGCCACCGCGATCAAGCGGCTGCGCCGCCCGACCGTCGCCGCCTGGCTGGTGAACCTGCTCGCCCATCGCGCGCCCGAGCGGATCACCGAGCTGGCCGAACTCGGCACCGAGCTGCGCGAGGCCCAGCGGCGGCTGCGCGGCGACGAGCTGCGCGCGCTGACCGTACGCCGCCGCGAGCTGCTGTCCGCCCTCGCCGACGACGCCGAGCAGCTCGCCGTCAAGGCCCAGCCCTCGCTCAGCCCCGCCCGGCTGCCCCGCGCCGAGGTCGAGGAGACCCTCGCCGCCGCGCTCGCCGACGAGGACGTCGCCGCCCAGATCCGCGCCGGCACGGTGGTCAAGGCCGTCTCCTACACCGGCTTCGGCACGGCCCTGCCACCCGTCGACGAGTCCGCGGAAGCAGAAGCACGGCGTGCGCCGACTCCCCGGGTTGAGCGGCGGCTGCGGGCGGTCCCCGCGCCGGAACCGGCCCCGACGGACGAGGAGGTCCGGGTGCCCGAGCCGCCCCGGGTGCCCGCCGGGCTGCGGCGTGCGCTCGACGCGGCGGAGGAGGCGGAGGGGCGCGCCCGAGCCGAGCTGGACGCGGCGCGCGAGGCGGAGCAGGCGGCCGGGGCGGAGCTGGCCGAGGTGCGTGCGGCGATGTCGGCGCTGGAGGAGCGGCGCGACCGGGCGCAGCAGGAGGCCAACCGGCGGCGGGCCGCGCGCACCGCCGCCGAGCGCGCGCTGGCGGCGGCGGTGCGGCGCACGGCCAGGGAACAGGCGGCGATCGACGCCCACGGCGGCTGACCGGGGTGGTTCATCGATGGTTACAGGAGGGACGGAAATGCTGGGCAGGACGCGGGCTTTCTCAGGCTTCTCGGTCGACGACACCGAGGCGGCGAGGCGGTTCTACGGTGAGACGCTGGGGCTGGAGGTGACCGACCTGGGCGGCGGCATGCTGCGGCTGGAGCTGGCGGGCGGCGGCCAGGTGCTCGTCTATCCGAAGCCAGATCACCAGCCCGCCACGTACACCATCCTGAACTTCCCGGTCGTGGACCTGGCGGCGGCGATGGCGGAGCTGCGCGGGCGCGGGGTCGAGTTCGAGCGCTACGACGTGCCCGGCCTGCAGACCGACGCGGACGGGTTGGCCGAGGGCGAGGGTCCGCGGATCGCGTGGTTCAAGGATCCCGCGGGCAACATCCTGTCCATGCTGGAGGAGGACTGAACAGGTCGCGTACGATGTGGACGGCCTTCGAACGTGTGTTCTAAACCACAATCCGTGTATTAACCGACTACTGGTTGACACCTAAGAGACGTATCTATATATGCTGCTGGTGCGCGGATAACCAGCAGTTTGTTTGGCGGCCTTCGGGAAAACCGCTGGTTGTGCCGGTGTGTTTCGTCGCGTCCGTTCCGGGTGCGGGCCCGGGCCGGACACGGTCGGCTCCGCGCGGCTCACCACTGCGAGACGGAGGCGAACGTGTCCGACAGTCCAGGAGCGACCACCACAGCCACCAGCGCGTACGAGCTCATCGGCGGAGCCCCGTCGGTGCGCGAGGCGGTGGACCGGCTCTACACCTACCTGCTCGCCGACGAGCAGCTCAGGGAATACTTCGACGGCGTCGACCTGCCCAGGCTCAAGGGCCACATGGCGATGCTGCTCAGCCACGTGCTCGGCGGCCCGGCCACCTACCCGGTGGAGCACCTCGGGTCGGCGCACGCGCGGCTGAGCGTCAGTCCGGCGCACTACGAACGGGTGGTGCAGTACGCCGCCGGAGTCCTCTTCGAACTGCACGTCCCGATGGACATCATCCTCAATGTCGGACAGGTGCTGGCCAGCGTCCAGCCCCTGATCGTCAGGCCGGCGGCGGCCTGAGGATGGACGCCCACCGCCTGCAGCGCAGCTTCGCCGTGGTCCGGTCCCACGGCGATCGTGCCGCGCAGCACTTCTACGCCTTCCTCTTCGTGGCGTATCCGGAGCTGCGCGATCTCTTCCCGGTGTCCATGGCCGGCCAGCGGGAGAAGCTGCTGCAGGCGCTCGGCCACGTCGTGTCGCACGCCGACCGCCTCGACCAGGCCCTGCCGTACCTGGAGGGCCTGGGCCGCGACCACCGTAAGTTCTCCGTGGTCGGGGCCCACTACGCGCAGGTCGGGCAGGCGCTGTTCGCCACCCTGGAGCACTTCCTGGGCGAGCGGTGGACCCCCGACCTGGCCGCGGCGTGGGAGTCGGCGTACGGCGAGGTGTCGGGCATCATGCTGCGGGCGGCCGAGCACGCCGCCCGCAGCCAGCCCGCCTGGTGGACCGCGGACGTGCTGGAGCACGAGCGCCGCGGCACCGACCTGGCGGTCTTCACGGTGCGGCCCACCATGCCGCTGCACTACCGGCCGGGGCAGTCGGTGTCGCTGGAGTGCGCGCTGCGGCCCCGGGTGTGGCGGCTGCTCTCGCCCGCGAACACGCCGCGCGCCGACGGCACCATCGAGTTCCACGTGCGCGCCCAGCCCGGCGGCGAGCTCAGCCCGGCGCTGGTGCACCAGCTGCGCGAGGGCGACCAGGTGCGGCTCGGCGCGCCGGTGGGCCGGCGGCTCACGCTGACTCCCGGCGGCGGCCGGGACCTGCTGCTCATCGCCGCGGGCACCGGCCTGGCGCCGATGCGCGCGCTGGCCGAGCAGGTCGAGGTCGAGGCCGGCGCGGGCGTGCCACCTCGGTCGGTGCACCTGTTCCTGGGCGCGCGCGGCGTGCCGGACCTCTACGACCTGCCGACGCTGCGCGGGCTCGAAGCGGCCCACCGCTGGCTCACCGTCGTGCCGGTCACGCCCGAGGACCACGGCGGCGACGACGTGCTCGGCGCGGCGCTGCGCACCGCCCGCCTCGCCGAGCGTGAGGTGTACGTCTGCGGGCCGCCCGCGCTGACCGGCTACGCGCACGGCGCGCTCGCCGCCGCGGGCGTGCCCGAGCGCCAGATCCACATCGAGGAGTACGACGGCGGTCGCTACCTGCCGTCGCCGATGCCCGCCGCGGTCAACGCGGTCCGGTGAGACAGGGGGAACCGTGACACCAGTCAGCGCACTCGGCACCCAGGACGCGCCGGACCTGCGTAAGCGCGTGCCGCACACGCCCGAGTCGATCGTCCGGCACCACCTGCCGGACGCGACCGGCCGCCGCCGCGGGTACGACAAGGAGGCCGTCGACCGGCTGCGCCGCACCGTCGCGGAGGACGTCGACGCGCTCAACGCCTACATCGTGATGCAGCAGGCCGAGCTGGACCGGGTCAAGCGGCTCGGCGACCGGCTGGGCGCCGCCGACCCGGCGGTGCGGGCCCGCCAGGTCGCCGCCGAGGCGGTCACCCTCACCGCGCGGGCGCAGGCCCAGGCCGACACCGTGATCGCCGCGGCGCAGCAGCAGGGGCGCCTGATCGTGGAGACCGCCGAGAAGCAGGCCGCGAACATCCTGGAGGCGGCCCGGCGCGAGGCGGACCGGGCGGCGGCCAGCTACCGGGCCACGGCCGGCGTCGCGTACAGCGCGGAGAGCGAGCGGCAGGCCCGCGACGTCGCGATGCTGGCCACCTGCCTGCGCTCGCTGGAGGCGGCCCGCTCCAACCTGCCCGCCATCGAGGCGCAGTTCGACGCGGTGATCCTGGCGTTCCAGCACCAGCTGCAGCACCTGCACCCGCAACCCGAGTGAGCACCCGAGCCGGTGTGCTGTGTCCGAAGCGGAGTGAACATGACCGGCCCGGCTTGCCCGTCCGATGATGGACAGATGCCCTCCCGACAGATGCCGCACTTCGCCGAGCGCTACAACCGCCTGGTCGAGGCGATCCGGCCGGGCGGGGTGCGCCAGACCGACGAGCTGGTGGCCCGCGCCGTCGAGGTGTCCGCGCAGTACATCGGGATGCTGCGCACCGGCAAGCGGGCCAACCCGAGCCACGGGCTGCTGCGGCGCATCGCGGCCCACTTCGGCGTGGACGTGGCCTACTTCCTCGACCCGGCCCGCGCCGCGGCGATCGACGGTGAGCTGGAGCTGCTCGGCGCGCTGCGCGACGCCAGGGTGCGCCGGGTGGCGTACCGGCTGACCGGGCTCTCCCCGGCGAGCCTGGACCTGGCCGCCGAGGTGGTGGAGCGGCTACGCGCGCTGGAAGGCCTATACGACGACCAGTAAAGGATCGGTAACGTGGCCGTGCGAGACTTCGCAGCGCCGCGGGCCGCCCGGTCGCGCGGCGACGGTAGTTAGGCGGTCACGTGGTGGATCACACGGCGCACCGGCCCTCGGCCCCGGTCGGACTGGCCGCGAACCTGACGATCGGCACGAGCGTGCACCTGCTCGCCGCCGTCGTCTACGCCGGCCTATCCCTCCTGCGGCTGGAGGGCTGCGACCGGAAGGACGGTCTGGGAGCCGGCTGGGCGCTCGCCGTGCTGATCGACCTCATGCTCGGCGGGATCCTGCTGGCCCTGGCGCTGCGCCGGGCGGCGGGCGGCAACCGGTGGGCGGTGCTGGCGGGCTGGGCGTTGAGCTTCGTGCCTTTCGTGCTGGCCGCCGCGCTCAGCATGCGCTACATCAACAGCCTGCCCAGCGGCTGCGATTAGTGCGGGACCGGGAGATCGGGCGGCTGGCCCGCGCCGCCGGATACGCCGACCGCGAGCCGCTGGTCGTGGGCCTGTCCCGCCGCGCTGCCGACCCGGTGTTCGAGTGCCGCGGGCCGTACACCGCCACCAGCCTCGTCTACGCGGCCTCGCTGTCCAAGCAGGTCGTCGCGGCCTGCGCGCTGCTGCTCGCGCGGCGCGGCGCGCTGGCGGCCGACGAGCCGCTGTCGCTGCGGCTGCCGGAACTGCCCCGCTGGGCGGCGGGCGTACGGCTGCGGCACCTGGTCCACCACGCCGGCGGCCTGCCGGACGACGGGCTGGTGGACGCACGGATCACCGGCGACCGGACCACCGCCGCCGTGCTCGGGGCGCTGACCGCGCTGCCCTTCCCGGCCCGGCCGCCCGGCACGGCCTACGCGTACTCCAACGCCGGGTACGTCTGCCTCGCCGAGGTGGTGCGCCGCGCGGCGGGCCGCCCGCTGCCGGGCCTGGCCCACGAGCTGCTGTTCGCCCCGCTCGGCATGCGCATGAGCCGGTTCTGGGGCGGCCCCGGACCGGCGCCGCCCGGTGCCCGGCCGCTGGCGCCGCTGCACCCGGCGCCGCTGTCACTGGGCGACGGCGGCCTCTGGACCACCGCCGCCGACCTGCTGCGTTGGGCGGACGCGCTCAACACCGGCGCGCTCGGGGAGAGCGGCCTGCTGCAGACGCCCGGCCGGCTCGACGACGGCACCCCGCTCGACTACGCGTGGGGCATGGGCGTACGCCGCCGCCACGGCTACCCGCTCTACCGGCACGGCGGCGGCCGGCCCGGCGTACGCAACGTGCTGGCCCGGGTGCCCGATCGCGGCCTCAGCATCGTCGTGGTCGCCCCCGGGGACGCCACCGAGCGCGCCGCCGTGCTCACCGATCTGCTGCTCGACCGGCTGCTCACCTAATACCAGGTTTGACTTATATAAGTTTCGGCTGTAACTTCGAGCCGTGCACGCCTTCGACGTACTGGGGGACCCGGTCCGGCGCCGGATCCTCGAACTGCTCGCCGACGGCGAGCAGGCCTCCGGTGCGCTCACCGAGGTGATCCAGGCCGAGTTCGGCATCTCGCAGCCCGCCGTCTCCCAGCATCTGAAAGTGCTGCGCGACAGCGGGTTCGCCACGGTGCGCCCGGTGGGTACCAGGCGGCTGTACACCGTGGACACCACCCCGCTGCGGGAGGTGGACGCCTGGCTCGAACGGTTCCGGGGCTTCTGGAGCCAGCGCCTGGACGCGCTGGAGACCGAACTCGCGCGCGGCCGCCGGGAACGCCGGCAGCGCGGACCACAGCGACGAGGAGACCACGATGAAGGACATCACCGAGCAGCTTGAGGCGATCCGCCGCCAGGTGGCCCGCGCCGACACCGAGGAGGGCGAGGGCGTCGCCGTGATCATCCGGCGCACCTACCGCGGCGACGCCGAGGACGTCTGGGACGCGATAACCAGCCCCGAGCGGCTGCCGCGCTGGTTCGCCCCCGTCACCGGCGACCTGAAGCAGGGCGGCACGTTCCAGGTCGAGAACAACGCGGGCGGCGACATCCAGCGCTGCGACCCGCCCCGCCTGCTCCGCCTCACCTGGGGCGCCCCCGACAGCATCGTCGAGGTCACCCTCACCGCCGCCGGCGCCGACCACACCGACCTCGAGGTCCGCCACACCGTCCCGCTCTCGGTGGCCGGCAGCGCCGCGGGGGCCCTCTACGTCGGCCCCGGCTGGGACCAGGGCCTCCTCCGCCTGGCCCAGTACCTCTCCGGCGCGGACCTCGGCGACCTCACCGCGGCGGAGAACTCCATCGAGGGCCAGGAGTTCTCCCGCGGCTCCATCACCGCCTGGGCCGACGCCGTCCGCGCCTCCCGCCTCGCCACCGAAGACCAGACCACCGCCGCCATAACCGCCGCCACCACCCACTTCGCCCCCGACCTCTGACCCGGCGGCCCGCCCCGCCCCTCTCCCGCCCCGCCCCTCTCCCGCCCCCTCTGCTGCGCCGATCTTGCGCGAACTGTGGGTGCGACACGCCCTTTCCGGACAAAGGGGCAACAGCTCGCGCAAGATCAACGCGATCTTGGCGTCGTGGGGCGGCGCCGCGGGGTGAAGATCGCGGGTTCGTGTCGAAACCTGTGGTCAGAGCGCAGATCTTGACACGAACCAGCGATCTTCGCCGGACCGAGCCAGCCGGACCAAGCTGGCTGGACCGGGGCGGGCGTGACGGAGGTGGCGGGGCTGGGGTCAGGCGGGGAGAGGGGTGGCCGTGATGGTTCCGGTGGTGCGGGCCTGTTCGGCGGCCCAGACGACGCGGTGGCCGGCGAGGCTGGTGGCGGCGTCGGAGTTGAGGAGCTTGGCGTTGCCGGTGGCGACGGCGCCGAGGAAGGCGTCCATGATGGCCTCGTCGCCGCCGCCGTGCCCGTCGGCCGCGGTGCCTCCGGCGGTCAGCCCGGTGTCGACGGTGCGCTGCTCGCCGGTGCGGAAGTCGGTCAGGTGCAGCAGGCGGCCGTCGCCGTCGAGCTGGCCGTGGGTGCCGAACAGGCGGGTGCGCCGGTTCTCCATCGGCGTGAACGCGGTCATGGTGAAGGTGCAGGTCGCGCCGTCGGGGAACTCCATCGCGACCACCTGGTGGTCGACCACGTTGTTGTCGGCGTCGTAGACGCAGCGCCCGTACGGGCCGGTGCGCAGCGCGGTGTCGATGCCGTCCGGGGTGTGGTCGCGGGTCACCGCCGACAGCGGCCAGAACTCCCGGGCCGGGTCGCCCAGGCAGGAGCGGTAGAGCCGGGGCGCGGAGTACGCGCAGCGCGGTTCGAGGGGGCAGTCCAGGCACCGGTCGGCGGCGCCCTCGGGCCGCTGCTCGGGGCGGAAGTGGGTGAGCCCGCCGAACGAGCTGACCCGGCTGGGCGCGGTGCCGAACAGGTACAGCAGCCAGTCGATGTCGTGGCAGGACTTCGTCAGCAGCAGCGGCGCGGACGTCTCGGAGTTGTTCCAGTGGCCGCGCACGAACGAGTGCGCGAAGTGCCACCAGCCGATCGGCTCCAGGTGCTGCACGTTCACCAGCCGCCCGATCGCGTCCTCGTCCAGGAGCTTCTTCAGCGCCTGCGTGTACGGGGTGTAGCGCAGCACGTGGCACACGGCGAGCATGACCCCGGCCCGGTCCACGGCCTCGGTGATGCGCAGCGCGTCCGGCTCCGTGGTGGCCATCGGCTTTTCCAGGAGTATGTGATAACCCAGCCCCGCGAACGCGACGGCGGCGTCGGCGTGGGTCTGGTCCTGGGTGGCGATCACGACCGCCTCGGCCAGCCGCCCCGCCCCGGCGAGGTCGGCCCAGTCGGCGTAGACGTGCTCGGCGGGCACCCCGAACTCGGCCGCGAACGCCGCCCGGCGTGCGGGGTCGGGCTCGGCCACGGCGACCACGCGGGCGCCGGTGGCGGCGGCGTGCCGGGCGTACCCGATACCGCGCAGCCCGGCACCTGCCACGACCAGCCGCACCCCGTCTACAGTCATCTCAGCCATCCCAGGAGGAGTTACTTTTGAAGGTCTCCATCATTAGTAACATGATTACCCGACGCGCAAAAGGGGGCCGACGGTGACCGAACAACTGGCGGGCGGGGATCTGTCCCGGTTGCGGCAGCTCAACGCGCTCGCGGTGGTGCACGTGCTGCGCGGCCGCGAGGCGCTGACGCTGACCGAGCTGTCCCGCGACACCGGCCTGTCCCGCCCCTCGACCGAGGACGTGGTGCTTCAGCTCCAGGAGCAGGGCTGGCTGGAGGAGGTACAGCCCGCGCCCGGGGTGATGGGCCGCCCGGCCCGGCGCTACCGGTTCCGCGCCGACGCGGGCCACGTGCTGGGCGTCGACATCGGCGGGCACACCATCCGGGTGCTGGCCGCAGACCTGGACGGGCAGGTCAAGCACACGGTGCGCACGCCGGTGGCGATCACCGCGGGCCGGGTTGACCGGCTCGGCGCGGTTGACGCGGCCGTGGCCGAGTGCCTGTCCGGGGCGGGGCTGGGCGGCGGTGACGTGTGGGCGACCACGGTCGGCACCAGCGGCCTGGTCGATGCGTCCGGCCGGGTCGTGCTGTCGGTGGCGTTCCCCGAGTGGACCGGGGTGCACCTGGCGCAGCACGTCGGGCGGCTGGTCGGCGGCCCGGTGCTGGTCGAGAACGACAGCCGGCTGGCCGCGCTGGCCGAGACCTGGCGCGGCGTGGCCCGCTACGCCCAGCACGTGGTCTACCTGCTGGCGGGCCTGCGTACGGGCACCGGCCTGATCATCGACGGGCGGCTCCACCGGGGCTTCGCGCAGGCCGCGGGCGAGATCGGCGCGCTGCCCGAGCTGGGCTGGATCCGGGCCCAGGAGCACCTGCGCGGCTGGACCGGCGCCCCGGCCGGCACCGACCCGGACGAGCTGGCGGGCTACGTGTTCGCCGCCGCGCGCGAGGGCGACCGGAAGGCCGTGGCAGTGGTCCGCCGCTACGCCAAGGATCTGGCGCTGGGTGCGTCCGCGCTGGTCTTGGCGCTGGACCCGCAGCTGGTGGTGCTCGGTGGCGGCTTCTCCCGCTCGGCCGACGTGCTGCTCGAACCGCTGCGCCGCGAGATCGAGAAGCGCTGCGTACGCATCCCGGAGATCGTCACCTCGGCGCTGGGCGACGAGGCGGTGGCGCTCGGCGCGGTCAAACACTCGCTCGAACATCTGCAGGAGCATCTCTTCGACGCGCGCACCGGGGTAGCCGCACCCGTCCGACCTGGGCGTTGACGCTCCGGAGCGGTCAACCCATGGCTGGACTCTTGACAAACTTATTCAGGAGTCCATTAATACTGGGCAGCGCATGTGATGCGGGTCCCGACGGCACCGGGTGGTGTCACGCCACTCGACGGCCCCACGCGACCCGGGTGATTCCCCGATGATGTTGCTCTGGCGAGAAGGGTTCCTCAGATGTGGAAAGCAGTGCGGACCGGCGCGGCCGTGATGGCCGCCGCCGTGCTCGCGGTGACCGTGGCGGGCTGCGGCGCCGACGAGCCGACCGCGGGCGCTGACGAGAAGGCGACGCTGTCCTACGCGGTGTGGGACAAGAACCAGGTCCCGGTGATGGAGGAGCTCGCGGCCGCCTTCACCGAGGACCACCCGAACATCACGGTCGAGGTCCAGCTCACCCCGTGGGCCGACTACTGGACCAAGCTGCGGGCCGCGGTCACCGGCGGCGCCGCCCCGGACGTGTTCTGGATGAACGGCCCGAACGTCCAGCTCTACGCCGACAACGGTGTGATCATGCCGCTGGCGGACAAGGTCGCCGAGGCGAAGCTGGACCTGGGCGTGTACCCGAAGGCCCTGGTCGACCTGTACACCTTCGAGGGCAAGATCTACGGCCTGCCGAAAGACTTCGACACCGTCGGCGTCTGGTACAACAAGGAGCTCTTCGACGCGGCCGGCGTGAAGCACCCGGCCGCCGGGTGGACCTGGGACGACTTCAAGGCCGCCGCCGCCAAGCTGAGCAACCCGGCCAAGGGCCAGTACGCCGTCGGCGCCAACATCGCCGGCCAGGAGTACTTCTACAACACCATCTACCAGGCCGGCGGCAACGTGATCTCGGCCGACGGGAAGAAGTCGGGCTACGACGACCCGGCCACCATCGAGGGCCTGCGCTTCTGGACCGACCTGATCAAGAACAAGCAGTCGCCGGACCTGAAGACGATGACCGACACCCACCCGATCCAGCTCTTCGAGTCCGGCAAGCTCGCCATGTACTGGGGCGGCTCCTGGAACGTCACCGAGTTCGGCAACAACGAGTACACCAAGACCCGCGTCGACGCCGCGCCGCTGCCGACCGGGGTCAAGCAGGCCACCATCATCCACGGCCTGGCCAATGTGGTCTCGGCGAAGACGAAGTACCCGGCGCAGGCGTGGGAGTTCGTGAAGTTCCTCGGCTCGAAGCCCGCCGCCGAGATCCTCGGTAAGAAGGGCCCGATCCCGGCGTACACCGGCACCCAGGACGCCTGGCTCGCCGCCAACGCCAAGTTCAACGGCAAGGTCTTCCTGGACGCGGTGAGCTACGCGGTGCCCTACCCGGTGTCGCGCAACACCGCCGCCTGGAACGACGAGGAGTTCAAGCAGCTGACCAAGGCGTACACCGGTGAGGTGCCGGTGGAGCAGGCGGCGAAGGAGCTTGCCACCCAGATGAACGCCCTGCTGGCCAAGGAGTAACCGACACCATGGTGATGACCGAGGAGGGCATCGCGGCCGACCGCGCCGCGGTGCCCGCCCCGGCGCCCGGGGGCCGTGCCCGCCGCCCGCGCCGGTGGACCGCCGAGGCGGGGTGGGCGTACCTGCTCATCGCGCCGACCGGGCTGGGGCTGGCCGTGTTCTACCTGTGGCCCGTCCTGCAGACCGGGTACTTCTCCTTCACCGAGTGGGGCCCGTTCGGCGGGCACGAGTGGGTGGGGCTGGACAACTACCGGGCCCTGGCCGCCGACACCGAGGTGCGCCAGGCGCTGGTCAACACGCTGCTGTTCGCGCTGCTCGGCCTGCTCGGCATCCCGCTCGCGATCGTCTTCGCGGCGCTGCTCAACCGGCCGAAGCTGCGCGGCGTCTCGGTGTACCGCGCGCTGTTCTTCATCCCCGTGGTGACCATGCCGGTCGCCGTGGCGATGGTCTGGCGCTGGCTCTACAACGGCGACTTCGGCCTGGTCAACCAGTTCCTGTCGGTGTTCGGCGTGGAGGGCCCGCACTGGATCGCCGACCCGGCCACCGCGCTGTACGCGCTGGTGGCGGTGTGCATCTGGGCCGGGCTCGGCTACAACATCGTGGTCTTCCTGGCCGGGCTGCAGGCGATCCCGCGCGAGTTCTACGAGGCCGCCGAGATCGACGGGGCCGGGCCGGTGGCGCAGTTCCGGCGGGTCACCCTGCCGCTGCTGTCACCGTCGATCTTCTTCGTCTCGGTGCTCTCGGTCATCGGCTCGCTGCAGCTGTTCGACCTGGTGTACGTGATGGCCGGCAGCGGCCAGGCGGCCCGCTCGAACCCGGCCATGCCCCGCATCCAGACCGTCGTGGGGCTGTTCTACGACAAGGCGTTCTACACCAACGACCGCGGCTACGCGGCCGCGATCGTGATGGCGCTGCTCGTCCTCATCGTGGTGTTCACCGCGATCCAGTTCCGGCTGCAGAAGCGGTGGGTGCACTATGGCTGAGCCCCGGACGGCGCAGGGCCGGATGGCCGGCACGCACGGCACGCTGATCCTCGGCGCGGCCGTGATGGTGATCCCGTTCGCCTGGCAGCTGCTCACCTCGCTGAAGACGCTGACCAACGCCACCCGGGTGCCGCCGACCCTCGCGCCGGACTGGCGCTGGGCGAACTACGCCCAGGTGTTCGAGCTGCTGCCGTTCGGCGACCAGTTCCTCAACACCGTCCTGGTCGCCGTCGCGCGCACCGCCGGGCAGCTGCTGTTCTGTTCGATGGCGGCGTACGCGTTCGCGCGGCTGCGCTTCCCCGGCCGGGGCCTGCTGTTCGGGCTGTTCCTGTCCGTGCTGATGGTGCCGCCGGCGCTGTTCGTCATCCCGCAGTACGAGATCATGGCCGATCTGGGCTGGCTCAACAGCCTCGGCGCGATCATCGCGCCCGGCCTGTTCTCCGCGTTCGGCGTGTTCCTGCTGCGGCAGTTCTTCCTCGGCCTGCCCCGGGAGCTGGACGAGGCGGCCCGCCTCGACGGGGCCGGGCCGCTGCGCATCTACTGGTCCGTCATGCTGCCGCTCGCCAAGCCCGGCCTGCTGGCGCTCGGCATCCTCGTGGTGTTGGCGTCCTGGAACGACCTGTTCTGGCCGCTGATCGTCAACACCGACCCGGAGCAGATGACCCTGTCGGCGGGCCTGGCCTCGCTCCAGGGCCAGTTCCAGACCGACTACCCGGTGCTGATGGCCGGGTCGCTGCTCGCCTCGCTGCCGGTGATCGTGGTGTTCACCGTGCTGCAGCGCCACTTCATCCAGGGCATCGCCTTCAGCGGCAACAAGAGCTGACCCCCAACCCCCTCACATACCCCAGATCGGAGACACGACCATGCTGCATCGGCATGGCCGCGGACGCCTGCACCTCCGGGCGGCGGCCGTACTCACCGCACTGCTCCTCATCCCGGCCGCGCCCGCGCAGGCGAGCGGCCTCCCCGACCCGGCGTCGCAGCAGCTCGCGGTGCCCGCGTACTTCTACCCGGGCGGCGACGGCGCCGCCCTCTGGCAGCGGCTCAACGCGCCGGGCGTCGGCATCGCCGTGGCGAACCCCTTCTCCGGCCCCGGCAAGACCCGGGACCCCAACTACGCTGCGGCCATCGCCGCCGCGAAGGCAGCGGGGGTACGCGTGCTCGGCTACGTCGCGACCGGCTACCTCGGCACCACCGGCCGCGCGACGCGGCTCAACGAGACCACCCCGGCGGCCTGGGCCGCGCAGGTCCAGCAGGACGTGGCCACCTGGTACCGGCTCTACGGCGCGGACGGCCTGGGCGGCATCTTCTTCGACGAGGTGCAGAACGTCTGCGGCCCGCAGGACGCCTACGTCAAGACCTACCGCGAGCTGGACCGGCACGTGCGGCGCGCGTTTCCCGGCGCGTTCACCGTGGTCAACCCGGGCATCGACACCGAACCGTGTTACGCGGACGTCGGCGACGTGATCCTCACCTTCGAGGGCACCTACGAGACCTACCTCGGCTGGCAGCCCCCGGCGTGGCACCGCGCGCTCGATCCGCGCCGGTTCTGGCACCTGGTGCACGCCACGGACACGACCGAGCAGCTGGCGAACGCGGTCGCGCTGAGCAAGCAGCGCCAGGCGGGCTACCTCTACGTCACGCCGGACGTGCTGGCCAACCCGTGGGACTCGCTGCCGCCGGACGCCTACTGGAACGCGCAGCTCGCCGCGGCGACCGACCACGGCGGCGACACTGCCGCGCCCCGCGTGTACGGCACGCCGCTGGCCGTGCACACCACCTCGACCGAGGCGACCGTGGGCTGGCTGCCCGCCGCCGACGACGGCCGCGTCACCGGGTACGACGTGTACCTCGACGGGGTCCGGGTCACCGGCACGCTGAACGCGATCCCGCTGGTCACGCTGCACGGGCTCGACCCGGCGCGGTCCTACCGGGTGGCCGTCGCCGCGCGGGACGCGGCGGGCAACGTCTCCGCGCCCGGCCGGGCCGCGACGGTGACCACGAAGGCCGCCGACGCGTCGGCGCCCGCCGCCCCGGCCGGGCTGCGTGCCGCCGAGACCAAGGTCGCCAGCGTGCGGCTGGCCTGGGACGCCTCCACCGAGGCCGACCTCGCGGGCTATGACGTCGAGGTGAACGGGCAGCCGCTGCTGTCGCTGCCGTCGTGGCTGGTCACGGCCGGGGACACGGTCAGCGTGCCGGTCAGCGGGCTGGAGCCGGGCACGGCGTACACGTTCACGGCGTACACCCGCGACAGCAGCGGCAACCGCTCGGCCGCCGCCGGGCCGCTGACCGTCACCACGACGGTGCCCTCCGGCGACCCGATCACCGGCGCGAGCGGCGTGATCGATGCCGACGGCGTGACCTACCAGGCGGCCTTCAACCTGCCGTTCGACTTCCACCACCTGTTCATCGACGTCGACGACGACGCCACCACCGGGTTCGCCACGGCCGGCATCGGCGCCGATCTGCTCATCGAGAACGCCTGGTTCTACCGCCACACCGGCACCGGCTGGAGCTGGGCGCCGGTGGACGGGCCGAGCCCGCTCGTGTCCAGCGACGACGACCACTACGTCTGGCGCGTGCCCGCGTCCGTGCTGTCCGACGTGCTCGGCGGCGCGCCGGTCGGCCCGCACCGGGCGGTCTTCCACGGCTCCGGCAGCTCGCCGGAGACCTACACCGCAGTGATCACCATCAGCTGATCCCCTCCACCGAAGCGAGGTGCCCATGAACCGCCAAGCTCATCCGCACCGCACCGCTCCACCCGCGCGCCGGGGCATCGCCCGGCTGCTCGCCGCGGCCCTGCTCGCCGCCACCGCGCTGACCGCCGGGTTCGTCGCCACCGCGGCGACCCCGGCGGCCGCGGCCGGCTTCGAGATCGGCCGCACCCCGTTCTACGGCAAGGTCCCCACGCTCAACCAGCACAGCCGCACCGCGTTCTGGTACGGCGCGGTCGACCAGGCGAAGGTCAACCAGCTCAAGGCGTACGACCTGGTGGTCCTCGAACCGACCCTGCGCGTGCTGAACGTGACCAACGACCACTTCTACTTCGAGTCCGTCACGTCCGCGCAGGTGCAGGAGATCAAGCGCGGCGTGGACGGGGCGCTGGGCACCGCCGACGACGTGATCGTGCTCGGCTACCTGTCGGTCGGCGAGATGCTGCCGACGATCATCCCCGGCCACAGCGGGCACATGACCATCCAGAAGGGCATCGAGCTGGGCCTGCTGCCCGCGGGCTACGGCGGCCCGTCCGGCCCGCTGCACGGCCCGAACCCGTGGAACTACAACGCCGCCGGCTCGTACCTGAACGTCGAGGGCGGCGCGACCCCGGACGGCACCTACGAGGACGGTTACGCCAACTACGCCGGAACCTCGATCGGCGCGAACTACTCGTCCTGGGGCAACCGCCTGACCTGGCGCAACAACGGCGTCATGCCGTGGTACCTGGACCAGCAGGGCACCTGGGTCAACGACAGCCGGTACCTGTACGGCGGCTACTGGAAGGACGGCGACGGCACCGTCGACGTCAACCCGACCTACGGCGGCGGGTACATCAACGGCGGCGACCCGGCCTGGCAGAAGTTCGTCACCTACCAGGTCGACAAGATCGTGCACGACGGCGACTACGACGGCGTCTTCCTGGACACCGTGGACACGCCCGACCCGGTCGGCGGCGCGGGACCCGGCATCTCGTGGGGGCCGCGCGGCAACTTCGGCTTCACCGCGGGCGGCATGGTCGACCTCGTCGAGAAGATCAAGGCGGTGGACCCGAGCAAGGTCGTCGCCTCGAACCGGGGCTACTGGTACTTCAACCCCGACGAGGGCACCTCGCAGTTCGCCACCCGCTACCGGCACGCGATCAACATCTTCGTCACCGAGAGCTGGTACTACAACACGTACATCCCGGGCTTCTACGACACCAGCCCCGGGTTCGAGGCCAACTGGAACACGAACACCGCCTCGCCGACCTACCGCAGCCGGGACAACTTCGGCGGGTTCTGGAAAGACTATGTGAACGCGCAGGCCAACCAGGCCGACGGGTTCAACGTGGCGATCATCGACTTCCGGGTGCCCGCCTCGGGCACGCAGAAGTGGATGAACGAGGTCGTGGGCAACTCCGACTACCTCGCCTACGACGTCTCGGGGGCGAACCACTTCAACTCGGCCGTGTACGACGACGCCAAGAACTGGCTCGACGCGCAGGGCCTGGCCGCGCCGGCGCAGACGGGGGCGCACCCGACCGACCTCTACGGCGGGTTCGTCGCGGACGGCAGCACGGGGGAGTGGAACGCGGAGACGCCGATCTTCAGCGACGCCGCGGGGAACAACGGCAAGGGCATCACGAAGGTCTACGTGAAGTTCGTCGGGGACCGGTTCTTCATGATGGTCGAGGCGAAGCAGACCATCAGCCTGGCCCAGGAGATGATCTACTTCGACTACGACAAGGACGGGCCGACGGGCTGGCAGCCGTCCTGGCCGACCTCGCCGGACTCCCGGATCTACCTGGAGAACCTGAACCAGGCGTACCTGCTGCCGCACGCCGGGGCCGGGCAGGGCGACGTGTTCAAGTTCAGCAGCCCCAGCGCCCCGACGAACCGGGGCTGGCCGGTGCGGGTGGTGCAGTCCGGCACCCGTGCCGAGTTCGAGTTCGACCGCAACTACGTGTTCCCGGCCGCGATGGCGGGCACGGAGGTGTGGACCTGGCTGCGGGTGGCCAACTTCGGCGGGTCGTCGGTGCGGTTCACCGTGCCCGGCGGCGGCACCCCGCCGTCCCCGTCCCCGACCCCGTCCAGCTCGCCGCCCCCGGCACAGCCGCCGGTGATCTCGAACGTGCAGTACTCGAACGTCACCACGACCGGCGCGACGGTCACCTGGACCACGGACGTGGCCTCGTCGTCGGTGGTCGAGTACGGCACCACGACGTCGTACGGCTTCACCGCGACCGGTGCGAACAACGTGACCAGCCACTCGGTCACGCTCTCAGGGCTGTCGCCGGGCACGGCGTACCAGTTCCGGGTGCGCTCGGTGTCCACGGGCGGCACCACCAGCAGCCCCAACGGCACGTTCACCACCGCGACGAGCGGCGGGAGCTACCCGGCGATCACCGTCGACGGGTCGGCCGGTGACTGGGGGAGCGTCACCCCGGTGCTGACCGGCAGCACCACCGTGCAGTCGCTGTCGGTGACCAACAACGCCACCAACCTGTATCTGCTGGCGCGGGGCACCGGCCTGAACGTGCTCGGCCAGTTCTACCTGAACACCGACAACAACACCGGCACCGGCTACAACGCGACCGGCTGGACCAACCCGTCCGGCGCGGACTACCTGCTGGAGAACGGCAACCTCTACCGGCACGCCGGCGGCGGCTGGGCCTGGACGTCCCTCGGCGCGGTCACCTTCAGCCGCAACGACACCGTGGCCGAGGCGGCGATCCCGCTGTCCACGCTCGGCCTGTCACCAGGCTCGCAGCTACGGGCGGGCTACCTGAAGAACAACTCCGCGACCGACCGGCTCCCGGCCGCGAGCGGCACGTTCCCGGTGGTCACCCTGCTCAACGGCTCGGGCGGCGGTGGCGGCGCACCCGTCATCAGCAACGTGCAGTACGCCAACGTCACCACGACCGGCGCGACGGTCACCTGGACCACGGACGTGGCTTCGTCGTCGGTGGTCGAGTACGGCACCACGACGTCCTACGGCTCGACCGCGACCGGCGCGAACAACGTGACCAGCCACTCGGTCACGCTCTCGGGGCTGTCGCCGGGCACGGCGTACCAGTTCCGGGTCCGCTCGGTCGCCACGGGCGGCACCACCAACAGCCCCAACGGCACCTTCACCACGGCGACGAGTGGCGGCGGCACACCGTCGATCACGGTCGACGGCAACGCGGGCGACTGGGCGGCCGTCACCCCGGTGCTGTCCGGCGGCACCGGCGTCCAGTCGGTGTCGGTCACCAGCAACGGCACCACGCTCTACCTGTGCGTCAAGGGCACCGGCCTGAACGTGCTCGGCCAGTTCTTCCTCAACACCGACAACAGCACCGCCACCGGCTACAACGCCGCGGGTTGGACCAACCCGTCCGGCGGCGACTACATGCTGGAGAACGCCAACCTCTACGACCACGGCGGCAGCGGCTGGTCCTGGACCCCGCTCGGCGCGATGACCTTCGCCCGCAACGACACCGTCGTCGAAGCCGCCATCCCCCTGTCCACCCTCGGCCTGGCCCCCGGCGCCCAACTCCGCCTCGGCTACATCAAGAACAACACCACCGACCGCCTCCCCACCCCCTCCGGCACCTTCCCCTTGATCACCCTCTGAAAGGAAGGGCACCTTCTTATCGTTTTCCGAGGTAGAAGGTGCCCTTCCTAACCCGTCACCCGGCTGTGGCATGGTGACGGTTCGGTCCGCGCGGGCGGACGGCGGAGGAGGGACGGCACATGGGTGACTTCGTCTTCGACCATGAACGCGTCGGGCCCTCGCTCGCCGCGATGGAGGCCCGCTTCGACGACGTCGCCGCGCGCCTGCGCACCGTGTACGGCCTGCGCCTGCCCCGCCACCTGGCCGTCTTCGCCGCGTACCTCGCCGCGATCGACGTCCCCGGCAGGCGCGCCCTGGCCGACGGCGTCGGCGTCAGCTCCGGCGGCATCGTGCGCTACTTCGAGGACGGCGGCCTCGCGCTGACCGGCCGCGACGGCCTCGACGAGCGGCTGGACTGCCGGTTCCGCTGCGACGCGCCCGAGTTCGTCACCGTGCTGTGGGGCGACACCGACGGGCTCCACTTCGGACTGTGGTACGACGACCCCGCCGAGCTGCCCACCCAGGTGGTGCACAACTACGCCCGCGACTCCGCCGAGACCTGGAGCGAAGCGCTGCCCACGGTGCTGGCCCAGGTGCGCAGGCGCCTCGACGACGCCGAGCAGGACGCCGCCGACGACCCCGACTACGACGCCCCGGACGGCGCCCGGCAGCGCGCCGAGCTGCTCCGCGCGATCGAGGCGTTCGCCGAGGCCGACGAGCGGGCCTGCGCGCAGGACGGGCCGGTGCGCTGGCGGGGCACGCCGCGCCCGGCGATCCTCGGCGGGTTCGGGCCCGCGCTGCCGGAGGGCTCCGGCGACCCGCGCGGCGGCTACGAGCGCTACGACGAGCGGTATCAGGCTTATCGGGCGCGCTCGCCGCTGGTACGGGAGTGGATCGCCGACGCCGAACGGGAGCTGGCGGCCGGGCTGCCCGCGTACGCCCTGGTCCTGGGTAGGGAGCTGCACTGGCTCGACGCCCCGGACCACCGCGAGGACGCGCTGCGCCTGCTGACCGGTGCATACCGGGCACTGGGGCGGGACGCGCTCGCCGAGATCGCGACCGTGCACTACGCGAACCGCGACCTGCGCTCGGTGGAGGTGCTGGTGTCCTGAGCGGGGCGATGCCGAGCCGACTGCCATTCGTGGGCGGCACGTTTGCGGTGCTCGCGTATGGTGTCGGCCGTGTCCATGATCAGTGAACCCCTCGACTCGACGCCGCTCACCGTGAGCTCCACCGGCCCCGAGATGCGGGAGTTCACCACGCGCGTCCTCGGACACCGCCAGCGGTGGAACGTCTGGGCCGGCCTGCTCGTCCTCTACGCGGTCATGACGGCCGCCGTCGCGGCCCTCGGCTACGTCGCCTTGATGATCGGCGCGCTGGGCGCGCAGGCGCAGGCCGGGCCGTTGCGTGACCACGCCGTGTTCCTGTCGGCCGGCACGGCGGCCTGCCTCGTCGCCGCCGTCTTCATCCTGGTCGCCCACGTGAAGAGGGGCGACCGGGAGGAGCTGTTCCGGCTGCACCGGTTCGCCGCCGCCAACGGTTTCGACTTCGCGCCGGAGGTCAAGGACCCCGACCTGCCGGGGCTCATCTTCCAGCGCGGCACCCTGCGTCGCGCCTCGGCACGGCTGCGCCGCTCCGGCCCTCGGCCGCTGGAGGTCGCGAACTACCGCGCCTGGATCCCGAAGGGGCGCGCGGGCGAGTCGCTGAGCTGGTCCTACTTCGCGCTCACGCTGGACCGGCCGATGCCGCGGATCGTGCTCGAAGCCCGCGCCGACGGCGGACGGCTGCTCGGATCGAGCCCGCCCGAGACGGACCGGCGGGCGCCGTTGAGCGGCCCGTTCGAGGAGACGTTCCGCCTCTGGTCCCCGCCCGAGGCGGAGGGCTGGGCACGTGCGCTGTTCACGCCGGACGTCGTCGCGCGGCTCGTCGGCCCCGGGAAGACCGCTTTCGACGTGGAGGTGGTGGCGGACCGGCTGTTCGTGTACTCCCACCTCCGGTCGCTGTCCTGCTGCGATCCGCAGACCTGGCGGTGGATGAGCGAGACCGCGGCTGCGCTCTACATGCGGCTCGGGGAGCTCGGCGACGCCACGCGGACGGCCGCTCCCGGCCCGGCCAGCGCCGGGAGTGTGCCGGCCGGTGAGCCGCCGATCGGTCTCGCGCCGCCGTACGCGCCGCTGCGCCGCCCGTTCCCGGTCCTGGTCGTGGCCCCGCTCCTCGTCATGATCGGTGTTTGGGCCGTCGTCCTCGCCTGACCGGATCCTTCCCGCGTGGCGGCCCCGCCGAGCACGTGCACGAAGCTGCTGCGAAGATCTTGCGAACCCTGGCAACCATTCGTCGACCAGCGGTTGTTGGTGTGCCGAGGAGGTCGGTGGTGGAGGATTTCGACGCGTACGTCGTGGCGGCGTGGCCACGGCTGGTGCGCTCCGCCTGGCTGCTGACGGGGGACTGGCACAAGGCCGAGGACCTCGTGCAGACGGTCCTGGCGCGGGCGTACGGCCGCTGGGCGCGGATCAGGGACGACGCGCCCGACGCGTACCTGCGGGCCATGCTCGCCACCACGTTCCTGACCTGGTGGCGGCGTAAATGGCGGGCGGAGGTCCCCACGGAGACGCTGCCCGAGCGGGCGGGCGCCGACGCGCTCTCGCCGCTGGACACGCAGCGCGTCGTCCGGGCCGCGCTGCTGTCGCTGCCGCAGCAGCAGCGGGCGGTGCTGATGCTGCGCTTCCACGCCGACCTGACCGAGGCGGCGACCGCCGCGGCGCTGGGCATCAGCGTCGGCACCGTCAAGTCGTACACCGCGCGCGCCCTCACCACCCTGCGCGGTCACGCCGCGCTGCGCGACCTCGTCACGGAAGGAGCACCGCTGTGAGCACCTCCGACATGCGCACCCTGCTGGACGAGGCGACCCGTGAGCTGCCCGCCGACGTCGCGCGGGCGCCGCTGGGCGAGATCCGCCACCGGGTACGCCGCCGCCGCGCCCGCCGGACGATCACCGTTGCGGCCGTGGCGGCCCTGGTCGCGGCAGGTCTCGTGCCGCTCCTGCACGGCATGGCACAGCAGCCCGCGCCCGACCCGGCCGTGTCCCGGCCCCCGGCGAACAGCCTGCCGTGGTCGTTCGCCTACCGCGACGGCGACCAGGTGCGGGTCTACCTGCACCGGCAGGACTGCCGGGTGCTCGACGCGCCCAGGGTGACGGTGGAGGTGCGGGGCGACACGGCGGCCGTCGCCGTCACCGGCACGCTGCGCCGCGCCGACGACTGCACCCGCGCGGGCATCCCCATGGTCGAGCTGCTGTCGCATGCCGTCAGCACGCAGCAGATCCTCGTGGACCCGGCCACGGGACGCCGGCCGCCTGTGTACGACCGGGCACACCTGCCGGTCGCGTGGCGGGGCATCCCTCTCAACGGCTACGGGGCCGTCGCCCGAAACGCGGATCCGGAGACGTTCCTCGCCAACTACACACCGACGAACACGGGGAACCTCGAGATGGCCGTGTCGCAGGTCGATGTCATGGGCACCGATCCGGCCAAGGCCACCCCGAACGGCGTGCCGCTGCAGGCCGGGCCGGTCAACGGTGTTCTGTACGACCTGCTCGGCGAGTACCGCTTCCTGTGGCGGGTGCCCGCTCCGGGCGGCGGGGAGCTGGGCTATGAGGTGAGGTCGCTGCGGCCCGGCCTGTCCCGCGCCGAGTTCCTCGCCCTGCTCGACGGCTTCACCTGGAGCTGAGCGCAACAGCGGCCTGACCGACACCGACGTCTACGGCGACGGCGACGGCGACGGCGACGGCGTTAAGAAGGTGCCCTTCCTCTACGGAAAACGATAAGAAGGTGCCCTTCCTTTCAGGCGGATTCGCGGGTGACGAGTTCGGTGGGGAGGACCACGGGGTCCACGGTCTCGGCGCCGTCGATGAGTTCGAGGAGGAGGCGGACTGTTTCGGTGGCGACCTGTTCCAGGGGCTGGCGGACGGTGGTCAGGCGGGGGTGGGTGGAGGCGGCGATGGCGGAGTCGTCGAAGCCGCCGACGGCGACGTCCTCGGGGACGCGGCGGCCGCGGGCGCGCAGCACGGCGAGCGCCCCGGCGGCCATCAGGTCGGAGCCGACGAAGACGGCGTCGAGGTCGGGCGTCCGGTCGAGCAGCTCGGTCATGGCGGTCTCGCCGCCGTGCCGGGAGTAGTCGCCGTGCGCGATGAGCTTCTTGACGGCCTTGCGGCCGAGCACGTCGCAGAAGCCCTCCAGCCGGTTCAGGCCGCCGGGGGTGTCGAGCGGGCCGGTGATCGTGGCGATCTTCCTGCGGCCCTGGTCGACGAGGTACTGCGTCATCTGGCGGGCGCCCTCGCGGTCGTCGGCGGCGGCGTACGGGATCACGCCCTCGCGGCCCAGCACCGCGCCGCAGGCCACGGCCGGGATGGACAGGCCGTCGAGTTCGGCCAGCAGCGGGTCGCCGGAGTGGGCCGACAGCAGCAGCACCCCGTCGGCGTGGCCGCCGCGCAGGTAGCGGATGACCCGCTCGCGGTCGCCGTCGTCGCCGGCCACCATCATGACCAGGGCGACGTCGCGCTGGGCCAGCCGCCGGGTGGCCACCCGCAGCAGCACGCTGAAGTTCGGGTCCTCGAACAGCTTCTCCTGCGGCTCGGACAGCACCATGACCACGGTGTTCGTACGCTGGGTGACCAGGCTGCGCGCGGCGCGGTTGACCACGTACCCGGTCTCGGCGACGGCGCGTTTCACCGCCGCGAGCGCCGCCGTGCTCACGTAGGGGTCGCCGTTGAGGGCGCGGGACACCGTGCCCCGGGATACTCCCGAGGCACGGGCCACGTCGTGGATCGTGGGACGCCGCTTGTTCGTCACGACCATCAGCTTTTCACAGACCCGCCGGACAGGTCCGTGCGCCAGTACCGCTGCATGGTCAGGAACAGCGCGATCAGCGGGATGATCGACAGCAGCGCCCCGGTGATCACCAGGTTGTACAGCGCGGGCTGGTTGGCCCCGGTGGCCAGCAGCGTGTAGAGGCCGACGGTGAGCGGGAAGCGCTCGTCGTCGGCGAGCATGATGAAGGGCAGCAGGAAGTTGTTCCAGATCGCCACGAACTGGAACAGGAAGATCGTCACCATGCCCGGTCCCATCAGCGGCAGCGCCACCACCCGCAGCAGCCGGTGCTCGCCCGCCCCGTCGATCCGGCCCGCCTCCAGCAGCGCGTCCGGGATCGCCGCGGCGGCGTAGATCCGGGCGAGGTAGATGCTGTACGGGTGCAGGATGCTGGGCAGCAGCACCGCCCAGTACGTGTTGGCCAGCCCGGCCTTGGCCAGCAGCAGGTACTGCGGGACCGCCAGCACCACGGCCGGCACCAGGATGCCGCCGATCAGCACGTTGAAGATGGCGTTGCGGCCGAAGAACCGGAACTTGGCCAGGGCGTACCCGGCCAGCACCGACACCGCCGTGGACAGCAGCGCGCCGACGCCCGCGTACAGCGCGGTGTTGGCCATCCACTGCCAGAAGATCCCGTCCCGGTACGCCGACAGGTCCGCGATGTTGTCCAGCAGCCCCGTGCCCGGCGTGAACGCGTTCGACGTGAACAGCTCGCCGCGGGTCTTGGTGGACGCGGCGAGCACCCAGCACACCGGCAGCAGGCAGTACAGCGCCCCGAGCAGCAGCACGGCCGTGGGCGCGAGCCCGAACCCCCGGCGTACCCCACGCGGCCGAGGCTTCTCCGCCTCGACGCGCGTGCGCGGCTTCTCCGCGACGGCGGTCATCTTTCCTCCCCGAACGCCTGGCGGCGCACCAGCCGCATGAACAGCAGCGACGGCACCACCGAGATCACCGCGATGACCAGCGAGGTGGCCGCCGCCGAGTAGAGGTCGCCGTTGATGAACGCGTCCGTGTACACCTTCATCAGCGGGCTCCAGGTGGAGCTGACCGCATTCGAGATGGGCCGCAGCGTCATCGGCTCGGTGAACACCTGGATGGTCGCGATGATGGAGAACACCGTGGTCAGCACCAGCGCCGGGGCCAGCATCGGCACCTTGACCCGCAGCGCGATGGCCAGCTCGCCCGCCCCGTCGATGCGGGCCGCCTCGTAGTAGTCGCGGGGGATGGCCCGCAGCTGCGTGTAGAGGACCAGCATGTTGAACCCGGTGCCGCCCCAGATCGCGACGTTGACCATCGAGAACAGCACCGTGCTCGGGTCGAGCAGGTCCACGTTCTCCACCCCGAACGCGCGCAGCGTGGCGTGGATCGGGCTCAGGCTGGGCAGGTAGAGGAAGCCCCAGAGCAGGGTGGCGACCACGCCCGGCACCGCGTACGGCAGGAAGATCGCGATGCGGGAGAAGCGGGCCAGCCGCACCCGGGCCGAGTCCAGCAGCAGCGCGAACACCAGCGCCAGCCCCAGCATCAGGGTCAGCACCAGCCCGGCGTACCCGAGCACGCGCAGCCAGCCCGCCCAGAACTCGCCGTCGGCGACGGCGGCCCGGTAGTTGTCCAGCCCGGCGAAGATCTCGGTGCGCGAGTTCTTGCCCAGGCCCAGGCCGGAGAACTTGACCCGGCGCATGCTCAGGTAGGCCGTGTAGCCGATCGGCGCGGCCACGAACAGCGTGAACAGCACGACCGCCGGGGCCAGGTACAGGTAGGGGGTGGCGCCCGCGCGGTGTACGCGGGCGCCCTTCTGTGCCGTGGACATGGGTCAGCCGGCCAGCGTGAAGCCGGACTTCTTCATGTCGGCGACCGTCGCGTCCTGCACCGCCGCGAGCGCGTCGGAGAAGGAGGACTTCTGCTGCACCGCCTTGTCGAAGGCGTCCTTGTACGCGCCGTACGCCACGTTGACGTTCGGGCCGAAGGTGAAGCCGCGCGCGGTGCCCGCGATGGTGGTGGCCTGCTGCCAGAAGTCGGGCTGGTTGGCGAAGTACTCCGGCGCCGTGGTCAGCAGCTTCTGCCCGCTCTTGGCGGCCGGGTAGATGGCGGCCTCCTTGATCAGCAGGTCGACGGCCTTGGCGTCGGTGTTGAGCCAGCTCAGGAACTGCGCGGCGGCCTTGCGGTGCTTGCTGCCCGCGGACACCGCGATCGACGAGCCGCCCCAGAAGCCGGAGTAGCTCTCCCCGGCGCTCCACTGCGGCAGCGGCGCGATCGCCCACTTGCCCTTGCCGTCAGGGGCGTTGCTGGACAGCACGCCCGGACCCCAGACCGCCGACGCCCAGGTCAGCAGCTTGCCCCCGTTGAGCGCGGCGTTCCACTCCGGCGTCCACGGCGCCTGCGTGTCGACGGCGCCCTCCTTGGCCAGGCCGCCCCAGAAGTCGGCGACCTTCTTCGTGGCGTCGTCGTTGATGCCGACCTTCCACGCCTCGCCGGTGATGGCCCACCACTGGCCGCCCGCCTGCTGCGACAGCCCGGCGAACCAGCCCGGGTCCTTCGTGGAGAACCCGCCCAGGTAGACGCTCTTGTCCTTGGCGCGCACCGTCCTCGCCGCGGCGGCGTACTCGTCCCAGGTCTTCGGCACGGCGATGCCGTACTTAGCGAACAGGTCCTGGCGGTAGTAGAGCATCATCGGGCCGCTGTCCTGCGGCAGCCCGTACACGGCGTCCGTGCCCAGGGTGACCAGGCTCCAGATGCCGTCGGAGAACTCGCCGCGCACGCCCTCGACGTCGGCCTTGATGTCGGCGACCGCCTCGGCGGCCACGAACGACGGGAGCATCTGGTACTCGGCCTGCACCAGGTCGGGCGCGTTGCCCGCCTTGGCCGCGGTGAGGAACTTCGCCGCCGCCTCGTCGCCGCCGGCCTGCTTGCTGACCGTGACCTTGATGTCGGGGTGCGCCTCGTTCCACACCGCCGCGATCTTGTCCATGTTGGGCGCCCAGGTCCAGAAGGTCAGCTCGACCGGTCCGGTCTCCTGCGGGGTCTGCTCCTCCGCGCCGCTCGAACAGCCCGCCACGAGGGCGCCGGCGAGCAGCACGGACAGCGCCGCGCTGAGCCGCTTGGTACGCATAGGTCCTCCGTCAAAAGGCGAAATCTCTGTGAACGTTCACAGTGCGCCACAGTCTGCGCTGCCGTATCGAGCCCGTCAAGGCCCCGTGTCCGAGGCGTTACACGAGGGTTGCGGCCCTCATGATCGTCCGACTTGCCTGGCAATAGGACGAATCTTGAGCCCGCGACCGCCCATGTGCCGGGCAAGTCGGACGATCAAGCGGCCCGCCCCGGGGGACCCTTCCCGGCCGGACCCGGCTCGGCTACTGTGCACGTTCACAGACGTACCGTGCTTTCAGGGGGATCCTGTGCCTGAGTCCGATCATGTCGTGCCACGCCTGCGGGGGCTGGCCTACGGCGGCGACTACAACCCGGAGCAGTGGCCCCGCGAGGTGCAGGAGGAGGACGTCGCGCTGATGCGCGAGGCCGGGGTCAACCTGGTCAGCCTGGGCGTGTTCGCCTGGGCGCTGCTGGAGCCGGCGCCGGGCCGCTACGAGTTCGGCTGGCTCGACGAGATCGTGGACCGGTTGCACGCGAACGGGGTCAGCGTCGACCTCGCCACGCCCAGCGCCGCCCCGCCGCCGTGGTTCGCCAAGGCGTACCCGCACACCCTGCCGGTCAACCGCGAAGGGGTGCGTTACGGAGTCGGCGGGCGCGAGACCGCCTGTCCCAGCTCGCCGGAGTACCGGGCGGCCACCGCCGCGCTGGCGCGGAGGCTGGCCGAGCACTACCGGGACCACCCGGCGGTGGTGATGTGGCACGTGCACAACGAGTACGGCGCGCCGCTGGGCGAGTGCTACTGCGACACCAGCCTGCACGCGTTCCGCGACTGGCTGCGCCAGACGTACGGCGAGCTCGACGCGCTGAACGCGGCGTGGGGCACGAACTTCTGGGGTCAGCGCTACGGCGGCTGGGACGAGATCGACCTGCCGCGCGCCAACCACACCGTGGTCAACCCGGCGCAGCGGCTGGACTTCGCCCGGTTCAGCTCGGCGGAGAACCTGGCCTGCTTCACCGTGCAGCGCGACGTCCTGCACGAGGTCACGCCGGGCCTGCCGGTGACCACCAACTTCATGACCACCAACTGCAAGTCGATGGACCTGTGGCGGTGGGCGCCCGAGGTGGACGTCGTGTCCAACGACCACTACCTCAACGCCGAGCAGCCCGACAATCACATCGACCTGGCCCTGTCGGCGGACCTGACCCGCTCGCTGGGCAACGGCCGGCCGTGGCTGCTGATGGAGCACTCGACGGGCGCGGTCAGCTGGCAGCCCCGCAACATCGCCAAGCGGCCGGGGGAGATGCGCCGCAACAGCCTCGCGCACGTGGCGCGCGGCTCCGACGCGGTGCTGTTCTTCCAGTGGCGGGCCTCGCGGTCGGGTGCGGAGAAGTTCCACTCGGCGATGGTTCCGCACGCCGGGACCGGCTCGCAGCTCTGGCGCGACGTGGTCTCCCTTGGTGGCGAGCTTCAGGCCATCGCGGGGGTACGCGGCGAGCGCGTGCACGCCGAGGTCGCCGTGGTCTGGGACTGGGAGTCCTACTGGGCGCTGGAGCTGGAGTGGCGGCCCAGCGTGGACCTGCGCTTCCGCGAGCGCGTCGACGCGTACTACCAGGCGCTCTGGCGCGAGCACGCCACGGTGGACTTCGTGCACCCGGCCGAGAACCTCTCGGCGTACCGGCTGGTGGTGGTGCCGAGCGGCTACCTGCTGGGGGAGACGGCGGCCAAGAACCTGCGCTGCTTCGTCGAGTCGGGCGGGCACCTGCTGGTGTCGTACTTCTCCGGGATCGTCGACGAGCACGACACCGTGCACCCGGGGGCGTACCCGGGCGCGCTGCGCGACGTGCTGGGACTGTCCGTCGAGGAGTTCCACCCGCTGCGCGAGCACGAGACGGTCGCGCTGTCGGACGGCACGGCGGCGCGGGTGTGGTCGGAGCGGGTGCGCCCGGCCGGTGCGGTGAGCGTCGCCGACTTCGCGACCGGCCCGGACGCCGGGCATCCCGCGATCACCCGGCATGAGCTGGGCCGGGGCACCGCGTGGTATGTCGCCACCAGTGTGGACGCGCTGCGGCCGGTGCTGGCGCGGGCACTGGACGCGGCCGGGGTGGACCGCCCGCGCGGGCTGCCGGAGACGGTCGAGGCGGTGCGGCGCGGCGGGCACCTGTTCCTGATCAACCACGGTGCGGAGCCCGTCACCGTGCCGGACGTGGCCGGGACCGACCTGCTCGACGGCACCAGCTGGGCCGGGGAGGTCACCGTGCCGGGTGGCGGAGTGCGCGTGATCGCCACCAGCTGACCGCGCTGCCGTACGCCACGCGCGATGCGTGGTCGCGGCGAGCGCGGCATGTTGGACCGCCGATGTGTCTGTGAGCGTTCACATGTTCGCAACAGTCGCGTCGGCTGTCAACGGCGGCGTCGCCGGGTGCCCTACCACCCGGCGGCGCCGTCGCCTACATCGAGCCGTACACCGACATCGCGGTCAGCGCCCGCGAGTTGTAGTCGAACAGGGCCTGGTTCTCCCAGCCGTTGCCCGACGACGGGTTGGCGGGGTCCCAGCCGGCGCCCGCCTGCGCGGTCCAGCCCGGCTCCCAGTAGAAGACGCCCATGCCGCGGCCGTTGGGCACGTTCTTGACGATGTTCACCACCGCCTGGAACGCGTCCCGCTGGCCCTGCGCGGTGGCCGGGTAGCCGCATGCGCTCGCCAGCGACGAGGTGAAGATGTTGGTCTCCGCGTCGTCCTGCGCGGTGGTGAACCCGTAGGCAGTCTCCACCACGATCACCGGCTTGCCGTAGCGCGCGGCCATGTCGTTCAGGTTGTTCTGCAGGCCGGACATCGGGCCGTGCCAGTAGCAGTAGTAGGACGCGCCGATCACGTCGAACGGCACCCCGTACGCCACGGCCTGGTCGAACCACCAGCGGAAGGTGGCGTTGTCGCCGCCCTCGGCCAGGTGCAGCATCACCAGCGTCGAGGAGTTGACCGCCTTCACGGCGTTGATGCCGGACTTGAGCAGCTGGGACAGGTTGCCCCAGTTGGACGTGCTACCGGTCGGCAGCAGCATGCCGGGGTTGATCTCGTTGCCAACCTGCACCATGTCCGCCGTGGTGCCCTGCGCCTTGAGCGCGTTCAGCACGTCGTAGGTGTGGTTGTAGACATCCGTGACCAGCTGCGAAAGCGAGTGGCCGGACCAGGCGGCCGGGGGCACCTGCTTGCCCGGGTCGGCCCACGAGTCGGAGTAGTGGAAGTCGACCAGCAGCTTCATGCCCTGCGCCTTGATCCGGCTGGCCATGGTGAGCACGCGGGCCTTGTTGTTGTAGCCGTCGGCCGGGTTGACCCAGACCTTGAGCCGGGCGTAGTTCATCCCCGCGTTCTTGAGGATGAGCAGCGGGTCCTGCTGCGTGCCCGAGGCGTTGTAGTACAGCGCGCCCTTGTCCTCGTTCTTCTTCACCGAGGACACGTCACCGCCCTTGACCTGCAGGCTGGTGCCCCCGCCGTTCTTGACGAAGGTGACGTCGTCCACGTTGATCCACTGGTTGGCGGCGGCGCTGGAGTAGACGCTGATGGTGCAGTTCGCCGAGCTGACGTTGGCCGTCACCGACACCTGCACCCAGTTCGTGCTGCTGGTGGGGATGTTCGCCTGCGCCTGCGCGCCGCCGCAGTTCTTCATCGCGACGTACGCCGCCGACTGGCCGCCGCCCGAGCGCACCCACGCGCTCAGCGTGTACGACCCGCTGGTCAGGCCGGTCAGGGTCTGGTACGTCTCGACGGTGTACGCCGAGGCCGACCAGTGCGTGCCGCGGTAGCTGCCGCTGCGCCCGCCCGCCTCGGACTTCGACGCCGCGACCGTGCCCGACTCGGACCAGCCGGACGGGGTCTGGCTCGCCCCGTTGGACTCGAACCCGGGGTTGGTGACCGTCGAGGCGGCCGCCGCGGGCAGCGCGGGAGCGGCCAGCGCCGTCGCGACGGCCAGCGCCGCCGCGGCGAGCAGTGCCTTCGTTCTGTGCATGGGTCCTCCTGAGGTGTTTGTTTGCCCACAGACACATCGGAGGCGTCCACACCGGACCGGGCGTCCGCTGTGAACGTTCACAGAAAACATCCACGAGCCCGCGCTGTCAAGTGCCCCTGCCGCCTGCTCCGCCGCGCTCCGGCTTGACCGGGCCGGGGCGTTCAGTGGAGGATCGCTGCCATGGAGGGCCCCTCCTCTGTCCACGCCTCGTGCGTGTGACCTGACACGTCCCTTGCGGACTTGCTGAGGGGTCCTCCGACCTTCTTTCCCGAACCGCGACCCCGTACTGGCCGGGAGCCGCCATGATCATCCGACTTGCCTGGCACTCGGGCGTATCTTGACCGCGCATTCGCCCATGTGCCAGGCAACTTGCCCGATCTTGGGGCGGGGCGCGGGTGGTCAGTGGGTGAGGGCGGTGGTTACCTCGGTGCGGGAGGTGACGCCTAGTTTGCGGAGGATGCTGGAGACGTGGACGGCCGCGGTGCGGGGGGAGAAGTAGAGGCGGCGGGCCAGTTCGGCGTTGGTTAGGCCGTCGGCGACCAGGAGGGCGACCTCGCGTTCGCGGGTGGTGAGGGCGGCTACGCCGGTGACGGTGTGCCGGCTGTCGGCGGGGGTGAGGCCGAGTTGTGCCTGGAGTTGGGTGAGCTGCTCGACGCGCCAGCCCGCCCAGTGGCGTAGCAGCTCACCGGCCCGGTTCACGCGGTCGGCGGCTTCGGCGTCGCGGCCCAGGGTGAGCAGGCAGCGGGCCGCGCCGAGGTGGGCGGTGCCGTTGACGGCCGGGGCGAGCAGCGGGGTCCCCGCGACGGAACGGTAGCCGTCGAGCGCCGCGGCGGTCCGGCCGCACACCTCGGCGACCTGGGCTTCGACCAGGGTGCGCCAGTGGTCCCAGACCTGGCCGTCGAGCAGGGATTCGGACAGCTGCCGCAGCCGGGGCAGCGGCAGCCCGAGGTGCAGCGCGGCGGACAGCAGGTCGTGGGCCTGCTCGCCGCTGCGCCAGGGCTGGGCGCGCAGGCCGTCCAGCACCCGGTCCAGCAGCGTGTCGGCGGTGGCGAGGTCGCCGTCGCGGCAGGCCAGGTGGAAGCCGATGCCGTGCAGCACCATCGGATCCACCTTCTCGATCCCGCCGAGGTCGACGAGCAGGCCGCGGGCCCGGTCCAGCGCGCCGGACTCCAGGCACAGCCCGGCCAGGAACACCGCGTGGTAGTCGGCGCGGCGGCCCGAGTAGTGGTAGCCGCGGTCGCGGGCGCGGCCGTCGTCGAGCGCGCCGATCGCCGCGCGCAGGTCGCCCTCGCGCATGGCCAGCCGGGCCCGGCCCTGGTAGTACGCGGCCACGGCCAGCGACTCGAACCCGGCCCGCTCCGCGTCGCGGCGCATCCGCTCCAGCAGCTCGGCCTGCTCGGTGAGCGAGGAGGTCTGCGGCATGTGCAACAGGCGGTTGAGCGCGCGGGCGGCCAGCACCCACTCGCCGCGCCGCTCCGCCTCGGCGACCAGTCCGGACAGGATCGCCCGGCCCTCGACGGCGCGCTCGGAGTAGCCGGTGAGCACGGTGCCCTTCTCGACCAGCGCGGCCAGCCGGATCTGCGGGAGATCGAACTCGGCGGCCAGCGCGAGCGCCCGGTCGGCCCAGACCAGCGACTCGTCGTCGTAGTCGCGCAGCATCGCCGACTGGGCCACCGCGGTCATCGCCCGCGCCTGGTCCGCGCCGGGCGGCAGCTCGGCGATGAGCTGCTCGAGGTCGGCGGTGACCCGCTCCAGCCAGGGCAGGTCGTCGGCCTCCCAGGACAGCCGGATCAGCAGGTAGAGCGCGTCGGCCCGGTCGGCGGGGCCGTCGGCCAGGTCGCGCCAGCGCCGGGCGTACCCGGCGGCGTCGTCGAGCAGGCCGGCCAGCCACGCGGCGCGCGCCGCCGCGGACAGCAGCACCAGGTCGTCCGGCTCCTCGGCCATGCCCATCTCGGCCAGCTGGAGCGCCTGGTACGCCGAGCCGATGGCCAGGTACTCCAGCGCACCGCGGCGGGCCGCGGAGACCATGTCGGCGTACCGCCCGGCGGCCTGCGCGTGGTGGGCGACCAGCGCCGGATCGGCTTCGCCGCCGCGCTGCAGCGCCTCCAGGGCGCTCTCGTGCAGGCGGCGGCGCTGGCGGCCCAGCATCTGCCCGGTGATGGCCTCGCGCACCAGGGCGTGCCGGAAGCTGAACTCGTCCTCGCCGGTCTCCACCAGCACGCCGCGCACCACCAGGTCGCGCAGCACACCGATCAGCTCGTCCTCACCCGCCCCGGTCACCGTCGCGAGCAGGTCGAACGGGGCCCGGCGGCCGAGCACCGCGGCGGCCTCGACGACCCGCTGCGCCGCCGGGTCGAGGCTGGCCACCTGGCGCCGCAGCACCTCGGCCAGGCTCCACGGCAGCGGCTTCTCGACCAGCGACTCCAGGTCGCCGGGCGCGCACGAGCCGAGCAGCTCCTCCAGGAAGAACGGGTTGCCGCCGGTGCGGTGAAAGAGCGCGGCGGCGGTGCGGTAGGGCACCGGGCGGCCGGTGGCGGTGGCCAGCAGCGCCGCGGTCTCCGACTCGGTGAGCCGCTCCAGCCGCAGATGTGTCACCGCGTGGCGGCGCTCCATGCGCTCCAGCAGCGAGGCCAGCGGGTGGCGGTTGCTCACCTCGTCCGGCCGGTAGGTGCCGACGAGCAGGCGCGGGCCGTCGGTGTCGGCCAGGCGCTCGAACAGGGCCGCGCTCTCCGAGTCGGCCCAGTGCAGGTCCTCGAACACGATGACCGTCGGCGCCTCGCCGGACAGCTCCGCGACCAGGGACAGCCCGCTGTGCAGCCGCTCGACCGGGCTCAGCTGCGGATCGGTCAGCGCGGTCAGGCGGCCGGCGGGCACGTCCACGCCGTCGACCGCGTCGAGCAGCAGCTCGTACGGCCGGGCCAGGGAGTCGGGCTCGGCCTGGCCGACCAGCGCCACGGCCTGCTCGGGCAGGGTCGCCAGCAGCTCGCGGACCAGGCGGGTCTTGCCGATGCCGGGCTCGCCGCCGACGAACACCACCGCCGGACGGCGGGCCGCCACGAGCTGGGTCAGCTGGCGCAGCTCACGGTCGCGCCCGATCATCGCCGAGCTGACCCCACCACGCTGACTACCCACGGGCGACAGCGTACCGGCGGGTACGGACAGGTCCGCCAGGCGTTTTCCGCCCGCCGGCTGTGTGCTCGGCCTCATCCGCGCCACAGGCCAGCCGTCACCGGGCGGGTTCTTCGTCGTCGGGGGGCGAACGCAGTCGCGGGCCACAACTTCTGGGTTGTACCTACAACCCAGAAGTTGTGGCCCGCGCGCGGACGATGCCCGTCAGCCCGCCGCGAGCACGAGGGCGTACGCGGCCTCGCGTACATCGGGGTCGGCGTGTCTGCGCAGCTGCCGCACCAGCTCACGCCAGGGTTGCGGCCACTGGTCGGAGGCGCCGCGTGCCGCGAGCACGACAGCGAACTGCCCGGCTGCGGGCTCCGGCCGGGCGGCCAGTGCGGTGGCGGCGGCCAGCGTGGCTTCGGGGGACCAGGCGGCCCGGCGTTTGACGAGGACCTTCAGCCGGGGCAGCAGGCGTGCGGCGGCACCGGGGCGGTGCGCCAGGTGCACCGCGAGTTCGGTCAGCACCGGGCGCAGGCGGTCGTCGGAGCCCACCGCCGACTGCAGTGACAGGTGCGCGCCACTGTCCACGTGGTCCTCGTGCCGTAGCAGGACGGCGCCCAGCTCGGCCTGCAGTGCCGTCTCGGTCGGCTCCGGCGGGTTGAGCCGGCTGACGGTGTACGCGCCCACCAGGTGTTCGAGGCGGCGGCGGGCCGGCCGGTCGGCCTCGGGGTCGCGGTCGTCATCGGCCAGGTCCAGCTCGATCAGCCGGGACAGGACACGGTGCAGGAGGTCCTGGTGCTCGCCGCGCAGGGTCAGCGTCGCCAGGGCGGCCGCCACGCTGCGCCACACCTGCCGGTCGGCCAGGTCGGTGAGGCGGGTGTATGCGGCGTCGCCGGTCAGGGCGGCCGCACCGTCCCAGTCCGGCAGCGCGCGCCAGGCCGCGTCGGCGATGACGGGATCGGTGCTGTCGCAGCAGGCGGCGACGAGCGCGCCGTAGCGGTCACGGTCGGCCGTCGCGACCGTCTCCGGAGCGGCGGCCAGCAGCGCCAGCGCGTCCTCCCGGGTGCCGTGCACCGCCCCGGCCAGGATCTCCCAGGACTGCGGCCACTCGGGGTGCTGCCGGGCGGCCGACACGATCGCGGTGCGTACGTCCCGGTGCAGGCCGTCGCGCTGCCACTGGGCCAGCAGCAGGCCACCCGCGTCCGGCACGGCGAACCGGGCCGCCAGCCGCAGGATCTCCTTCTGGCTGGTCACCTTGGCGCCGTCGAGCGCGGCCGCCAGCACGGGGCGCAGCTCGCTGGGGCGCAGGTGGGCGGCGGCACGGGTGGCGGCGTAGACCGCGACACGGGCCCGGTCGCCGGCGGCGTGCGCGAGCAGGGTGGGCAGGGCGTCACCGGGCCGGTCCGTCCACACCAGCGCGTGCAGCGCGGCCTCGGCCAGCACGACCTCGGGCGCTCCGAGGTAGGCCGCCACCAGGTCCCGGCCCGCGCCCGGCACGTCGGCCGCGGCGCGGATCGCGGCGGCGCGGCGGTGTTCGTTCGCGCCCGTGTCGGCGGCGACCCCGGCCAGCAGATCGAGGTAGCGGCGCTGCTGGCGGGGCAGCCAGCGGCGCGCCCCGTGCGCGTGCCGCGGCAGCCAGCGCGTGCCCGCGGACAGGAACATGCCGGTGGGCGCCGTCTCGCCGAGGACGGTGTCGAGCAGGTCGGTGCGCTGGCCCGCGAGGCAGTCCCACACCTGCGGCAGGTCGACGGTGGAGGGGTCCCACGCGAGGACCTCGGCGACCCGCTCGCCCCGGGTGGCGGGATCGGCCAGCCACAGCTGCACGGCCTGCCGGACGACGGAGCCGACGTTGCCCCGGTTGATCGCGCACTGCAGCATCTCCTGCAGCTCGGGCAGCCGCCAGGCGCGCTCGTCCAGGCCGTCGGCCACGGCGAACAGCGGCCCGTACCGGCCGCGCGTCACCGCCGCGGTGACCCAGTCCCGCACCGCGGCGAAGAAGTCCTTCTCCTGGCCGCGCCGCAGCTGCCGACCCAGCCCGTACAGGCTGGGCAGCCGGTCGTCGCCGAACAGGTGGGACAGCGTGCGCAGCGCCCAACCGGCCAGCTCTGGCGTGGCGCTGCGCTGCTGCAGCACGCGGACGGCGAGCCGCTTGAGCGCGTCGCGTGTCCCGGCGGTGCTGTCCCTGGCGTGCGTCTCGTCGCGGACGAGCTGGTCGAGCAGCTCGGCCGTGCCGGGCTCCAGCAGCCGCGGGTTGACCTGGGCCAGCTGGTCCAAAGCCTCATGACGCACCGGGAGCTGGTCGTTGCGCAGCCTGCCCAGCAGCGTGAGCGCTTCGGTGACGACGGCGGCGTCACGGCTGCGGGCCGCGCACGCGACCAGCCGCCGGTACGCGTACCCCCGGTCGGCTGCGGACGGTCGGCGGACCCAGGTGAGCAGCTCCGCCTTGGCCTCGGCCCACGGCAGGAACGCGTGGTAGCCGAGGATGAGGTGCTCGTCGGTGCGTACGGTGGCCAGGCCGAGCATGCGCCGGGCCTCGGCCGCCCGCCGCGCGTGCGGGAGCAGCTCCAGCACCTCGTCCGGCACGATCACGAACTCGCGCGAGGTGCCCTCGTACGCGGCGTCGAACAGCGCCTCGCGGTCGCGCGGGGCACGGGCGGCCAGCAGCGGAGCCAGGCCCGCGCCGTCGCCGTGGCCGCGCCGGATGCGGGCCAGCCCGGCGAGCTCGGCGGTGCCGAGCGCGGCCAGCCGCCGCCACAGGCCGGAGGGCAGCACCGCGCCGCCGGTGCGCTCGGCCCGGCCGGGCGCGGTGAGCAGCCGCAAGACCCGCCGCGGGTCGGCCGCGGCCAGGGCGTGGTAGTGGCGGTAAGGTCCGGGCAGCCCGCTCACCGGGGCGTATGCCTCGAGCAGGTCGAGTGCACGCGCGGGCAGCTCGGCCGCGGCGGCCCAGAAGCCGGTGCAGATCCGCCCGTGGTTGGGCGGCAGCCACCACTGCTCGTGCGGCGGCAGGGTCCGGGCCAGCTGCCGCTCGACCTCGTCCAGCACGACGCCGGGGTGCCGTTTGGCGAGCACGGCCCAGCTGCCGATCGCGTGCGTCAGCTCCGGCAGCAGCCGGGCGACCGTCTCCGCGTCGCAGTCGCCCAGCAGGCCGGCGGCCTCGGCGTCGCCGTAGCGCTCGCGTACCCGGTCGATGATGCCGCTGACCGGACCCGACAGCCGCGCCTTGCGCACGGCGCGGTAGGCGGTGCGGCGCAGCCGGGCGGGCGCGTCGGCGAGCAAGCCCCACAACTCGTCCGCGGTGACGGGATGGCTGCGCAGCCAGCCGCCCAGGGCGATGCTCTGCAGCTCGGGGTCGGGGTCGGCCAGCGCGGCGACGACGGCGTCGCGGTGACCGGCGACGGTCGCGAAGAACAGCCACATTTCACGGTGGAACGTGTCACCCGTGCGGAGCTCGGCCAGCAGCGCATCGAGCGCGGGCGTCCCGGCCAGTTCCCGCGCCCGGCGCGCCAGCAGGCGCAGCCGCTCGGGGCGAGCAAGCGGGTCGATCTCGTGCAGCAGGGCGGTGCTCAGTCCGGGCATCGGGACATTGTGCCGTCCGGGTGCCGCGCGAGGGCACCGGGTTTCGCAGCGGGCGGGGATACGAACAGGCCCGGGGCCGTGTGACGGCTCCCGGGCCTGTGCCGGTGGGGTTCACCGCGCGTTGCGGTCGTGCGCCTGGCGGCGCTTGCGGCCGTGGCGGTGCAGCCTCGCGGCCACCCGCTCCTTCTCGGCCTCGTCCAGGAGCTCGCGGTGGTGCAGCTTCGCGAGATCGAAGTACAGCTCGGGCGATCCGAACATCTCAGACTCCTCAGTCCGTCGTGCTTGTCTTTCCGACATGACCAATAGTCGTCTCCCGGCGGGCCCGATCCATCCGCAGCGATGGCGTATCTTGCCTGGCCGCGCGCTACCTAGAGGGGTGCGTAGGGCCGTCTAGTCATACGTAGGACGCCGGTCACCCGCGCCGGGTCCGTCCGGTCCGGACGGTGTCGTACCAGGCGGTTAGGGTCGGGCGATCTTCGAGGCGTGGAGGCGACGATGCGGGTGGAGGTGCGTAGCCGGGTCCCGGGCGGGGAACGGCTGCCGGACGTGCTGATCGAGCTGGCGCGGGAGCGGACGACGGTGCGCGAGCTGATCCGGGCCGCGGTCGCCGAGCAGGTCCGCGCCTGGCGCGGGGACCACTCTCGCTGCCGGGCGCTGCTGGACCGGCAGTACCTCACCGACGCCGAGGTCCGCGCACAGGCCGCTACGGGCGTGGTGCGCCTGCCCGGCCGCGCCGAGGTGGACCCCGATCCGGACGCCGAGGTCGCCCGCGCCTGGCGGGCGTTCGAGGCGGGCGCGTTCGCCCTGTTCGTGAACGGTGTCCAGGCCGACGCCCTGGACGAGGAGATCGTGCTGCAAACAGGTGAGCCGGTGGTGTTCGTGCGGCTCACCGCATTGGTCGGGGGCTGAGGTGCTGCACCATCCGGTGCCGGAGCAGTATCGCGAGGCGTTCGAGCAGGAGCGGGCCGCGCTGCTGGCCAGGGTCGAGGAGGTCCGCGCGGCGCTGCGCGCCGGTGATCGCGGGCGGCTGCTGGGCGGGCTCGCCGCGGCGGGCGGGCTGGACGAGGCACTGGTCGAGGAGGCGTTCGCCAAGGACCGGTTCCTGGGCAACGAGCTGTTCGGCGACGCGTCGAGATACGGCGGGCCCGCGCAGGCGCCCTCGCCGTATGCGGCAATGGTGCGGCCGTACGCGCAGGAGGTGCTGTGGCGGCTCAGCGCTGCGGCGCTGCGGGACGACGAGCTGCCGCAGTTCCGGCCGCACGGGCTGCGGTTCGCGCTGCGCGGGCTGGACTGGGCGGGCGAGGCGGCCACGGGCGAGCGATTCGGCGCCGCCGCGCTGACCCCGGACGAGCTGGCGGCGTACGTCGCCCACCTGGACGGGCAGCCGGAGGAGGTGCGGCAGCGCGCGTTCCGGCTGCGCCGCGCGGCGGGCGACGCATACGCCTGCAAGGAAGGGCACCTTCTTAACGCTTTCCGTAGAGGAAGGTGCCCTTCTTAACCCCTCACTGGTCCGGGCTGCTCAGGCGAGGGCCGTCGCCAGCAGCGGTCCGAGGTCGGCGGCGCCGGTCGCCTCGGAGTCGCTCAGCACCACGATGCGTACGTCCCGCTCCGGCACCCACGCCAGGAACGAGCGGAATCCCGCGTTGCCGCCGTCGTGGTGAAACCACGGCGTCCCGCCGACCGTGCCGGTGAACAGGCCGTAGCCGTACCCGGCGGCGTCCGGCCCGCCGCCGGTCGGCGTGTGCGCGGTGTGCATCAGCCGGCGGTGCCGCTCGTCGAGCAGCTGCCCGGAGCCCAGCGCGTCCACCCAGCGCAGCAGGTCGCCGGTGGTGGACCAGAGGTCGCCCGCGCCCATCGCCACGACGTCGAGCTCGTACGGCGGCGCCGGCTCGCCCCTCGCGTCGCGGCCCACGGCGAGGTCCGCGCGGTCGCCGGGCTCCCCGGCGAACGTGTCCGCCATACCGAGCGGCGTGAAGATCATCTCAGCCAGCGCCTGCTGGTACGCCATCCCGGCGGCCTCGGCCACCACGTGCGCCAGCAGCACGAACCCGGGGCTGCTGTAGTGGAAGCGGGCGCCCGGCGCGAACAACGGCGGCACCTCGTGGAACGACGCGAGCAGCTCATCGGGCTCGACCCGGCGGTGGAGGTCGATCAGCGGGTACTCGTCCCAGTGCCCCAGCCCGGACGAGTTGCTCAGCAGGTGGTGCCGGGTGATGCCGCGCCAGGCCCGAGGGCAGCCGCCGAGCCGATGTCCGATCGGGTCGTCCAGGGCCAGCGCTCCACGCTGCGCCAGCAGCAGCACGGCCGCCGCCGTGAACTGCTTGCTCACCGAGGCGATCTGATAGCGGGTCCGGGCCGTGGTGCCGGCGGCGACGGTCTCGGCCAGCACCGTGCCGCCGCGCTGGAGCAGCGTCGCGCCGGGGATCTGTGCTGGGGGCATGTCACCGACCCTAGATCACCGCGCCGCGCCGCAGGCACCGTCACGTGCGCGTCCCGGGCCGGGGTCGGCGGCGTGGCACGGGACGAGGAAGAGTTAGGAAGGGCACCTTCTTATACACATAACGATAAGAAGGTGCCCTTCCTTTACCCTCACCCGGGCGTCAGGGACGTGCGGGCTGTGGCCGTCCTGACGGAGGCCGGCGGCGATGGTGGGTGCGGCAGGCGGGGGCCGAGGTCCGCGCCTGCGCGGCGGCGGACCCCGTGAGCAGGTGCTCCACTCCGCACAAACCGATGGTGGCGGTGACCGCCCGGGACGGGTTGACGATGGCGAAGGGGAGGCGGTGCTCGGCCGCCTCGCGGCGGCAGCCGATGACCGCGGCGATCCCGGCGGCGTCGATGAACGTCACCGCGGACATGTCCATGGACAGGCTCGCCGCGTCGCGGGTGCGCAGCACCGCCGTGGTCACCCTGCCGAGCAGGTACGCGGTCGCCATGTCGACCTCGCCCGCGACGAGCAGGCACAGCTCGCCCGCCCGGGTGCGCAGACGGATCCGCAGGTCGTCAGACATGACGCCACCACCCGGGGAACGCCGCCCGCGGCGTCGGCGGGTTCACCGTGCTCTCCGGCCGCGGCGGCGGCCACGGGCGGCCGGCGGTGCCTGCTCGGGTGTCGCGGGCACCGGCGCGGGCAGCACGGCGGGGATCCCGGAGGGCGTACGCGCCCCGGTGATGCGCGTCAGCTCGTGATCGTGCGGGCCCACCGCCGTCGTGCGCGCTTTGACGCCGGCGGCGGCCAGCAGGCGGGAGGTGGCGCGGCGCTCGTCGCCGGACACCAGGGTGACGACCGTGCCGCTGCGCCCGGCGCGGGCGGTGCGGCCGCCGCGGTGCAGGTAGTCCTTGGCGTCGTTGGGCGGGTCGTAGTTCACGACCAGGTCCAGGTCGTCGATGTGGATGCCCCGGGCCGCCAGGTCGGTGGCGATCAGCGCGTTGACCGCACCGGACCGGAACTGTTCGAGGATGCGGGTGCGCTGCGGCTGGGTCTTGCCGCCGTGCAGCGCGGCCGCGGTGACCCCGCTGGCCAGCAGGCGCTTGGCGACCCGGTCCGCGCGGTGCTGCGTCTTGACGAACATGATGACGCGGCCGTCGCGGGCGCCGATGCGCGCCGTGGCGGCGTCCTTGTCGGCGGCCTCGATGTGCAGCAGGTGGTGGTCCATGGTGGCCACCGCGCCGGCAGGCGGGTCGACCGAGTGCCGGGCCGGCTCGGTCAGGAACCGGCGGATCAGCCGGTCGACGTCGCCGTCCAGCGTGGCGGAGAACAGCATGCGCTGCCCGCCCGGCGGGGTCGCGATCAGCAGCGAGGTCACCTGGGGCAGGAAGCCCATGTCGGCCATCTGGTCGGCCTCGTCCAGCACCGTGACGGCGATCTCGTCGAGCCGGCAGTCGCCGCGTTCGAGCAGGTCGTTGAGGCGGCCGGGAGTGGCGATGACGATCTCGGCGCCGTTGCGCAGCTGGTCGCTCTGGCGGCCCAGCGACAGGCCGCCGACCACGGTGACGGTGCGCAGGCCGAGCGCCTTCGCGTACGGGGCCAGTGCGGTGCTGACCTGCGCGGCCAGCTCCCGGGTGGGCACGAGCACCAGGGCCAGCGGGCGGCGTGCGGTGGCACGGCGGCCGGCCAGCCGGGTCAGCATCGGCAGCCCGAACGCCAGCGTCTTGCCCGAGCCGGTGCGCGCCCCGCCGAGCACGTCCCGGCCGGCGACGGCGTCGGGTATGGTGCGGGCCTGGATCGGCGACGGCACGGTGAGCCGCTGCGCCGCCAGGACGCCCAGCAGCGCCGGGTGCAGGGGCAGCTCGGCGAAGCCGCGCGCGTCCGGCTGGGCAGCCGCCTGCTCGGTGACGGCGGGGGCCGCGCCGGTCGTCGTCGCGGGGGAAACCTGCGGTGGACGCCTGCGCCGGCGTGCCCGGTGGGGTGCTGCTGTGCTCAAACTGGAGCCTTTCGCGGTAGGTAGGCCAGGCGACGGCGCACGACCCGGGAGAGCCGGCCGCCGGCGATCTGGGACGGCCGGACGCCGGGCCCGGCTCCGTGAGGTGACTCGCGGAACCGGGCTACGGCGTCCGGGCCGCGCCGGCGGGTGGCCGGGGTCAGACGAGGCGTACGGCCTCAGCCTGCGGGCCCTTCGGCCCCTGCACGATGTCGAATTCCACGCGCTCGTTCTCCCGCAGCTCGCGGAAGCCGTCGAGCTGGATGACCGAGTGGTGCACGAAGACGTCGGCGCTGCCGCCGTCGACGGAGATGAAGCCGAAACCCTTGTCGGCGTTGAACCATTTCACGGTGCCGGTGGCCATGTCGTTCTCCTTGATACAGGGGGTCCCGCGTGCGTCGCGAGGCCCCGATGGGCCGTCTCGAGCAGCGGCAACCGCGGTAATCCGGAAGGAGAACCCGACCCCGGGATAGATGATCCAGGGGAGGTGGAAGAACCACAAACAAGAAACTGTCTCCCCACCATACACGCCGGTGGCCGCCGTCCCGGCCGTCCGGACGCGGCCGGGTGCGGGGCGTCACCCGTCGCGGTGGGCTCGGCGGGAGCCGGGTTCGGCGCGGCCGCGCCGCTCGCGCACCACGGCCAGCCGCTCGTCGAGCAGGACCTCGAGCTCGTCGAGCGAGCGCCGCTCCAGGAGCATGTCCCAGTGGGTACGCCGGGCCCGACCGTGCTGCTGCGGGTCCGCGGGCGCGTCGACGCGCCGCGCGGGGTTGCCGTCGAAGCTGCAGTCCCAGGTGGTCGGCGGCTCGACGTCGCCGGCGAAGGTCACCTCGAAGAGGTGTCCATGGGCACAGCTGAACTCGCAGATCTGCCTAGGGGCGAGTTCGATCCCCCGCACCGGCACATAGCTGTTGGCTCCCAGCCGCGTTCCCCGCAGCATCCGGTCTGCCATGGATGGACTCCTCACGTTGCATCGGTGTCGATGTCGGTGACGCGACGACGCGAACAACGCGAGTTCCACGTGACCCTGGGTGACTTCCAGCAGTCCAGCCTTCGGGTGCTGCCGACACCCTACCCCGGAAACCTGGGGCGCAGGTCTTTCGCGGACCCGGAGCGCGGACGATGATCAGCCGCGGTCGCGGCGGGTCCAGGCCAGCAGGCGGTCGGTGGGCCAGGTGTTGACCACTCGGTCCACTGGCACGCCGCAGCGCGCGGCCCTCTCACAACCGAAGCGCAGCCAGTCGAGCTGCGTGCTGAAATGCGCGTCCGAGTCGATCGCGAAGAGGCACCCGGCCTCCACCGCGAGCCGGAGCAGCCGTTTGGGCGGGTCGAGCCGGTCCGGCCGGGAGTTGATCTCCACGGCGACGCCCCGGGCGGCACACGCGGCGAACACGGCCACCGCGTCGAACTCGCTCTCCGGCCGGGACTGTGTGCCCGTGTCACCGGCCGCGCGGCGGACCAGGCGCCCGGTGCAGTGGCCCAGGATGTCGATGTGCGGGTCGGCGACCGCCGCAAGCATGCGGGCCGTCATCTCGTCGGCGGGGGAGCGCAGCCTGCTGTGCACGCTGGCGACCACGACGTCGAGGCGGCCGAGCAACTCCGGTGTCTGGTCCAGCGACCCGTCGTCGAGTATGTCCACCTCGATGCCGCTGAGCAGCCGGAACCCGTCGCCGTAGCCGGCGTTGAGCCGCTCGACCTCGATCAGCTGCTGTGCGAGGCGCTCGGCGGACAGGCCGCGGGCGATGGTGAGCCGGGGGGAGTGGTCGGTGAGCACCAGGTATTCCCGGCCCAGGGCGCGGGCGGCGTCGGCCATGCCGGCGATGCTCTCGGTGCCGTCGGACCAGTCCGAGTGGCTGTGGCAGTCGCCACGGAGGGCGGCGTGCAGCTCCTCGGTCGCCTCGTCCAGCGGCCGGTCCGCGGTGGCCAGCAGCCGCCGCAGGTAGACCGGCTCCTCCCCGGCCAGCGACTCGGCGACGCAGCGAGCCGTCACGTCGCCCAGGCCGGGCAGCTTGGCCAGGGTGCCCTCGGCGGCGCGGGCGGCCAGCTCGGCCCGGCCGGTGGCCGCCACGGTCTGGGCGGCCCGCCGGAACGCCTTGATCCGGTAGCCGGCCTCGCCGGCCCGCTCCAGCTCGACGGCGATGGCCAGCAGGTCCTCGGCGGGGTCGCGATCCACCTCTGCTGCATACCACAGGTATCGGGCATGTCACATTCTGCGGCGGGGCCGCGCGTACCCATCGAAGATCGCGGACCGGCCGGGGCGGATTCGCGGCTAAGCTTGCGGATCCTCGCCGGACCCGGCGGGGCAGGCCGCGACGACGCGGCCGCGCCACCCTGAGAGGTTGTCGTGACCGCAGGCCTCGCCCCCGTCATCGCCGCCACCACGCACTGGCTCGCCCGCGCCTACCCGTCCGACGGCGGCCCGGCGCAGGCCGCCCGCGTGCTCGCGCAGGCCCGCCAGGCCGCGACCCTGGCCGCGTGGCTGCGCTACCCGACCGAGACGGACGCCGGCCTGCTGTCGATGCTCGGCCCCGGCGGCACCGCCGGGCTGGACCGGGCCGTGCGCGCCGACGAGTACGACGGCGACCGCGAGAGCGAGCGGGTCTGGCGCGGCTGGGTCGACGAGGTCGTCGCCAGCTGGGCCGCCTGCCTGCTGTCGGACGCGCGCCTGACCGCCGACGCGCTGACCGCGGTGGCGGATTGCGAGCACGCCGCCGGGGGCGCCCACGACTTCGCCCGGCTGGTCGAGCCGGACGCCGAGGACCGGCGCGCGGCCGCGCTGCTGCGCCATCCGGACCTCGTCGCGCCGGTGGCGAACCTGCACCGCGCGCTGCTGATCGAGCGGCTGCGGCTGGATCCGGTCGAGGTCGCCTGATTCCCGCCCGGCCCGGCTGGGTACGCGTCCCCTCATGGCTGTGCAGACGGAGCGGGGCGCGCAGGCGTTCGTGCCGGCGGACCCGGGGTCGATCGAGCGGTTGCGGGCGGCCGCCGCGCACTGCCGGGGCTGCCACCTCTACCGCGACGCCACCCAGACGGTGTTCGGGGCGGGGCCGGAGCACGCCCGGGTGGTGCTGATCGGCGAGCAGCCCGGCGACGTCGAGGATCGGCGCGGGGCGCCGTTCGTCGGGCCCGCCGGCGGGCTGCTGGACCGGGCGATCACGGAGGCGGGCCTGGACCGCGCCGAGGCGTACGTGACGAACGTGGTCAAGCACTTCAAGTTCAAGGCGACGGCGACCGGCAAGCGCCGGATCCACGAGAACCCCAACCGCGCCGAGATCGTGGCGTGCCTGCCCTGGCTGGCCGCCGAGCTGGGCCTGCTGCACCCGCAGGTGCTGGTGGCGCTCGGCGGCACCGCGCTCAAGGGCCTGCTCGGCCCGGCGGCGACCGTCTCCGGCTCGCGCGGAGTGCTGCTGCCGTGGCCGGCGGCGGCCCACCGGCCGGAGCTGTTCGCGGACGAGGGGGCGCGGCTGGTGGCCACCATCCACCCGTCGGCGGTGCTGCGCGCCGTCGACCGCGACGCGCTCTACGCCGGTCTGGTGGCCGATCTGCGCCTGGCCGCCTCGGCGCTGACCGGCTGACGCCGGCCCCGCGTTTGGCCGAGATCGTTCCCGGGTAACGGATAAATGGTGCGAATCGGCACCACCCTCCGTCGCGGAGCGCGGGCCGATGCACAGATCGAAGGGGGACGCACATGGCCACGCTGCTGTGGATTCTCGCGGTCGTACTCGTGATCGCGGGTATCTTCGCCCTGCTGCGCAGGGAGATCCTGTGGGGGATCGTGCTGATCGTCGTCGGCCTGCTGGTCGGCCCAGGTGGAGTCAGCATCTTCACCTGACGGCGTCCCGCTCGGCCGGATCACGTTTGGTCCGGTTCGAGCGGGGAAGACAACCATTGCACGGAAATGCCACACAAGGAGGTTGAGATGGCAACCGCGCAGATGGTACGAGACATCATGACCACCGATCCGGTGTGCATGCCCGACAGCGCCACCATCACGGAGGCGGCCGAGCAGATGAGCCGGCGCAACATCGGTGACGTGCTGGTCACCGACCGGCAGGGCAATCTGGAGGGCGTGCTCACGGACCGCGACATCGTGGTACGCGCGCTCGCCGAGCACAAGCAGCCCGACAGCACCCTGCTCCGCGACGTCGTCAGCGAGCCCGCCGTGACGATCCGCCCGGACGAGCCCGTGTCCCGGGCCGTGCAGCTCATGCGCGAGCACGCGCTGCGCCGCCTGCCCGTGACCGAGAACGGGCACGCCGTGGGCATCGTCTCCATCGGCGACCTGGCCACGGAGCGTGACCCCGACTCGGCGCTGGCCGACATCAGCCAGTCGCCGCCGAACAGGTGACCCGTCCCGGAAGGTGACCGTCATGGCAGGCGGAAGTCCGGTCGCGGTGCTCGACGCGCGCTACAGCAGCGAGGACGCGATCTCCACACCGTGGGAGCAGGCCCGCGAGCAGCTGGCCCGGGCGCAGGTGTACTGGCTGTCCACCGTGCGCCCGGACGGCCGCCCGCACGTCACCCCGGTGATCGCGGTATGGGCCGACGGGGCCGTGCACGTCTGCACCGGCCCCGGCGAACGCAAGGCGCACAACCTCGCCGAGAATCCGCACTGCGTCCTGACGACCGGTTCGAGCACCCTCGCCGAGGGCCTCGACCTGGTCGTCGAGGGCGACGCGGTGCGCGTCACCGATGAACCGTCGCTACAGCGGCTGGCCGGGATCTGGCTCGCCAAGTACGGCCAGGAGTGGCGCTTCACCGTGTCCGACGGCGCGTTCCACCACGCGGGCGGCACCGCGCTGGTGTTCCGGATCGAGCCGGCCAAGGCGTTCGGCTTCGGCAAGGGCCTGCACTTCAGCCAGACCACCTACCGCTTCGACGGCCGCTGACCGCCCTCGATCGTCCGACTTGCCAGGCAACTGGGCGAAAGCGCGTCCAAGATTCGCCCGCCTGCCAGGCAAGTCGGACGATCATGTCCGGGGTCAGTCGACGGCGTACGCGCGCAGCTGCTGCATCACGTCGGGGGCGGGCCAGCCGCCGACGCGGTAGCGGGCGGGGGTGAGCAGGGGCTCCGGGGTGAGCGGGACGAGCCGCGCGACGGCGTCCCACGGCACCCGGCCCCAGACGCCGTCCGGCCCGGCGAACGCGATGAAGTCCGCCTCCGGCAGCAGCGACTCGATGCCGTCGCCCCAGGACGCCACGGTGAACGGCGGCTCGTCCGCAGCGGCCGCCGCGAGCAGGCCGCCGACGTACACGTCGATGCCGTGCTCGGCGTACTGCGCCGACAGCCACTCGGTCTGCGAGCGGTACTGCGTCACGGTGAGCAGGACGCGGGCGCGCTGGGCGGCGGGATGCGCGGGGTGGCCGGCGGGCGGCGCGTACGGCACCACCCGGCCGCCGTCCCCGGCGATGTAGCCGACCGGCGAGATGCTGCGCGCGGCCTCGCTGAACTCGCTCTCCACGATCGTGTGCAGCGCGGTCGCCGCGCCGCCGTCGGCCGGGCACAGCAGCACCGTGTTCACGTCCGGCACGAACGCGACGACCGGCTCGCCCATCCGCTCGCTCACCCCGGCCAGCCAGCCGGGAGCCAGCAGCAGCGAGGTGAAGTAGCCGTCACCGGAGTCCACCATGCGCACCATGGCGTTGCCGTCCGGCCAGTGCTGGCGCAGCGACTGCTCGGCCAGCTCGGCGAGGTTCTGCCGGGCGGCGGCGAACACGTCGTCGGCGCTGACGCCCCACTCCTCCAGCCGGGGCGGGGTCACGTACGCCATCGACTCGGGGCGGTCGACGACCACCAGCTCCCGCAGGTGCGGCAGGGCGGTCCGGGACAGCGGCGGCACCATGCCCATCGGCCCGGCCTGCCCGAACGTGTCGGGGCGCAGCACCGGCCGGAGCCGGGTCCGCACCTCGTCCCAGCCCTCGTCGTCGTGCGGGGTCAGGATGATGCGTACGAGCTGGGTGAGGCGGGCCGCCCGATCGGCCGGCCGGGCGTCCTGGGTCTCGGCGAACACGTTCGCCAGGTAGATCCAGACCGGGCTGCCGGAGCCGTCGCGCCACGCGGCGACGGCGAACTTCTCCGCGTCGTAGGCGGCGCGCACGATGCCGGGCGCGCGGCGGGCGATCCGCAGCGCCTCGGCGGCGAACCTGTCCCGGGGCGATCCGAAGAACCTGTCCAGGAGACCCATGGCGAGCAACGTAGTCCACGGACGTCCACTGTGTGGAACCGGTCAGGTGAGATCGGCGTAGACGACCGATTCGGGGTATGCGTTCTCGCGCGGCGAACCGGAGCCGGGGGCGAGTTCGGCGGCGGTCGCGGCCAGCCCCGCCCGGTCGCCGTCCGGGCCCGCCCAGGGCGACAGCGCCAGGAACTCCGGCTTGGGGCCGGCGTAGACGGCGTACTCGGCGGGATCGGCGCCCTCGACCGCGGCGGTGCCGACGTAGCGGCGGGGCGGCTGTTGCGCACCCCGGCCCGTGATCGCGCTCTGCCCGTCGAAGACCAGGTCGAACAGGTTGCCCGTCAGCATCGGCGTGACGTTGTAGCGGAACCCGACGGTCGGGTCGGCCACCGCCCGCCAGGTCGAGCCCATCCATTCCAGGGGCTGCCAGCCGCCGCTCTGCGCCGCCGTCGCCCAGCGGCCCGGGTTCGCGTCCGCCTGGATCATCAGGTCCACGCCGAGGTGGTCCTGGCAGGCGGCGTACGACACGCGCAGGTCGGCACACGGCTCGAAGCCGTTGGGGCGCCGCCCGAACGGGTAGCCGTACTGGAACGCGGGCAGCGAGGTGGCGAAGCCGACGGTGAATCCGGCCACGTCCACGCCGCCCGCGTTGGCCAGCGCCGCCGGTCCGGTCGCCGGGCCCTCGTCCAGGCCGAGCAGGTCCAGCTCCAGCGCGGTCAGCGGCACCTTCTCGTTGCGGAACAGCAGGTTGCGCTCGAACTCGGGCGCGTCCGGGGCGACCTCGTGCGGGCCCCACAGGAACGTCGAGTTGGTCACCCGAGGTGAGGTGGCGACGTACGCGGTGCCGGTGGCGCGCCGCGCCGGGTCGGCGAACAGCGCCACCTCGGCCGGATCGCGGCTGACCCGGTAGCGGGCCTGGTTGTTGCCCGCCACCACGTACACGCCGTAGTCCCGGGCGATCTCGGAGAACGTGCGGCTGAACGCGCGCACGAACGTGTCGGTCGCGGCCAGGAAGACCTGCTTGCGCGGGTCGAGCCCGCCGAACTTCGCCTGGTATGCGGCGATCTGCGGCGCGTAGGCGACGTTGAGCTGCGCCAGCGCCCCCGCCATGCCCAGCGGGACGGCGTCGGAGGCGGCGCGGGCCGGGCCCTTCGCCTGGGCGCGCACGCCCGCGCTGCGTACCCCCAGCCCGATCGTGGGCAGGCCGATGTCCTCGGGGAACACCACCAGCGCGGGCACGCCGGGGGTGAGGTGCGGGACGACCGTGTCCTCCATCAGGCAGCGCATCGCGGTGCGCCAGGTCTCGTAGCTCTCGGCGTGGTCGAGGTTCAGGTGGTAGCCGATCGCGAACACCCGCAGCTTCGCGCCCGGCGCGGTGTGCCCGGTGACCGGCACCCGCCCCGGCGAGCGGTAGCCCGCACACTCGGCGGCCGTCGGGCGGCCCGCGCCGTCCGGTGCGCCGGTGACCGTCGAGATGAGACCCGGCACCTGGCTGGTCACCGCGACCAGCGTCCACGGCACGACGACCAGCAGCGCGAGCAGCCGCGCCAGCCGTGCGCCCCGGCCGAGCGGGCGGCTGATCCGGCGGGGCGCGGTCACGCCTGGTCCCGGATGACGGCGGTGAAGGCGAGGCGGTCCCACATCGCCTGGCGGGTGGGGGAGAGCGCGAACAGCGCCGCGATGACCAGGCCGAGGCCCAGGGTGGCCGCGCCGAACAGGCCGACCACGCCGATCGCGTACACCAGCTGGCGCAGCGCCATGGTGCGCAGGCCGGCGGGCTCGGCGGTGACCGCGTCGACCACCCGCAGGCCGAGGAGGCGCTTGGCGGGCGTGCGGCCGTGCCGCCACTCCAGGACCGACCACACGAGCCAGCCGACCACCAGGGTCGCCGCGCACAGCAGCAGTTCCAGCACGAAGCCGGCCAGCCGCCGGCCGAGTCCCGCCGGGGCGGGCGAGGAGGTGATCACGGACTCGGTCACGCGGGGGACCCTATAGCGAGAATCGCTCGCATACCATCCCCCACCATGGACGCAGACGTGATCGTCATCGGGGCCGGGGTAGCCGGGCTCGTCACCGCCGACCGGCTCGCCGCGGCGGGACGCCGGGTGCTCGTGCTGGAGGCCCGCGACCGCGTCGGTGGCCGCACGCTCACCGTGCCCGTCCCCGGCTTCCCCGGCCACGTCGTCGACCAGGGCGGCCAGTGGGCCGGACCCGGCCAGGACCTGCTCTACAAGGAACTCGCCCGGTTCGGCCTGGAGACCTACCCGCAGCAGTACGGCGGCGGCGCGGCGCTGGTCCTGTTCCGCGGCAGGGCCCGCCGCTACACCGGGCGCATCCCGAAGCTCGACCCGCTGACCCTGGCCGACGTCGGGCAGACCCAGCTGCGCTTCGACCGGCTCGCCCGCACCGTCGACCTCGCCGCGCCCTGGCGCACCCCGCGCGCCGGGGAGCTCGACGGGCAGACCTTCGAGAGCTGGCTGCGCCGTGTCTGCTGGACCGAACGCGGCCGGGACTTCTTCCGCACCGCCTGCGAGGCCGTGTTCGCGACGGTGCCCGCCAACCTGTCGCTGCTGCACGCGCTGTTCTACGCCGCCAGCGGCACCAGCCTGGAGCATCTGATCACCACGACGGGCGGTGCTCAGCAGGACCGGGTCGCCGCGGGCATGGGCACGCTCGCCGTCCGGCTCGCCGCGCAGCTCGGCGATCGGATCCGGCTGGACAGCCCGGTCCGGGCGATCACCCAGGACGCCGACGGGGTGCGGGTGCGCACCGACGACGCCGAGTTCGCGGCGTCGCGCGTGGTGGTGGCGGTGCCGCCGACGCTGGCGGGGCGGATCGCGTACCGCCCGGCCATGCCCCCGCGCCGGGACCAGCTCACCCAGCGCGTCCCGCACGGCGGGATCATCAAGTGCCACGCCGTGTACGCCGAGCCGTTCTGGCGGGCCGACGGGCTGTCCGCGGAGTGCGCGAGCGATCGCGGGCCGGTGAAGGTCGCGTTCGACGCCACGCCGCCCGGGGAGGGCTCGCCCGGCATCCTGCTGGCGTTCCTCGACGGGCCGGAGTCGCTGCGCCTGGGCGAGCTGCCGTACGAGCAGCGGCGGGAGGAGGTGCTGCGCTCGCTGGCCCGCTACGTGGGGCCGCAAGCGATGGACGCGGTCGCGTTCCTGGAGCGCGACTGGAACGCCGAGGAGTGGACCCGCGGCTGCTACGGCGCGCACCTGCCGCCGGGCGCGTGGACCCAGGTCGGCGCGGCGCTGCGCGAGCCGGTCGGCCGCCTCCACTGGGCCGGGACCGAGACCGCCGAACGCTGGTGCGGCTACATCGACGGCGCCATCTCCTCCGGCGAACGCGCCGCGGCCGAAATTCTCGCCGCGTGACTTCCGCGCCCGGCTGGCAAGATCGCGATTCCGTGTCGAAACCTCTGGTCAGACTCCACCTTCGACACGAACCAGTGATCTAGCCGAACGCGGAGCGGCGGCACGGCTGATCGGAAGATGTTGATCAGTATTACGGTGTACCGTTTCCGTATGAACAAGGAGCAGGTGGACCGGACGTCGATCAGCCTGCCCGTGGACCTCGCGGAGTACGCGCGCGCCAAGGGCAAGGGCAACACCTCGGCATACCTCGCGAGCCTGATCGAGCGGGACCGGCGGCTCGACCGGATCAAGGCGATGCTGGCCGAGCACGGCTACACCGGCGACCGGGCCGTCACGGATGTCGGTGTCGCGGCGATGCGGGAGCGGCTGAACCAGGTCCGCCGGCAGCGCGCGAACGGCAGGCAGCAGGCCGCGTGAACATCACCGTCGTGCTGGACGCGTCGGCGGTGCGCGCCTACGCCCGCCTGGAGTCGGTCTCGGTCGGTGAACTGCTCCAGACCATCGCCGAGGACGGCGACCTCGCCGGTATCCCGGCGCTCTGCCTGGTCGACCTGTGGCCCGGCCTCGCGAAGGAGGAGCAGGCCCTGGTCACCGACCTGGTGAGCCGCGACGACAGCCCGGTCGAGGTGCTGCCGCTGCACATGGACCTGGTCCCGGCCGTCGCCGCTGCGGCAGGCACCCTGGGACACGGCACCGCCCACGCCGTGGCGGCGGTCCAAGACCTTGGCGCCACCCTCGCGACCTTCCACCCGGACCACTACACCGACGCACTCGACCCCTACGACGTGCTGGCGCTGTCCTGACCGGCTCGCCTCGGCGGCCGCCGGGCGAAGATCGCTGTCTCGTGTCAAAACCTGTGGTCAGACCGCACTTTCTGACACGAACCAGCGATCTTGGGCGCGGCGCGCGGCGTGCGCGGGGCGCGGCGCGCGGGGCACGCGGGGTGGGCCGGTCAGGCCGCGGCTCGGCGGCGCTTGGCCGGTTTGGGGCGGGGGACGGGGCCGTCGGCGGGTAGGCCGAGGGCGATGCGTTCGGCGGCGGTGAGCATGCGCTTGCCGGTGATCCGGATCGGTGGCGGCGGCGGGGTATCGGGCTGCTCGGCGTCTGCCGCGTTCTTCGCAGCCTTCGCAGCCTTCGCGGCCTTGGCCGGTTTGGCGGCGGCGGCCGCGGCCTTGACCCGGTCGTTCTCCCCGGCCAGGGTGATCAGCTTGCGCACCTTCGGGACCGCGCCGAGGTTCGTCTTCGCCGCGACCGCCTCCACGGGCGTCCCGGACACCACCAGATCGGCCAGGGCACGGCCCCGTTCGCGCCGGAGCGCCTCGACGATCCCGTCGAACAGCACCTGGTGATGGGTGAGGTCCAGGTAGCGCTGCAGCGGATCGGGCTCGCTCAACGCGTACCCGCACAGGTTGCGGACCATCCCCTCGATCTCGGCGACGGAGACGGTGTAGCCCTCGGTGGTCGGGTCGGACATGGACGGCATCCCTTCACCGCACGGCTGCTGGCCCTCGTCCGGCGGCGAACGGAACTGTAGCCGCCCCCGCCGACGTCCGGCAGCAGCCGTGCGGCCCTGGTCAGCGTCCCGGGCCCGGAACCGGTTCCGCCACGCAGGACGGCACCGCGGTCACCACGGCGGGCCACACCAGGGTGGTGCGATCCGCGTCACGGCGGATGGTGTATCCGAGCACGAGCGTGTCCCCGGCCGGGATCTTCCACGGCTGGATCAGGATGACGACCTGCTCGCCGCGCGGCTCGTAGCGGACCGGCATCCGCGCGAACAGCGCCTCCCGCTGCTCCGGCGTGGGGTCGGGCGGCAGCTGGAACGCCGGGTCGACGGCGGGCGGCACCGGGCAGTGCTCGGCGGGCACCATGGCCAGCACGATCACCGGTGTGCCGGTCCGGGCCAGCTCGGCGTTCAGCTTCGCCGGATCGGTGAGCTGCGGCGCGCGGATGGTCACGCTGACCGAACCGTCGGAGTGCCGGTCGACGGTGTACGCGGTGGCCGGTTCCCCGGCGGACCAGGGCTGGACGACCGCGAGCGCCCCGGCGGCCAGCACCGCGGCTGCGCCGATCGCCAGGCGGGGCAGGAGGCGGCGCGGCCGGGCGGGCACGGTGCGGTCCGCGGTGGCCAGCACCCGGTCGAGCATGGCGCGGGCGTACGGGTCGTGCGGGTCGGGTGGCGCGACGGCCGGGTCGGCGGCGCGCAGCCGGTGCAGGCTGCGCTCGGTGAGGTCGTTCATCAGCGGGTACTCCCTTCGGGAAGGATCGTCGGCAGTGGACCGCGCCGGGCGGTGGAGAGGTCGGCTCCCTCGGCCGCCCGCAGGCGGGCCGCGAAGCGGCGGCGGGCACGGTGCAGGCGGACCTTGAGCGCGGTGCGGCTGCAGCCCAGCACCAGCGCGGCCTCGGCCACGTCCAGCCCGTCCCACGCGGTCAGCCGCAGCACCTCCTGGTCGGCGGGGGACAGCGCGGCCAGCGCCGCCCGCACCCGCAGGTGCTCGCCGACCTGCCCGGCGTGGTCCTCGGTGACGGCGTGCCCGGCACCGCCCGCCTTCGCGACGAGGCGGTCCCGGCGTTCGCGGGAGCGCAGCTCGTTGGCGATGACGTGCCGTGCCACGCCGTACAGCCAGGCCCGGGGGTGCGTCTCGGGCACCTCGGCGAGCCTGCGCCAGGCGATGAGGAACGTGCCGGAGACCACGTCCCCGGCCGTGTCCGGTCCCACCCGGCGGGAGGCGAACCGCGTCAGTTCCGCGTAGTGCGCGTCGAACAGCGCCTCGAAGCGCGCGCGTGCGGCCGCGTCGTCTGATTCCATACCCGGGAATGTCCGGCACGGCCGACGCGGTTACCACCCGCCGTGGAGGTTTTCCGGACGGGGAGGAGCCGCACCATGTCGCAGCAGCCGGTGCCGCTCGCCGAGCACCACGCGGTGTACCGGCGGGTCGCGTTGCGGGAACTGGGCCCGGACATGCGCATCGGCCTGAACCTGGCGTTCTACCGCACGTTCGCGATCCCGCGGATCGCCCGCCTGCTGGCCGACACGGGCGAGATGACCGAGCGGACCGGCAAGCGCGCCGACGACACCGGCCTGATGCTGTACGAGCTGATCCACCACGGCCCGGCGCACCCGCGCGGCCGCCACGTCATCGCGGCCCTCAACCGCATCCACCGGGTGTACGACATCACCCCGGACGAGTACCGCTACGTGCTCGGCACGCTGATCTTCATCCCCGTGCGCTGGGTGAACCGGCACGGCCCGCGCCGGCTGCGACCCGAGGAGCGGGACGCGGCGTTCCACTTCTGGAGCGAAGTCGGCCGCCTGATGAACATCCGCGACCTGCCGCCGACGTGGGCGGAGTTCGAGGCCTGGTTCGACGGGTTCGAGCGCGCCGAGCTGGGCCACGACCCGGCCGCGACGGCGCTCATCGGCGCGACCCGGCATCTGCTGGCGGCGAAGTTCCCCCGGCCGCTGCGCCGGTTCGCGGGCGCGTTCGGCGACGCGCTGCTCGACGAGGACCTGCGCCGGGCGCTGGGCGTGCCCCGGCCGGGCCCGGCGGTGCGGGTCACGGTCGCGGTGATGCTGCGGCTCAGCGCGGTGACGCGGCGGTTCCGGAAGCCGAGGGACTTCTTCGTGCCCGGCCAGCCGTCCCGCCACTACCCCGAAGGCTACGCACTGGAGCAGCTCGGCCCCGATCCGCTGCGCCCGGTCCCGCGCCGCTGAGCTGCCGCTTCAGTGTCTGCGCGGTTTCGGAGACACCGGCCACGCACCCGAGCCCAACCGGCCGGTCCGGCGAATAGCAGCGCACGGGGCTCACGGGATGTCGGGCGCGGGCCTCAGCTCGGCGGCGGGAGTGTGGCGGGCACCGGGATCGAGGTCGTCGAGGCCGGGATCGCGAGGGACACCAGGACCGCCACTGCCCAGGCCGCGAGCGCGCCCCAGCTCAGCAGCGATCGCTGCTCGCCGCCGCCGGACTCGGCGAACTCCGCCACGAGCCCCCAGACGCTGAGCAGCAGGGCCAGCCCGGCCAGCATCCCGGCGGGCAGCCGGCGGCCGTGCCGCCACACGGCGTGCCCGGCGTAGGCGAGGGCCGTCGCGACGGCGGCCACCAGCAGCAGGGCCACGACCACGGCGGCGAACGCGCTGCCGCTCACGCTCGCGTCACCCCGGCCGAAGGCGTCGCCGGACACGAGCGCGACCGCGACCAGCACCATCAGCACGGCGGCTCCGGCCGCGCACAGCCAGGCCGCGAGGAAACGGGGGGTGGGCGGTCGCCCGGCGTGCGACGCCCCCGAAGCATCGGACATGGCCGGAGAATAGCAGCCCTTCTCGACATCCATCGATCCCGTTGCGACGGGCACCTAGGGGGCGGGTTCAGGGTTCACGCCGATGCGGGGCAGCGGGCCCGCCGCCTAGCGTGAGGCATCGGCCGATGTCGCCCGATGCCGTTGCCGCCGCAGGGATGGGGTCGTCATGCGAGCAGTCGTGCACACCGAGTTCGGGGCGCCTGACGTGCTCCGGCTTACCGAAGTGGACACTCCCACGCCCGGCGAGCGCGACGTGCTGATCCGGGTCGTCGCGACCACGGTCACCTCGGCCGAGTGCGCGATGCGCCGGGGGGAGCCGCGCTGGGGGCGGGTGATCATCGGCTTCACCCGGCCGCGCCGCCGGCTGCGTACGCTCGGCACGGAGCTGGCCGGGGAGGTGGTCGCGGTGGGCGCGCGGGTGACCCGGTTCCGGCCCGGCGACCGGGTGTTCGGCTTCACCGGTTTCGGCCTGGGCGCGTACGCCGACTACAACGTGATGCCGGAGCGCGGCTCGCTGGCGGCCATGCCCGCGAACATCGGTTACGGGCAGGCCGCCGCCGCCGTGGACGGCGCCACGACCGCACTGTTCTTCCTCCGCGACAAGGCGAGACTCCAGCCGGGTCAGCGGGTGCTGGTCATCGGCGCGTCCGGCAGCATCGGCACCTACGCGGTGCAGCTGGCGAAACACCTCGGCGCGCACGTGACCGGCGTCTGCGGCACCCGCAACCTGGAGCTGGTCGCGTCCCTCGGGGCGGACCAGGTGATCGACTACACGGCCGAGGACTTCACCACCCGGCCCGAGACCTACGACGTCGTGTTCGACACCTTGGGCCGCAGCACGTTCGCGAAATGCCGCCCGGTGCTCACCCCGCGCGGCTGCTACCTGCCGACGACCGGCCTGCACCACGTGCCGCTGTCCTGGTGGACGGCGCTGCGCGGCGGCCCGCGCGTGGTCACCGGCATGTCGGTGTCCAAGAACGAGGCGCTGGTCTACGTCCGCGACCTGATCGAGCAGGACCGGCTGCGCATCGTCATCGACCGCACCTACCCGCTGGAGCAGATCGCCGAGGCGCATCGCTACGTCGACTCCGGCCACAAGACCGGCAACGTCGTCGTCACGGTCGCGGACGAGTGAGCCCCGGTTCGCGGCGGCGAATGGAAATTGTCGTGCGCCGACGGTAGTTTCACCGCGCCGCCGCAGCCGCTCTGGCCGGTGGAAACCACCGTCAAGGGAGGTGTACGCGGGTGAATGCTGCCCAGACGCCGCCGTGGGAGCAGCGCAGCACCGCGCGGGTGCTGTCGCCGGCCAGGCCGCGCAAGCTGGCGAAGGTGCCGTTCGTCGAGCTGGCCGACGGCCGGCTACAGGGTGTCGTGTCGAGCGGCTCGGACATCGAGCGGGTGTACGTGTCGTCGCTGACCGCCAAGGACCACTCGTTCCACTGCAGCACCAACAACAACCGCCCCTGCGGCGGCATCCGCTCCGGCGGCTGCAACCACCTGCGGGCGCTGGCCGACGAGGCGGTGCTGCAGTACGGCGTCGCGCGGGTGGCCCGCTACCTGCGCGCCGACGTGGCCGAGAGCGCCACGACGGGCGGTGAGGTGCTCAGCGCGGTGAACGCGTGGCACCAGCCGTCGGCGGGCGCGCCGGTGTTCAGCCGCTTCCTGCGCCACCTGGCCTACCTGGAGCTGCCGGCGCCGACCGAGCCGCTGGTGGAGCTGCAGTGGTTCCCGGCGGGCGGGGCGGTGCGCTGATGCGGTTCGACATGCTGGCCGCGCCGGTGGACGGCGTCGCCGAGGCGTACGACGTGGTGGGCGGGTTCGACGAGGTGCTGGTGCAGGGCCTGCTGCGGCCCGGCACCGAGCAGGTGGCGGCGCTGCAGGCGCTGGCCGGGGCGGTGTCGGTGACGCCGCTGGCGGGCCGGACGGCCGAGGCGGTGGAGAAGACGATCGCCGGGTCGATCGCCGAGGAGCACGTGGCGGCGCTGGTCGCGGCCCGTTCGGCGCTGCTCGGCGCGGCCCATGACGCGCTGCTGGCGCGGCTCGACGAGGCGGCGGGACGTGCCCGCGAGCCGTGGCCGGGTGCCGCCGGGGGCGCCGCGGCGGGGGAGAACCTGCTGGCCGCGGCCCGGTCGTGGCTGTCCGATCTGGCCATCGCGGGCTGGCGCGGCATCGACCACGACTTGGTGTCGCACGCCGACCAGGCGGTGGCGGCGCTGCTGGCCGAGCCTCGGCTGCGGCGGCTCGGCGGGCTGCTCGACGGGTTCGCCGGTGAGCTGCGGGCCTGGTGCCCGGGGGCGACCATGCCCCGGGTGCCGGTGCGGCGCTGGGCCGACCTGTGGGCGCGGGCGGTGCTGCTGGCCCAGCCGGGCGCGCTCGCGCCGGTGCCGGTGGGCACGGTGTCGGGGCGGCTGCTGCCGCTCGGCGTCGACCTGCACGAGCACCCGACGGCGGTGCAGGCGCAGGTGCACGCGGTGCTGGAGACCGCCGACGGGCCCCGGCTGGTGCGGGCGAGCGTGTCCGCGCCGAAGGTGGACACGCTGGTCGGGCTGGGCGTGTGGCAGCTGCTGCGCGGCCACAGCGCCCTGCTGGGGGCGTACTCCGAGCAGCGGGCCATGGAGCTGACCGACATGCCGGTCACCGCGGGCGGGGACCTGATCTGGTCCGACGCGTGTGCCAAGGCGGGGGAGCCCGCGGAGTCGTTCGCCACCGCGCGGGTGCTGCTCGCGGCGGCGACGGCCGCGCCGGTCCCGCCGCTGGAGCGGCACCCGGTGCGGCTGGCCGAGCCGGTGCTGGTCGAGGGGTACGCCGCCGCGGCGCAGGACGACGCCGTCACGCTCACCCTGCCCGGCCTCACCATCGAGGTGGACCGGCTGCACAGCGCCGGTCCGCTCACCCCGGCGCTGGTCGCCGCTTCTACGGCGTGCGTCGGGCTGCTGCGCTGGGACGGCCGCTGGCTGCTCCAGCCGCTGGTGGTCGAGGCGCCGGTCAAGCGCAAGACCGTCGCGGTGCACGCGGGCGCGTGGGCGGGCGGGGCGAGCGACGCCGCCGGGGCCAAGGCCGAGGCGGCCGCCGCCGACGCGGTGAAGGTGCTGCGCGAACGCGCGGGAAGGCTGCTGCGCAGATGACCGTGGACGCGGACTTCAACCGCCGCCAGGTGCTCTACTGGCGGCTCATCGCCCGGCTGTTCAGTCGCGAGGAGCAGGCCGCCCTGGAGTCGGCGAGCCTCGCCGTCGTCGAGGACCTCGGCCTGCCCGCCGCGCTGCTCGACCCGTCGGTCTCGGTCGACAACATCGTCCAGCGCTTCCCCGATCTGGCCAAGGAGTTCGAGGGCCTGATGGTGCCGTCGGCCGACGGCACCCAGCCCGTCACGAGCGCGGCGGCTCCGCCGGGAGCGGCTGAGAGCGACGGCGAAGCGGCTGCCGACGGGCGTGACTCGGCAGCGGAGGTGCGGCGGGCCGCGCTGGCGGCGAAGGTGCTGCTCAACGTGTTCGACACCGGGTCGGGCTCGGTGTCGGCGACGCAGCTGGCCAAGTGGCAGGCCGACGCGGGCTGGCTGGAGCGGGCGCTCGGGCAGGAGCCGGGCAGCCTGCGCCGCCAGGGCGGCGGCGGATCGGGCGGTGAGGGCGCCGGGATGGGCGGCACGCTCGGCGAGCTGGAGGGCGACCTGATCAGCCGGATGCAGCTGCGCGAGGTGCTGGCCGATCCGAAGCTGGCCGCGCAGCTCACGCCGAGCATGTCGCTGATCGAGCAGCTGCTGCGGGACAAGTCGAACCTGTCCGGCGTCGCGCTGGCCAACGCCAAGGCGCTGATCCGGCGCTTCGTCGAGGAGGTGGCGGCGGTGCTGCGTACCCAGGTGGAGCGCACGGCGGTGGGGACGATCGACCGCAGCGTGCCGCCGAAGCGGGTGTTCCGCAATCTGGATCTGGACCGCACCATCTGGAAGAACCTGACCAACTGGAGCCCGGACGACCAGAAGCTCTACGTCGACCGGCTGTTCTACCGGCACACGGCCAGCAGGACGACGCCGTCGCGGCTGATCGTGGTGGTGGACCAGTCCGGCTCCATGCTCGACTCGATGGTCAACTGCACCATCCTGGCCTCGATCTTCACGGGCCTGCCGAAGGTGGACGTGCACCTGATCGCGTACGACACCAAGGCGATCGACCTGACGCCGTGGGTGCACGACCCGTTCGAGGTGCTGCTGCGCACGAAGCTCGGCGGCGGCAACGACGGCCCGGTGGCGATGGCCATGGCCCGTCCCAAGATCGCCGAGCCGAAGAACACCGCCATGGTATGGATCTCGGACTTCTACGAGTTCGACCGCTCCCAGCCGCTGTACGACAGCATCGTCGCGGTGCACCGGTCCGGGGTGCGCTTCATCCCGGTCGGCTCGGTGACCAGCTCCGGCCAGGGCATCGTCAACCCGTGGTTCCGCCAGCGGTTCAAGGACCTCGGCACGCCCGTGATCTCGGGCCACATCAAGAAGCTCGTTTTCGAACTCAAGAACTTCCTCGCCTAGGAGAACTCCCGCTATGTCTGACATGCTGCGCGCCCCCGCCGAAGTGAAGTACGCCGAGGAGCTGGACTGGCTGGAGTCGGTCGACGACGGCCCGAAGCCGTTCTCGTGGCGGCTCAGCCCGAAGATGGTCCGCCTGTTCGTGCTCGGCTCCGAGCGCGCCGACGGGCTGAACCGTGAGATCAGCCAGAAGTGGTTCGGTGACCGCAGTTTCGTCGAACGGGCCATCGTGACCCTGGCCTCGGACCGGGGCCTGCTGCTCATCGGCGACCCCGGGACCGGCAAGAGCTGGCTGGCCGAGCTGCTGTCCGCGGCGATCTGCCGCAACTCGACGCTGGTCGTGCAGGGCACCGCCGGCACCACCGAGGACCACATCAAGTACTCGTGGAACGTGTCGGCGGTCATCGCCAACGGCCAGTCCCGGGCCTCGATGATCCCGTCGCCGATCATGACGGCGATGGAGCGGGGCGTGATCGGCCGGTTCGAGGAGCTGACCCGCTCCACCAGCGACGTGCAGGACGCGCTGATCTCGATCCTGTCCGAGAAGTACGTGTCCATCCCGGAGCTGGACGACGACAACATCGTCTTCGCCAAGCCCGGCTTCTCGATCATCGCCACCGCGAACAGCCGCGACCGGGGCGTCAACGACCTGTCCTCGGCGCTCAAGCGCCGGTTCAACTTCGTGCGCATCCCCGTGGTGACCAACAAGAAGAGCGAGGCGGAGATCGTCCGCTTCCGCACCGGCGAGCTGCTGCGCCGCCACCAGATCGAGCTGGAGGTGCCGCCGACGCTGCTGGACATCCTGCTGCAGAGCTTCGCCGACCTGCGCGCCGCCGCCGCGTCGGCGGGCAGCGACGAGGAGAAGCTGGAGTCGGCGCTGTCCACCGCCGAGCAGATCGGCGTGCTGGAGGACGCGATCCTGCACAGCAACTTCTTCGGCGACCGGGCGCTGCGCGCGCAGACCCTGGCCGGTTCGCTGGTCGGCTCGCTGGCCCGGCGCGCGCCGGAGGACCTGGCCATCCTCAACAAGTACTGGCACGGCGTGGTCGAGCCGCGCAGCAAGGCCGAGGGCGGGCTGTGGCCGGAGTTCCTCGAGGGCGGCCGCGACGCGATCAAGACCCTGTCGTGACCACGCCCACCTTCGACGCGCTGCGCGGGCAGCTGCTCGACGCCGCCGCGGCGCTGGCCGACGGTCCGGACGCGCTGGCGGGAATCCTGTCCGGCATCGTGGACGACGTCGACCGGGCGCTGCGCGAGCGCATGGAGATCTTCCCGGTGTGCCACCACTCGCCCGCGTCCGCGCTGGCGATGGCCCGGCGGCTGCGCGAGAAGCAGCCCAAGGTGATCTACATGGAGCTGTGCGAGGACATGCTCCCGCTGCTCACCGAGCTGCGCAACTGCCGGCTGCCGGTGGCGGTGCAGGCGTTCGCGTCCGAGCTGGACGGCTTTCCGCAGGACTGGGCGCCGCTGTCGGTGGTCGCCCCGATCACCGAGGCGTCGGCCGAATACCAGGCGATCGCGTACGCGCTGGACACGCCCGGGGTCGAGCTGGTGCTGGTGGACCGGTCGACCGACCACGTGTTCCAGTGGCAGCCGCGCACGGACAAGGCGGCCGCCCCTTCGGAGGGTGAGGAGCTGCCCGAGGCCGCGCCGGAGGACGCCGACCTGCACGGCGACGCGGTCGGCGTGGAGATGGGCGACCTGCGGCCCCGCTTCGCCGAGCTGGAGCAGCATCTGCTGCACCACGGCAAGGTCCGGCACTGGTCGGAGTGGTGGGACCAGTACGTCGAGCAGCCGCTCGGCGACGCCGACTACGACACGTACCGGCAGGTCATGGTCCTGATCGGCAGCCTGTTCCGGCGGCTGGCGCCCGGGGTGCGGGACCGGGTCGCCTCCGACGAGGAGCGCGAGCGCTACATGTGGACCCGGATGCGGCAGCACCTCGCCGCCACCGGGGCGGACGCCGGGGACTGCCTCTACGTCTGCGGCGCGTTCCACGCGGCGAGCCGGGTGGACGAGTTCGGCCTCGACGGCGCGGACACGTACGAGATCAGCCCGCGTACCGCCACGAAGTGGCACTACGGGCTCATCCCGTCCAGCCACTCGGCGATCGAGGCGCAGTTCGGGCTGGCCTCGGGCTCGGTGTCGATCGCCGCCGCCGCGTTCGGGAAGTCGCTGACCCGCACCGGCGTCGTGCCGTTCCGGCTGGAGGGCCAGCAGGGTTCGGGCGCCGCGCCGAAGAAGAAGGCCAAGGCGGCCACGGCGGTCGTGTCGCCGGTGTCGCGGCAGGTCGCCGACCGGCTGTCCGGGTTCCTGGCCCGGCCGCCGGTGCTGGACACGCTCGACGAGGACGAGCTGCTCGGCTGGTCGGTGGAGATCGTGCGGCTGGCCCGGCGCAACGGCTACCTGGCCAGCACCGCCGACGCCATCGCCGTGTTCGAGACGTCGATCCTGCTCGCGGGCATGCGCAACCGGGCCCGGCCCACGCCGTACGACTTCCAGGACGCGGCGGTCACCTGCATCGAGAAGGAGTCCGTGCCCGGCCGGCGCGACGTGCGGCGGCTCTGCGAGATCATGCTCGGCGGCGACCGGATCGGCCAGGTCGGCTACGACTCGCTGCCGCCGCTGGCCCGCGACGTGCACGACCGGCTCACCCCGCTCGGGCTGAAGCTGGAGCAGCGCGGCGTGCAGCGGGCGCTGCTCGACATCGCCGCCCGGCCGGAGCTGGGCCGCTGCTCGGACGTGCTGTGGATGCTGCGCTACCTGCTGCCGCAGGCCGCCGTACGCCCGATCATGGGCGAGCGGCGGCTCGGCGAGACGGCCATCCAGGAGTCCTGGGACCTGGCGCTCGGCACCCACCAGCGGGAGCTGATCGAGCTCGGGTACGAGGGCATCACCGTCGAACAGGTCCTGGAACAGCGGCTGCGCCGCTCGGTGTGGGGGCCGCAGGCCACCGCCTCGGTCGCGCTGCGCGCGGTCGAGGACGCCACCCTCTACCTGCGCAGCCGCCGCTTCGCCGACGAGCTGGGCGCCCGCGCGGTGGACCTGCTGGCCGCCGAGCGCACCGTCGACGACGCCCCGGAGGTGCTGCGGCGCGCTCGGCGCCTGCTCGCGCACTACCGGGCCACCGAGCCGGTGCTGCCGGCCTGGCTGGAGTCGTTCGTCAAGGCCGGGTACGCGCACTACTGCACGCTGCTGCCGAACGCCTTCGTGGAGGAGGAGACGGGCACCCGGCAGGTCGCCGCGATGCTGGGCTTCCTGTTCAGCATGGAGAGCCTGGCGCTGTCGCTGGGCTGCGACCGTACGCAGCTGGAGCTGGCGGTGGCGCAGTCGCACCCGACCACGCCCGCCAAGACCGCGCTGCTGTGGGCGGCCCAGCACCAGCTCGGCCGCCTCACCCGGGCCGAGCTGCGCGAACGCTGCGCGCAGCTGCTGGCCAACCCGCTGGTGCTGCCCGCCTACCCGCAGTATCTGAGCGGGTTCGTGCAGGCGCTCGAACCGGTCCCGGCGCTGGCCGGGTTCGTCGTCGAGGCGATCTCGGAGGCGTTCGCGAAGCTGCCCGACCCGGTGCTGCTGCCGTGGCTGCCGACGCTGATCACCACACTGCGCAAGGAGGGCGGCGACCACGTCGGCCTGCTCGTCCGCGAGGCGGGCCGGATCTTCCCGGCGGGCCTCACGGCCCTCGACGCGTGGACCCCGCCCTGGTCCGCGCAGGCGGCCGAACCCGTCGCCGGTGCGCCACGAGCCGCGGCAGGTCCGGTGACGGCGCTGCTCACGGCCCACCCCGAGCCGACCGACGCACTGGCCGCGCTGCTCGGCTGTTCCGGCCCGTGGCAGCAGCCCGACCCCGAGCCGGGCACCGGCCCAGTCCACGACCTGCTACGCCGCCACCCCGACACGGCCGCCGCCCTCGCTACGGTCGGCGCCCGGTAGGGCAGTGGGTCCACCGGCTTACAACTTCTGGGTTGTAGCTACAACCCAGAAGTTGTAAGCCGCCGCCCTCACCACGGCCGGCACTCGGGAGACGGCAGTAGTGCCGGCCGGTGGCAACTTCAGCCCGGGTGTCCCCACCCCGCCCACCCGCACAGCCGGTCGCCGGACCCGCCCGCGCCCGCGCCCGCGCCGAGATCATCGAACTTGCCCGGCACATGGGCGAATGGGTGACCAAGATTCGCCCATGTGCCGGGCAAGTCGGACGATCATGGTGGGCGACGACCGCGGGGCGCGGGTGCGGGAGTCGTCTATCTGTCGCGGGGGCGGGCTCGGGGGTGGGCGACGCTGCGGGCTGCGGAATCCGTTGCGGGAGAGGGCATTCGTACGGAAAGTGTGGCTCCTCGGGGGAGGCGCGTTGTGGTAGGACTGTGCTCATGGATCTCAATGAACTCCTCTCCGAGGAGGGACGCGTGGATCCACCAGCCCTCTACGCCCGCCTGCACCGTGCCGGCGCCGCCGTGGCGGTGGATGGTGGCGCGCGGGGCTTCGCCGTGGCGGTGCACGGCTTCGAGGCGGTCGCCCAGGTGCTCAAGGACGGGCGCTTCCACCAGCTCGACGCGGCCTACCTGGACCTGCACACGCCGCAGTGGCGGCGCCACCCGGCGCTGCGCGTGCTGCGCGACTCGATGTTCTTCACCGACGGCCCGGCCCACGACCGGGTCCGGCAGATGATCGGCCGGGTGTTCACCGCGCGGCGGGTGGCGCGGCTGGAGCATGCCGTGACCGGGCTGACCCACCGCCTGCTCGACCGCATGGAGCAGCTGTCCGCCGACGGGCCGGTCGAGTTCATGGGCGAGTTCGCGTACCTGCTGCCCAGCAGCGTGATGGCGGAGCTGCTCGGGGTGCCGCAGGACGATCTGGCCTGGTTCCGGCCGCGGGTGCTCGCGATCGGCGCGATCCTGGAGCTGGACGGGGCGACCTGGCGCAACATGGCCCGCGCCGACACCGCCGCGCGCGAGCTGACCGCGTACTTCACCGAGCTGGTCGCGCAGCGGCGCGCGGAGCCGCGGGACGACCTGATCAGCCTGCTGGCCGCCGAGGACCTCAGCGAGGACGCGCTGATCGGCAACCTGATCACGACGTTCAACGCGGGTTTCGTGACGACCACGCACCTGCTCGGCAACGGGCTGACCATGCTGCTGGAGCGCCCGGAGCTGGCCGCGGCGCTGTCCGGGGAGAACGTGGCGTCCTACGTGGAGGAGATGCTGCGCTTCGAGCCGCCGGTGCAGATCCTGGTGCGCTACGCGCCGGAGGACGCCGAGATCGAGGGCGTGCCCGTGCCCGCGGGGCAGGCGGTGCTCGCCATGGTCGGCGCGGCCAACCGTGATCCGGCGCGCTTCGCCGACCCGGACGCGTTCGACCCGGGCCGGGCCGACGCGGGCTCGCTCAGCTTCGGGTTCGGGCCGCACTACTGCATGGGCGCGGCGCTGTCCCGGCTGGAGGGGCAGGTCGCGTTCCCCGCGCTGCTGGCGCGGTTCCCGAAGCTGGCGCTGGTCGAGCCGTCCGGCGGCGCGCCCAAGCCGCTGATCCTGCGCGGCCACGACACCCTCGCCGTCGCGTGCCATGGCGGCTGAGGACAACTACGTCCGGCGGGGACTGACCCTGTTCGCGGGCCAGGGCGAGGCCGAGGCGATCGTGCACGGGGACCGGCGGATCACGTACGCCGAGCTGAGCGCGGGGGTGCTCGGGGTGGCCGGGGCGCTGCTGCGGCACAGGGTGCGGCCGGGCGCCGCGATCGCGGTGCTCGCCGGCAACCGGCCGGAGGCGGTGTACGTGCAGCTCGCCCTGCATCTGCTGGGCTGCCGGTCGGTGTGGGTGGCGCCGAACGCCCCGCCCGCGCTGTGTGCCGAGTACCTCGCGCTGGCCGAGGTCGACGGGTTCGTCTACGACCCGCGTACCCATGCGGCGCCTGGGCTGGCCCTTGCCCGGCACCTGCCGCACCTGCCTGTCTGGTGTCTCGGCGCGGACGGGGATGGACCGGATCTGACCGCGCCGGTCGGCGCCTGGCCGCTGCCGGAGACGAAGATATCGGCGGGGACGGAGGCCGAGCCGCAGTCGCTGTTCCAGACCGGCGGCACCACCGGGCGGCCCAAGCTGGTGCACCACCGGCACGACTTCTTCCGCAATGTGCTGGAGGCCGCGGGACGGCAGCGCGACTCGGGCGGCCCACGGCTGCGGCAGCTCGCCGTCGCCGGGTTCTGGCACTCCAGCCAGCAGGCGTCCGGGCTGATCACGCTGTTCAGCGGCGGGCTGCTGGTGCAGCACGACGCGTTCGACGCGGGGCGGTTCCTGGAGACGGTGCAGCGGGAGCGGATCACGGTGGCGACGCTGCCGCCGCCGATGCTCTACCAGGTGCTGGACCACCCGGACCTGCCCGGCACGGACACCTCCAGCCTGACCATGCTGTCCTGCGCGGGCAGCGCGGTCGCGCCGTCGCGGCTGGCCGAGGCGATGGACCGGTTCGGGCCGGTGCTGCTGGTCGCGTACGGGATGAGCGAGGCGACGCTGATCGCGGCATACCCGACCGCATCGCACGATCCGGCGCACCCGGAACGGCTGGCCTCGTGCGGGCAGCCGGTCGGCACGTCCCGGGTCGAGATCCGCGACGACGGCGGCAGGCCGGTGCCGCCCGGCGAGGTGGGTGAGGTGTGGGCCTCGGCCCGCCTGATGACCTCCGGGTACTGGGGCCAGCCCGAACTGACCGCGAGCACCCTGGTCGACGGGTGGCTGCGCACGGGCGACCTCGGCTACCTGGACGACGGCGGCTACCTCTACCTGGTGGACCGGGCCAAGGACATGATCGTAACCGGGTTGACCTCGTCGAACGTGTACTCCCGTACGGTCGAGGACGTGCTCGCCGCACATCCGGCGGTGCAGGAGGCCGCCGTGATCGGGGTGCCGGACGAGCGGCTGGGCGAGGCGGTGCACGCCGTGGTGCGGCTGCGCCCCGGCGCGCGGGCCGAAGCCGACGAATTGCGGCAATGGTGCACGGAGCGGCTCAATGACCTGTGGGCGCCGTTATCGGTGGAGTTCGTGTCACGCCTTCCGCTGACCGGGCTCGGCAAGGTCGACAAGAAGGCGCTGCGGGCTGTGCATGCTGCTGGCAGGGGTTCTGCGCGGGGCCGTGGCGCGGTCTGACGCATGTGAGACAAGCTCTTAAAGATCGCTGTATCCCCATGTAAGAATCGCTTGCGCGAAGGGGCATGGCCTTCGCCGTCGTGTCCCATTCAGACGGTCGTCATCCCGGAGGCTCTGCTCCACATGTTCCGCACAATGCTCAAGTCCAAGGTTCACCGTGCCACCGTCACCCAGGCCGAGCTGCACTACGTGGGCTCGCTGACCCTGGACCCCGACCTGATGGACGCCGCCGACCTGCTGCCCGGCGAGCTGATCCACGTCCTCGACGTCACCAACGGCGCGCGCCTGGAGACGTACGTCATCGAGGGCGAGCGCGGCAGCGGCGTGGTGTGCATCAACGGTGCCGCCGCGCATCTGGTCAACCCCGGTGACCTGGTCATCATCGCCGCGTACGCCATCATGTCCGACGACGAGGCCCGCGACTGCAAGCCGAAGGTGGTCTTCGTCGACGAGGCCAACCGCATCGCCGCGGTGCACAGCGATCCCGCCGTCTGAGCCATGACCTCCCCGCACCACGTCGCCGTCGTCGGCAGCGGCAGCCTGGCCGCCTCGATCTGCCGCTCGCTGGCGGTGCTCGCCCCGCCCGGCGCGGCCCCGCTCCGGGTCACCGTGTCGGCCCGCAACGCGCAGGCCGTGGACGCGATCGTCCGCGACTGCCGGGTGCGGGCCGCCGTGGCCGGCACCGCCGTCACGTTCACCGGGCAGGCGCTCGGCGAAGACCTCGCCGCCCCCGTCCGGCTGCGCCCGGACCTGCTGGTGTGCTGCGCGTCCGCGCACTCGCCGTACGAGAAGGCGCTCCGGCCCTCGGCCTGGACGCACCTGCTCGGGCGGGCCGGGTTCGGGGTGACGCTGCCGCTGCAGGCGGTGCTGGCGGTGCGGCTGGCGCGGGCCGTCGCGGCCGAGAGCCCGCAGACCAGGCTGGTCAACGGCTGCTTCCCGGACGCGGTGAACCCGCTGCTGGCCGCGCTGGGCCTGCCGGTCCTGTGCGGGATCGGCAACGTGGCCACCCTGGCCGCGTGTCTGCAGGCGGCGCTCGGGCTGCCCGACCAGCGGCGGCTGGCCGTGCTCGGGCACCACGCCCAGCTCGACGCCCCGGACGGGCCGGACGGCGAGGTTCGGGCCTGGTGCGACGGCGTGCCGGTGCCCGGCGTGACCGAGCTGCTGGCGCCCTACCGCGCGCTGCCGCGCCCCGACCTCAACGCGCTGGCGGGGCACGCCGCCGCCAGCCTGCTGACCGACCTGCTGTCCGGCGCGGAGTGCCACGCCAGCGTGCCGGGGCCGCTGGGGCTGCCCGGCGGCTACCCGGTGCGCATCTCCGGCGGGGCGCTCGCCCCGAACCTGCCGGGCCTGACCCTGCCGGAGGCGGTCGCGTGGAACCACCACGCCGGGCGCCGGGACGGCATCGAGATCGCCGACGGGCGGGTGCGGCACCTGCCGCAGGCCGCCGCGGTCCTGGCGCCGCACCTGCCGGAGTTCGCGCAGGGCTGGGACGCCGCCGCGTACGACGAGGTGCACGACCACCTGCGCGCCCTGCGCCGGCGGCTGCGGGCCACGAGCCCGGCCGCCGTCTGACCTCACCCCTTCCACCGAACCCAGGAGGAGCCCCGGTGCTCACCACAGCCACCGCTCCGGTCACCCGGAACCTCATCGTCGACTACTACGACGTGATCTCGTCCGCCGTCGCGCGGATCGGCGCGGGACCCGGCGACGCCGCCGGCACCCCGGGCTTCGCGCCCGGGTTCGACCTGCCCGAGCTGTCCGCCGACGTGCGGCAGTTCTTCGCCGTGGCCACCGCCACCTGGCGCGAGCTGGGCGCGTACGGCGGTCACGAGCTGCGGTTCATGGACCTGACCGGCAACCCCGGCACGCACACCACCAAGACGTTCCCGTCCATGCTGATCGTGGCGCGGGCGGTGGAGCACATCCGGCGCACCGGCGAGCGCGTCTGCATCTTCACCCCCACCTCGGCGAACAAGGGCATCGCGCTGCGCGACGCGGTCGGCCGGGCCGTCGCGGCGGGCCTGGTCACCCCCGACCAGCTGCGCGTGGTCGTGCTCGCGCCCGGCTCGACGCGGCACAAGTTCCGCCACGACCCGCTGGCCGCCGACCCGGCGCTGCGCGCGGCGAACCCGCTGCTGCGCTTCACCGGCGACGAGCCGGAGGGGGTCAAGGCGCTGGGCCGGGCCTTCGTGGACGCGTACGCGCGGGAGGCGTACGACAAGCACGGCACCGCGCTGTGGTTCTCCCTGGCGCTGCCGAACTACCTGGTCGCCGACGCGGCGCGGGCCGCGTTCGAGCTGGACGCCGCCCCGGCCACGGCCGCCGCGCCGCGCTGGCACGCGCACGCCGTGTCCAGCGCGTTCGGGCTGCTCGGCTACAACCTGGGCCGCGACGTGCTGGAGGACTCCGGCCGCGCCGACGGCTCGCCGCGTCCCGGCTTCCTGCTGGTGCAGCACCTGGGCACCCCCGACATGGTGCTCAGCCTGCGGCACGGCACGTTCTCCCGGGACCGGCTGCCGGCGTACCGCCGCGACGCCGCCGGGGTGTGGCGCCAGGACGCCGACCCGCACTTCCCGGCCGTCACCGACGACCCGGACGAGGTGCTCGACCCGACCTTCTACACCCACCGCCCGGTGACCTCCCCGGCGATGAACGACCTGATCGGACGGTACGGCGGCGACGGCGTCACGGTGTCGCGGCGCGAGTGCCTGGAGCGCTACCCGATGCTGCGGGAGCGGCTGCGCGGCACGCCGTGCGAGCTGCCCGCCGACCCGGCGGACCTGCGCGAGTGGTCCATCGTGATGGCGCTGACCGGCGTGCTCAACGCGATCGACCGCGGCCTGGTGCCGACCGGGCAGGAGCTGGTCGTGCACGGTTCCGGCTGCTACCGCGGCGACGACTACACCGTGTGCGAGCCGGACGCCGAGGTGTCCACGGTGGAGGAGATCGCGGCTGCGGTGCTCGGCGGCGGCAGATGACGATCGATCTCGCGGCGCTGCACGGCGGCCCGCGCACCGAGCCGCTGGGCTGGACGGTCGCGGCCGACACCCTCTGCACCGCGTTCGCCGCGCAGGTGGCGCGCCATCCGGAGCGGTCCGCGGTGCTCGCCGACGACGGCGAGCTGACCTACCGGCAGCTCGGCTCGGCCGTGGCGGCGACCGCCGCGGCGGTCCGGGACGCGGTCGGCGACGCGCCTGCGGGTGGCGGCCGGGCGGCGCTGCTGTGCCGGCACGGCGCGACCACGATCACGGGGCTGCTCGCCGCACTGGCCGGCGGGCGGGCGTACGTGCCGCTGGAGCCGAGCTTCCCGGCCGAGCGGCTGGCGCACATCCTGGCCGACAGCGACCCGGACGTGCTGCTGGTCGACGCCGCGCACGCGGAATGGGCCCGCGAGCTGGCCACGGCGGCGGGGCGGCCCGGCCTGACCGTGGTCCACATCGGCCTGCCGTCCCCGGACCCGGACCTGCACGAGGTGCTCGTCGGGCTGGCGAGCGGCGCGGCCGCGGACGACCCGGCGTACCTGCTCTACACCTCCGGCTCGACCGGGGAGCCCAAGGGCGTGGTGCAGAGCCACCGCAACGTGCTGTTCGGGGTGGCCAATCACGTGCGCAACTTCGCGCTCCGGCCCGACGACCGCACCAGCGTGCTCACCTCGTTCGGGTACGACATGGCGGTCACCGACATGTTCAGCGCCGTGCTGTCGGGCGCGGCGGCGGTGCCGTCGGACATCCGTACGCACGGCCTGGCCCACCTGGCGCGGACCCTGGCCCGGCACCGGGTGACGGTCTACCACTCCACCCCCACCGTGTACCGCTACCTGCTGGCGAGCCTGGGGCCGGACGGGCGGCTGCCCGCCGTGCGCGCGGTCCTGCTGGGCGGCGAGGAGGTCACCCGGCACGACGTGGAGCTGGCCCGGCGGCACTTCGCGCCCGGCGCGGTCTTCGTCAACGGGTACGGCACCACGGAGATCAGCTTCGCGGCGCAGTACCACATCGGACCGGACGCGGAGCTGGACCACGCGGTGGTGCCGGTCGGGCGGCCGCTGCCCGGCATCGAGGTGGTGCTGGTCGGCACGGGCGGCGATCGTGCGGAGGACACCGGCGAGGTCGTGGTCCGGTGCGCGCACGTCGCGCTCGGTTACCACGGGCTGCCGGAGCTGACCTCGGCGCGCTTCGGGGAGTTCGAGGGGGTGCGGGCGTACCGGACCGGCGACATCGCGCGGCGGCTGCCGGACGGCCGCCTGGTCTTCCTCGGCCGCGCCGACCGCATGGTGAAGATCCGCGGCTACCGGGTGGAGCTGGGCGAGGTCGAGTCGCGCCTGGCCGCGCTGCCCGGGGTGGGCCACGCCGCCGTCGTGGCGAGGGACAGCGGCGAGGGCTCCGGCCCGCGCACCAAGGAGATCATCGCGTACGCCGTTCCGGCGCGCGACGCGTCCGTGGACCCGGCCGCGCTGCGCGCCGCCCTGGCCCGGCTGCTGCCCGACTACATGCTGCCCAGGACCGTCGTCCTGGTCGACGCGCTGCCCATGGGACCGACGGGCAAACTGGACGTGCGGGCGCTGCCCGAGCCGCCCGTCCCCGTCCCCGTCGCCGGGGACGGGTCGCCGCCGGTCGGGCGCGACGCGCTGGAGGAGCGGATCGCCGCGGTGTGGTGCGCGGCGCTGGGCGTCGAGTCCGTGCCGCGTGCGGTCTCGTTCTTCGAGCTGGGCGGGCACTCGCTGCTGATGGCGCTGGTGCAGGAGCGGCTCGCGGAGGCGCTGGGGCAGCGGATCCCGCTCGTGCAGCTGGTGGAGCACTCGACGGTGGCCGGGCTGGCCGCGTTCCTGCAGGCCGGGCCGCCCGCGGCGGAGGCTGCGCCGAACGTGGCCGCCGACCGGATGCGGCGGCGTCGCGAGGCCCGCCAGCGGACCGCCGTGCCCGTGGAGGCGCGCTCGTGAGCGACGACGACCTGATCGCCGTCGTCGGCATGGCCTGCCGGGTGCCCGGCGCGGCCGACACCGCGACACTGTGGCGCAACCTGTGCGACGGGGTGGACGCGATCCGCCGGTTCACCCCGGAGGAGCTGGCCGAGGCCGGTCTGCCCACGGATGACGGCACGTTCGTGCCCGCGTTCGGTCACCTCGACGGGCTGGCGGACTTCGACGCCGCCCTGTTCGGGTACACCGGCGCCGAGGCGGCGCTGCTCGACCCGCAGCACCGGATCTTCCTGGAGCTGGCCTGGTGGGCGCTGGAGGACGCGGCGCTCGACCCCGACCGCGCGCAGGCGCAGATCGGCGTCTTCGCCGGCTGCGGCGCCGACCGCTACCTGCGGCATCACCTGCTCGGCAACCCGGCCGTGCGGGCGGCCGGGCCGCTGCCCGACGACTGGGACGACGCGCTGGCCGGCGGCAGCTGCGACTACCTGCCCACCCGCGTCGCGTACGCGCTGGGCCTGACCGGCCCGGCCGTCGCGGTGCAGACGGCGTGCTCGTCGTCGCTGGTGGCGGTGTGCCAGGCGGCGCAGAGCCTGCTCGACTACCGCTGTGACGTGGCGATCGCGGGCGGTGCGGCCGTCGCCTCGACGGTGCAGCGCGGCTACCGGCACCGGCCCGGCGGCACCTGGTCGTCCGACGGCGTGTGCCGCCCGTACGACGCCGACGCGACCGGCCAGGTGTTCGGCAACGGCGGCGGCGCGGTGGTGCTCAAACGCCTGGCCGACGCCGTCGCCGACGGCGACCACGTGTACGGCGTGCTCGCCGGCTGGGCGGTCGGCAACGACGGGGCCGCCCGGGGCGGGTTCACCGTGCCGGGCGTGGCGGGGCAGGCGGCCGTGGTGGCCGAGGCCCTGGCCGCGGCGGGCTGGGACGCCGCCGACGTGGGCTTCGTGGAGGGCCACGGCAGCGGCACCGCGCTCGGCGACGCGATCGAGATCGAGGCGCTGACCAGGGCGTTCCGCGCCTCCACGAGCCGGTCGGGCTACTGCGTGCTCGGCTCGGCGAAGGGCAACCTCGGCAACCTCGACGCCGCCGCCGGAGTGATCGGCCTGATCAAGGCGACCCTGGCCGTGCGCGACGGGATCATCCCGCCGACCCTGCACTTCAAGCAGCCGCACCCCGACGTCGACCTGGCGGCGACCCCCTTCACCGTCGAGACCGCCGCGCGACCGTGGGACGGGCCGCGCCGGGCCGGGGTCAGCTCGTTCGGCCTCGGCGGCACCAACGCCCACGTGCTCGTCCAGCAGGCCCCTGCTCCGGCGGGCCACATCCCAGAAGGTGTGGCCACACCTTCTGGGATGTGGCCCGCCGAACGACATGCCGCCCGGGGCGCCGCGCCCTGGCTGCTGCTACCGCTGAGCGCGGGTGTTCCGCAGGCGCTGTCGCAGCTGGCGGAGCGGCTTGGCGACGTGATGATCCCCGGCTCCGCCCTCGGGCAGGTTCGGTCGCCCGACACCGGGACCCGTGGCGGGGGCGCCGAACCGGGCGGCCTGGCGGACGCCGAACCGGGCGGCCTGGCGGACGTGGCGTACACCCTGGCGAACGGACGCCGCCGCCTGCCGCACCGGGCGGCGGTGCTGTGCCGGAACGTGGCAGAGGCTCGTCAAGGGCTGGCCGAGGTCGCGGCCGGTGGGCCGGGCGCGGTTCCGGACGGTGTGCCCGAGGAGGTCCGGCGGCTGCAGGACACGTGGCTGGGCGGCGGGGACGTGCCCGGCGGCAGCGGGCGCAAGGTGCCGTTGCCGGGATATCCGTTCCAGCGGCGGCGGCACTGGATCGAGCCGGTGGCAGGTCGCCGTGGCTGAGCCCGACGCCCTGGTGCCGCTGGGGGAGACCGGCTGGCGCGTATGGCGGTCCGCGGTGCTGCGCGCTCCCGGGTTCGCCGCGTCCGGCCTGGACCTGCTGGCCGCGCCGGACTGCGCCAAGCACGCCGACGCGTTCCTGGCCGGTGACCTGGACCGGGACGGGTTCGAGGCCGCGTTCGCGGCGGCCACCGCCCGGTCCAGCCGGCAGCTGGCCGCGATCGCCGCCGATCCGCTGTTCCGCGAGGCGGTGACCTGGCAGAGCCTGCACTCGGTGGAGGCCCTGGACGGGCTGGCCCGCACCGGCCCGGACACGGCCCGCAACTCCCGGCACCGGCAGCGCGAGATCGTGATCACCCGGTACTGGCAGCGCTACTGCGCCAAGAACGACACCATCGGCTTCTTCGGCCCGGTCTGCTGGGCGGCGCTGTCCGACGGCGGCCCGGCCGCCACGGTGCACGCCGGGCCCGCGCTGACCCGGGCGCGGGAGGTGGACCTGGAGTGGCGGGCGCTCACCGCGTACGCCGAGCGGCTCGCCGAAGACGCCCGCTACCACCCGTGGCTGCCGGTGTCCCGGCGGCCCGACCTGGCGCTCGACGGCGACGACCTGCGGCAGCCGGGCCTGCCGCCGCAACGGCTCGCTCCGGCGACGGCGGCGCTGCTCGCCGCGTGCGACGGGCGGGCCGCGCGGGAGGTGGCCGCCGCCGTGCTGGCCGACCCGCGCACCGGGTTCCGCAAGGAGGCGGACGCGTTCCTGGCATTGGCGCAGCTGGCCGAGCAGGGCCTGGTGCGGCGGGGCGTCGACCTGCCGCTGACCGTCGCCGCCGAGGACGTGCTGCTGCGCAGCCTGGCCGCCCTGGGCGAGCCGGAGCTGCGGGACGAGGCGCTGGCGGGGCTGTCCCGGCTGCTCGCGGCGCGCGACGGGCTGGCCCGCGCGGCGGGGGACGCCGACGCGGTCCGCGTGGCGACGCTCCGGCTGCGCGACGAGTTCGCCGCGACCACCGGCGGCGCGGCGGTGCACCGGCCCGGGGCCACGTACGTCGGGCGCGGCCTGGCCTACGAGGAGACCGTCCGGGATCTCGACGTGACGCTCGGCGGGCCGGTGCTCGACCTGCTCGCCGAGACGCTGGTCCCGCTGCTGACGGCCGCGCGCTGGCTGACCGCCGCGATGGCCGCCGCGTTCGAGTCCGCGCTGCGGGAGCTGCACGCCGAGGCCGGTGGCGGCCCGGTGCCGCTCGGCGACGTCTGGGATGCCGCGCTCGGCGTGATCTTCGGCGCCGGGCCGGTCGCCGACGTGATCGACGACTTCTCCGCACGCTGGGCCCGCGTGCTCCGGCTGGAGGACGCAGGCGGATGGCACGCCGTCGGCGCCGTCGGCCGGATCGAGCTGGACCCGGCCGAGGTCGCCGAGGCCGTCGCGCGGGAGTTTCCGGCGGCGGCCCCCGGGTGGCGGGCGGCCCGGCTGCACAGCCCGGACCTGCACCTGAGCGCGGCGAGCGTGGCGGAGCTGGCGGCGGGCGAGTTCACGGCGGTGCTCGGCGAACTGCACGTCGCGTGGCTCACCTGCGACAACGGCATCTTCACCCGGTTCCACCCGGAGCCGGGGGCGCTGCGTGCCGCGGTGCACCGGGATCTGGGCGACCGCGTCGTGCCGCTGTATCCGCAGGACTTCCCCGAGTTCACCGCGCGGATGGCGTTCACGCTCAACGGGCCGGACGACGTACGGCTCGCGTACACGCCCGCGCCGGTGCCGCCCGGGGCGCAGGTGCTGCCGACGGCTGCCGTGACGGTGTCCGTCGTGGACGGTGAGCTGGTCGGGCAGGCCGCGGACGGGCGCTCGTGGCCGCTGGTGGAGCTGTTCGGCTCGTTCCTGTCCGCGCGGTCGGTCAACGCGTGCAAGCTGGCGGACGCGCGCCCGTACACCCCGCGCGTCGCCGTCGGCCGGCTGGTCGTGCACCGGGAGACGTGGCGCACCACGGTCGGCGACTGCGGCGTGGACGCGCCCCGGTCCGGCGAGGCCGAGCGCTACCTGGCGGTCCGCCGCTGGCGGGAGCGGCTCGGCCTGCCCGAACGGGTGTTCGTCAAGGTGGGCACGGAGATCAAGCCGTGCTACGTGGACTTCACCGGCCCCGCGTACGTGGCCGCGTTCGTGGCGCTGGTGCGCGCCGCGGCGCGGGACGGCGGGCCGGACGTGCCGCTGACCGTCTCGGAGCTGCTGCCCGCGCCGGAGCAGGCGTGGGTGCCCGACGGCGCGGGCCGGCGCTACCTCAGCGAGCTGCGGATGACCGTACGCGACCCGGCACCCGCCCGATGACCAGGAGAGAATCGATGACCCAGGGCGATGTGCTGCCCTATCCCGACCGGCGCTTCCCCGACCTGGTCGCCGACCGGGCCCGCGCGTTCCCCGACGCCGTCGCGGTCCGCCAGTGGGACACCACGCTGACCTACGGCGCGCTGCACGCGGCCGCCGGAGCGCTCGCGGCCCGGCTGCGCGCGGACGCCCCGCAGGTCCTGGTCGGAGTGTGTGCCGACCGGCGGCCTCCCCTGCTCACCGCGCTGCTCGGCGTGCTGCGCGCCGGTGCCGGGTACGTGCCGCTGGACCCGGCGCTGCCGCCGGCGCGGCTGCGCGAGATCGCCGCGGAGGCGGGCCTGCGCACCGTCGTCTGCGACGAGCTGGGCGAACGGCTGCTCGCGGACTCCGGCCTGGAACTGGTGGCCGTGCCGGACACGGCCGCCGACCCCGGCGAGTGCCCGGCCACGGCGGAGGATCTCGCGTACGTGATGTTCACGTCGGGCTCGACGGGCCGCCCCAAGGGCGTGATGATCCCGCACGAGGCGCTGACCGAGTTCGTCAGCAGCCTGACCGTGATCGCGGGCCTCGACGCACGGAGCGTGATGCTGGGGTTCGCCTCGATCGGGTTCGACGCCTCGGTGATCGACCTGCTCGCGCCGCTGGCGGCGGGCGGCACGATCGCGCTGGCCGGGGCGGCGGACCGGGCCGATCCGGTCCGGTTGCAGCGGTTCTGCGCCGAGCACGCGGTCACGGTCGCGTTCCTGCCTCCGGCGCTGCTGCCGGTGCTCGACCCGGCCGCGCTGCCCGCGCTGCGGGTGGTGCTGACCGGCAGCGAGGCGCCCGGCCCGGAGCAGGCCGCCCGCTGGACGGACGGCGGCGGCCGCTTCCTCAACCTGTTCGGGCCGACCGAGACGACCGTGCTGGTCACCTGGTTCGAGGCGGCCGGAGCCTGGGACCGGCCGCTGCCCATCGGCCGCCCGGCCGTCAACCACCGGGTGTACGTCGTCGACGAGCAGCTGCGTCAGGTCGCGCCGGGCGAGGCGGGCGAGTTGCTGGCCGGTGGGGCGGGGCTGGCCCGGGGCTACCTGGGCGCGCCCGAGCTGACCGAGCAGCGGTTCGTGCCGGACCCGTTCTCCGGGCTGCCCGGCGCCCGCCTCTACCGCACCGGTGACCTGGTGCGCTGGGGGCCGGACGGCGAGCTGGAGTTCCTGGGGCGGGTCGACCGCCAGGTGAAGATCCGGGGCCAGCGGGTGGAGCTGGGCGAGGTCGAGGCGGTGCTGCGACGCCACCCCGAGGTCGGGCATGCCGCCGTCGCCGTGTCCGCCGGACCGGCCGGTACGCAGCTCGTCGCGTTCGTGACCGGGGGAGTCACTCCGGAATCGGTGCGCGCGCACTGCGCGGCGCGGCTCGGCGCGGCGATGGTGCCGGCCCGCGTCGTGCCGGTGCCCGAGCTGCCGCTGCTGCCCAGCGGCAAGGTCGACGTCGACCGGCTGCTCGCCGACCACGCCGCGACGGGTGCCGAGGTGCCGTACCAGGAGCCGGACGGTGACGTGGAGCGCGAGGTCGCCGCCGCGTGGGCCGAGCTGCTGGGGCTGGCCCGGGTCGGGCGCGACGACGACCTCTTCGACACCGGCGGCCACTCGATCACCGCGATGCGCCTGGTGGCGGCGTTGCGGGCCCGGCTGGGCCGGGATGTCGCGGTCGAGGACGTGCTGCACGGGCGCACGCTGCGGGTGATCGCCGAGCGGGCCGGGGCTGCCGCGCCGCTCGGCGGCGAGCCGCCGGTGCGCGGCCGCCCGCCCGCGCTGTCGCCGTCGCAGCAGCGGCTGTGGTTCCTGGAGCGCTACTCGCCGGAGGCGGCGGCCGCGTACAACATCGTGCTGGCCGAACGGCTGCGCGGCCCGCTGGACACCGAAGCGCTGCGCGCCGCGCTGACCGCCGTCGCCGCGCGGCAGGAGGTGCTGCGCTGGCGCTTCCCGGACGCGGACGGGGTGCCGTACGCGGTGCTCGACCCGGTGGCCCCGGTGCCGCTGCCGGTGAGCGACCTGAGCAGCCTGGCCGCCGAGCAGCGCGAACAGGAGCTGGCCGCGGCGCTGGCCGCCGAGGCCGGGCGCCGGTTCCGGCTGGCCGCCGACGCGCTGTGGCGGGTGCGCCTGTTCCGGCTCGGCCCGGACGAGCACGTGCTGGCGATCACCGCCCACCACGCGGTGTTCGACGGTTGGTCCCAGTCCCTGCTGTACGCCGACCTCGCCGCCGCGTACGCCGCACCGGACACGCTGCCGCCGCTGCCCGCGACCTACGCCGACTACGTCGCCTGGCGCGACGAGCGGCGCACCCGGCGCGCGGACGGCGACCTCGACTGGTGGACGTCCCATCTGGACGGCGTGCCGACCGTGCTGGAGGTGCCCGGCGACCGGCCCCGCCCGGCCGAGCAGACCTACGCGGGCGGCTATGCGGGCTGCTGGCTCGACGAGGCCGCCACGGCTGACCTGCACCGCTTCGCCCGTGGGCTGGGCGCTACGCCGTCGGCGGTGCTGCTGGCCGCGTTCGGGCTGGTGCTGGCGGGCCGGGCCGGGCAGGACGAGCTGGTCGTCGGGACGCCCGCGGTGGACCGGCGCCACCCCGACTTCGAGGACATGGTCGGGTTCTTCATCGACATCATGCCGTTGCGGCTGCGCGCCGAGCCGGGGCGCGGCTTCGCCGAGCACGTACGCGCGGCCCGGGACGAGCTGATCGCCGCGCTGGCGCACCCGGAGGCGCCGCTGGAGCGCATCGTGCAGGCGTTCGGGCTGGGCGGCCAGACGGTGCGCAGCCCGCTGGTCCAGGTGCTGTTCAACGTGTTCAACTTCGCCGCGCCGCGCCTCGACCTGGCCGGGCTGACCGCCGAGCCGGTGCCGGTGCCCGCCCCCGGCTCCGCGTTCGACCTGACGCTGTACGGCGTCGAGCGCGACGGGCGCATGCGGCTGGAGGTCGTCTACAACAGCGACCTGTACGACCGGTCCACGATGGACGGCTTCCTGGACGCGCTGCGCGAGGTCATCGTGCGCGGCACGGCCGACGGCGAGCTGCCCGCGGCAGAACTGGTGCCCGAGCCGGTCCGGGGCGCGCGGGTGGAGACACCGAGGGCCCGGGTCCGGCCGGTCAAGGCGGAGGCGGTGATCAGCCGGCCGCCGGAGACGGCGACGGAGCGGGCGGTGGCCGCGGTCTGGTGCGAGGTGCTGGGCCGGGACGCGGTCGGGGTCACCGACAACTTCTTCGACTCCGGCGGCGGCTCGCTGGCGATGGCGACCGTGCAGCAGCGGCTCAACCGGCTGCTGGGCCGGGAGCTGCGCGTGGTCGACCTGTTCCGGTATCCGACCGTGCGGGCGCTGGCCGCCCACCTCGACGGCGCGGGGCAGGGCGCCGACGGCACCGACGACGCGGTGGAGCTGGCCCTGCGCCGGGGGGCGGCACGGCGTGCCCGGACCCGACAGCGGCCCGGCGTGGCAGGGGAGGAACTGTGAGCGAGCTGGACGACGGCGTCGAGCCGATCGCGATCATCGGGATGGCCTGCCGGGTGCCGGGCGCACCGGACCTCGGCCGGTTCTGGGAGAACCTGGTCGCCGGGCGGGACGCGCGCACCGAGCTGAGCCGCGAGCGCCTGCTGCGCGCGGGCGTCCCGGCGGAGCAGGCCGACGACCCGGACTACGTGCCCGTGGCGTACCTGCTCGACGACCTGGCGGACTTCGACGCGGGGCTGTTCGGCATGACGCCGCGCGAGGCGGCGCTGGCCGACCCCCAGCACCGGCTGTTCCTGGAGCTGTGCCACGCCGCGCTGGAGCACGCGGGCTGGGACCCGGCCCGCCACCCGGGCGACATCGGCGTCTACGGCGGGCGCGGCATGGAGAACTACCGGTGGCGGCACATCCACGCCAACCGGGCGATCATGGCGGTCACCGACCACACCACGATCGGCAACGGCAACCACGCCGACACGTTCACCACCCTGGTCTCGTACCACCTGAACCTGCGCGGCCCCAGCGTCGGGGTGTACACGGCCTGCTCAACGTCGCTGGTCGCGGTGCACACCGCCGCGGAGGCGCTGCGCGCGGGCGAGTGCGACATGGCGCTGGCCGGCGGCGTCAGCATCGAGCTGCCCGCCGACCACGGCTACCTGCACCGGGAGGGCGCCGCCGACTCCGCCGACGGCCGCTGCCGGCCGTTCGACGCGGCCGCCACCGGCACCGTCGCGGGCAGCGGCGGGGGAGTGGTGCTGCTCAAGCGGCTCGGCGACGCGCTCGCCGACGGCGACCACGTGCACGCGGTGGTGCTCGGCAACGCGGTCAACAACGACGGCGCCGGGAAGGTCGGCTTCACCGCGTCCGGTGTCGCCGGCCAGGCCGCCGTGATCGCGAACGCGCTGGCCACGGCCGGGGTCGACCCGCGTACGGTGACCTACGTCGAGGCGTCGGCGACCGGCAGCGCGCTCGGCGACCCCATCGAGGTCGAGGCCCTGACCAGTGTGTACGGGCGCGGCCGCGCAGATCGGCAGTGGTGCGCCATCGGCTCGGTCAAGTCGAACATCGGCCACCTGAGCCAGGGCGCGGGCGTGGTCGGTCTCATCAAGACCGCGCTCGCCCTGGAGCACGGCCTGATCCCGGCCAGCCTGGGCTACACCGCGGCCAACCCGGCGATCGACTTCGCGGCGAGCCCGTTCTACGTCAACGCCACCCTCGCCACCTGGGACGCCGCGGACACGCCGCGCCGCGCCGCGGTCAGCTCGTTCGGCATCGGCGGCACCAACGCGCACGTCGTCCTCCAGCAGCCGCCGGGCAGGGAAGACAACGGTTCACGCGTTACAACTTCTGGGTTGTACCTACAACCCAGAAGTTGTAGCGCGCGGTTGCTCACCGTCTCCGCCCGGTCCGCGCGGGCCCGGGATGTCGCAGTGGCCCGGCTTGCCGATCACCTCGCGGCCAACGGTGACCTGGACCTGGCCGACGTCGCCCACACGCTGCGGACCGGTCGGGCCGAGCACTCGCACCGGGCAGCGGTCGTCGCGACCAGCACCGCGGAGGCAGTGACCGCGCTGCGTACCCCGCAGCGGCTGTGCACAGGCCCGGCCACGGTCACCGTGCCCCGGGTCGTGCTGCTCTTCGGCGACCAGGCCGTGCCACCCGGGGACCCGGACCTGTACGCCGCCGAGCCGGTGTTCGCCGAGGCGGTCGACCGCTGCGCGGCCGCGCTGGGCCGGAGCGTGCCGGACCTGCTCGCCGACCCGCTGCCGGGCTCGTTCGCCCTGGGCTACGCCGTGGCGCTGCTCTGGCGCTCGTGGGGCCTGCGCCCGGCCACGATGCTCGGCCACGGCACCGGCGAGTACGTCGCCGCGACCCTGGCCGGGGTGTTCACCCTGCCCGCCGCGCTGCGCCTGGTGGAGCTGCACGGGCGGCTGCAGGGCGAGCTGCCGACGACCCCCGCGTTCACCGTATCGGCGAGCGCGGCGACCCTGGCCGGCCTGCTGCCGCCGGAGGCGGCGGTCGTGGCGGTCAACGGCCCGGCGAGCTGCGTCGTCACCGCCCCGGCCGACGTGTTCGCGCAGCCGCTCACCGACCCGGCGACCGGCCGCCCGATCCCAGCCCGGCGGCTGCGTGCCGACCTGCCCCAGCGCACCGCCGTCACCGCAGCCATGCTCGGCGAGCTGGCGGCGGCGGTGGCGGCGGCCGATCCGTCCGCCCCGGTCCAGCCCTACCTGTCCTGCCGCACCGGGCAGCCGGTGACCCCGTTCGACGCGACCGATCCGGCTCACTGGGCCGGCCTGCTGGGCGAGCCGGTCCTGTTCGGACCTGCGGTCGGGGTGGCGCTGGCCGGTGGCACGACCCAGTTCCTGGAGTGCGGGCCGGGGCGGCAGCTGGCCGGGCTGGCGCAGATGCAGCTGCCCAAGGGCTCACCCGCGCCGCTGCCCAGCCTGCCCGCCGCCGGTGAACCCGCCGACGCCGTCACGACCTGCTACACCGCCGCCGGGCGGCTGTGGGTGCAGGGCTTGCCGGTCACCCTCGGCGGCACGGGCCGCCGGGTGCCGCTGCCCGGCTACCCCTACGAGCGGACCCGGCACTGGATCGATCCCGACCCACCGGCGGCGGCCGCACCCACGGCGACCAGCACCGCGCCGGCAGACGCCACGGCGGCACAGGCTGCCGGGCAGGCGGCCCCGCCGGACCCGGCCGCCGGGTTGGCGGCCGTCTGGACGGCGCTGCTCGGCATCGAGCACCTCGGACCCGACGACGACTTCTTCGCCGTGGGCGGCACCTCGCTGACGGCGGTGCAGCTCGTCGCCCAGGTCCGGGCCGCCTACGGGGTCCGGCTGTCGATGCGCCAGATCTTCGACGCGCCGACGCTGTCCGCGATGGCCAAGACCATCGAGCAGCGCCTGCCCGACGCCCGCCCCTGATCTCCTGAGCGAAGCTCCCGCCCGGCGGTCAGCCGACCTGGTGGGAGCTTCCACTCAGGGACGGGCGGTCAGCGCTGCTCGGCCAGCTCGGACAGGCGGAGCCCGGGGTCGCCGACGGCGGTGCGCAGCAGGTGCTCGTAGGTGGCGGCCAGGGCGGCCACGGTGGGTTCGGCCAGCACTCCGGTGTCGTAGACGAACTTCAGGGACAGGCCCTCGGGGCTCGGTCCGGCGTACACCATCAGGTCGTGCAGCACGCGGGGGATGCCCAGCGGGAAGCCCTCCACCCGCAGGCCGGGCAGGACCAGGCGGGCCGCGGGCGCCACCTCGTCGTGCAGGAACATGGCCTGGAAGCCCTGCGCCCGGCCGGGGTCGGCGGGTTCGTCGAGCAGCGCGACGACCTGGCCCCAGGGCAGCTCCTGGTGGTCCAGCGCGTCGAGCACCGTCTCCCGGGTGCGGGCCAGCAGCTCGCCGAACGACGGATCGCCGGACAGGTCGCCGCGCAGCGCCAGCGCGTTGTTGAACAGGCCGACGATCCCGGCCAGCTCGGGACGGGCACGTCCGGCCCCGGCCACCGGGATGCCGATCGCGAAGCCGTCCTGCCCGCTCGCCTGCGCGAGCAGCACGTGCAGGGCCGCGAGCAGCACCATGAACCGGGTGCCGCGCGCACCACGGGCCAGCTCCTCGATCCGCCGGGTCAGCTCCGCGTCCAGCGTCCGGGTGACCTCGGCGGCGGGCGCGCCCTTGGCGGCGGGGCGGGGCAGCGCCTCGATCAGCTCCAGCGGCACGAGCCCGGCGAGCTGCTCGCGCCAGTACGCGCGATCCTCGTCGGCCTGCTCGGTGTCGGCGTGCGTCTGCCACACCGCGTAGTCGCCGTACTGGACGGCCGGGGCGGGCAGCTCGGGTTCGCGGCCCGCGGCCAGCGCGGGGTAGAGCGCGGTCAGCTCGCGGTCGATGACGGCCAGCGAGGCGCCGTCGGCCAGGATGTGGTGGATCGTCATCCGCCACACGTGGTCGTCGTCGGCCAGCCGCAGCAGCGACGTGTGCACCAGGGGTCCGGCCTCCAGGTCCAGGGACAGGCGGCGGCGCTCGTCGAGCAGCTCGCGGGCCCGCTCCTCGCGCTGGCCGGCGGGCAGGTCCCGCAGGTCGAGGACCTCCATCCGGATCCCGGCGGGCGGCCCGACGAGCTGGACGGGCCCGCCGGGCCGGGTGGCGAACAGGGTGCGCAGGATCTCGTGCCGGTTCACCACCTCGTCGACCGCGCGTGCCCAGGCGTCGGCGTCCAGCGGCCCGCGCAGCCGGTGCACGAGGTCGACCAGCGGTGACATGCCACCGGGGTAGCTGGTGCACAGGAACCACCAGCGGGCCTGCAGCGGGCTGAGGGGCAGTTCCACCAGATGTGACGGTCTGGCGCGGACGGGCGATTCCCATGTCACATCGGTCATGGTGAACATCTTGGGTGTGCCCGCCGGACCGTGTCCAGCGGCCGTCGCCTATCTAACCGCGTTCCAGTGCGCTGGTGAGTTCGGCCAGGCGGCGTTCCAGGTGGACGACGCGGGTGCGCACCGTACGGGTCCGATCGGCGACCCGGGCGCGCTCGTGCGCGACGGTCTCGCGCAGCGCCGCGTGCAGCGGCGGCACGTCCAGCCGGGCCAGCGCGCCGACCGCGGCGCCGGGTGCGACCGGCCGCTGCCGGGCCAGGCGGCGCAGGCCGCGCCGGGCGCGGAGGGTCCAGCCGCCGTCGGCGTAGCGCAGGCTGACCCGTGGCCCGGTGACCGCCCCGGCCAGGCCGTACAGCGCGGGCAGCGGCTTGCCGTCGCCCGGTTTCGGCGGGGCGGGCGCGGTGTCGTCGAGTTCGCGCCACAGCCGGTGCCCGATCACCGGGGTCAGCGTCACCGCGAAGTAGAGGCCGGTCGCGACGAGGATCGCGTCGGTCAGCCCGAAGTATCGCACCAGGTATCCGGCGAGCAGTCCGCCGAGCGGCACCCCGCCGAACGCCACCGCGGTGATGATGCCGCCCATCCGGGCCAGCATCTCCTTCGGCGTCCGCTGGTAGATCATCGCGCCGACGGTCGGGTTGAGCGACGCCATGGCCACGCCGCCGACCACCGTCACGGCGACGATCACGAGCAGGTCGTCGGACAGCGCCAGCACCAGGAAGCGCGGCACGCCGCCGATGAGGTAGCCGGCCACGAGCATCGGGTAGCGCGGCAGGACCGGGGACAGCCAGGCCACCAGCGCGTTCCCCGCGATCAGGCCGACGGCGTACGCGGTCGCGACGGCGCCGAGCGCGGCCGGGTCGTCCATGTTGGCGTACACCCACAGCGGCACGAACACCACGGCCGCGGCCTGGTTGAACAGGTTGGTGAAGAACAGCATGCCGGTCACCGCGCGCATCAGCCGGTTGCGCCGGAACCAGGTGAACCCCTCGCGCAGCGCGGTGAAGTACGGCACCGCCGGTGCCTCCGGCGCGGTGGCCTCCGCCGTGCGGGTCGGGACGGTCAGCGCGACCGCGACGACGTACGTGGCCGCGTCCAGCCAGATGCCGCCGATCGGCCCGAGCACCACCACCGCGACACCGGCCAGCGAGGAGCCCAGCAGCGTCGAGGTGCGCAGCACGCCCTCGCGTACGGCGGCGACCCGGGCGTAGTCGGTGCCGGTCGCGCCCATCAGCGGCACCAGCAGCGTCGTCTTGGCCCGGTCGCCCTGCGCGCGGAGCACGCCCAGCACCGCGACCAGCACCAGCAGCAGGGCGAAGCTCTGCCGCCCGGCGAGCGCGACCGCGGCCATCACCGCGACGCTGCCCGCGTCCGACCACAGGGAGGTGCGCCGGGCGCCGATCCGGTCCTGCAGCGGCGCGGCGAGCACCCCGCTGACCACGTACGTCAGCGTCTCCGCCCCGGCGACCAGGCCGACCTTGACCGGGTCTCCCGTGGTGACCAGCACCAGCCACGGGATGGCGAAGAAGGTCATCCGGGTGCCGATGTTGGACACCGCCTCGGCGGCGACGAGCCGGACCAGGTCGGCCCGGGTCTGCTGCGGCGTGGTGTCCATCGTGGCCACAGCATAGACGCCCGGCCATGTCGCCTGCGGTGGCGCGGGAACGTGCGGGCAACGGACAGTGGAGATCGCCGCCCGCACGGGCCCTGCCGCTAGGACCGCGTACCGGTGTGGTCGCGCGCGACGGCCGGGGCGTCGCGGTCGATGCGCAGGTCGCGTTCCAGCCCGTCGAGGACGGCCCGCAGGTCGTCGAGGCGCTGGCTGATCAGGATCCGGTCCACGTCGTCCGGCTCGCCGTCGCCGTCGGAGTCGAAGTCCGGCGCGAGCCCTCGGGTCATGTCCAGCCGCCGCGCCTCCTCCATCGAGTTGACGATGACCGCCATCAGGATGTTGAGCAGCAGGTTCGCCGTGATGAGCACGTAGCTGACGTAGTACACCAGCGTCCACGGCGACAGGGCCAGGCCCTGCTCGATGAGGTCGGGCAGCGTCTCCAGGGACAGCAGCACGAACAGCGTCAGCACGGCCCGGCCGATGGTGCCGTACTGCTCCGGGTAGTGCTCGGCGAAGATCAGCCAGCCCGCCATGCCGTACACGTAGAAGGTGACCATCGCCAGGGCGAGGAAGCCGCCGACGCCGGGCAGGCTGCGCAGCAGCGCGTGGACGATGGTGCGCAGGCCGGGGGAGAAGCGCACCAGCCGCACCACCCGGGCGATCCGCACCACCCGCAGCACGGCCGAGTCGCCGTGCAGGCCGGGCACGAACGCGGCTGCGATCACCGCCAGGTCGAAGACGTTCCAGCCGTGCCGGAAGAAGTCCTGCGGGCGTTTGCCGTAGCTGAGCAGGCGGATCGCGATCTCGGCCACGAAGACGACCCGGAACGTCCACTCCAGGGCCTGCAGCCAGGGCCGCGCCGCGCCGAGGTCCGGGTAGGTCTCGATGCCGAGCAGGACGGCGTTGGCGCCGATGGCGACGACGATCGCGATCTCGAAGGCGCGGGACTCGGCGACCCGGCGGCACCAGGCGGTGAACGGCGACGGCGGGGCGGGCGGCGGGGCGGTCTCCGCCTGGCGGGGTTCGAGGAGCAGGCTCATGCCTCACACCGGGGCGGCGTCAGGGGCGGGACTGGCATGCGCATCACCTTACGGGCCGCCACTTCGGACACCGTTGCGAGATCAGCTTAGGCTGCCCGGCATGTATCACGAGAACGTACCGCTCGGCACGGCGCTGCGGCGGCTGTGGTGGCGGGTGGTCAACAGCCTGTGGCTGGTCGTGACGCCGGCCGGGCTGACCGGTCCGGCGCTGGTCGTCCTCGGCGTGATCGCGTCGCGGCGGTCCTGGTGGATCCCGGGCCTGCTCTACACCGCGGTGACGGGGGCCGCGGCGGCCGCGCTCACCCTGCCCGCCGCGCAGCCGGGCTGGGCCGCGCCGCTGATGGCCGGGACCTGGCTGGTCGGCCTGGTCCACGCCGGTTTCGTCAACATGGGGTGGCTGGAGTGGCGGGCCGGGAACACCGACTGGTCCGTCAAGGTTTGAGCAGCCGGTGGCGCGGTACACAGCCGGAGTGGCAACCTGCCCGCCGACTGCGGAGCGTAGAGATCACAATTACGTTCAGTGAAAAAATCTTGAGTTTGCCCTGGACGGGGCCCTGTCGGCCGACGTAGCGTGTTCACCAGTGGCGCGACGCTCGATGAAGGCCCCAGGGGTCCCAGCGGGCCGGCCCGGGCGGAGAGATTCCGTCAGGAGGCGCCGAGCGAAGTGCACAGGGGGATGGGTGGACAGATGCCGTTGGGGGACGGCGTCCACCCGGACAGTAGAAGGCCGGCGGTCGCTGACGGGGGTGAGCGACCGCCGGCCTGTCCGTTTCTGCGGCACGGAACGAGACCTCGGGACGGCGGCTTGATAGGCAAGTGATTACTTGCCTATAGTGGCTGACGTGGGCGACGTTTTCAAAGCGCTGGCCGACCCTACCCGCAGGCGCATTCTCGACGGGCTGGCCGAGCGCGACGACCAGACACTGTTCGAGATCTGTGCGCGGCTGACCACCCAGCACCAGATCAGCTCCTCCCGGCAGGCGATCTCGCAGCACCTCGAGCTGCTGGAGGACGCGGGGCTGGTGCGCACCCGGCGCGAAGGCCGCTACAAGTTCCACACCCTGGACACCGCCCCGCTGGAGCAGATCGCCCAGCGGTGGCTCCGCAAGCCACAGGAGAACCCATGAGAGTCACCCTGACCAGCGTCCTCGTCGACGACCAGGACAAGGCACTGGCCTTCTACACCGACGTGCTCGGCTTCGTGACGAAGCACGACATCCCGATGGGCGAGGCCCGCTGGATCACCGTCGTATCGCCCGAGGACCCCGACGGCGTCGAGCTGGTGCTGGAGCCCGACGGCCACCCGGCGGCCAAGCCGTTCAAGGCGGCGCTGGTGGACGACGGCATCCCGTTCAACTCCCTCGCCGTCACCGACGTGCACGCCGAGTACGAGCGCCTCACCAAGCTGGGCGTCGTGTTCACCCAGCCGCCGACGGAGATGGGCCCGGTGGTCACCGCCGTCTTCGACGACACCTGCGGCAACCTCATGCAGATCGCCGAGTACCGGGGCTGAGCCGGGCCGACCGGGCCGTGACCGTGCGGCCCGGTCTGTCGGGTACGTCACCGCGGTCGGGCGCTTTCCCGACTGAGATCGGGCCGGTGCGCCCCTAACATCCAGGCATGCGCCGTACCCCTCACCTGATCCTGATCGCGGCCTGCGTGCTGGCCGCCGGCACCGCCTGCGGCGGCAAGGGCGGTGACCCGGTCACCGCACCGCCGACGTTCTCCAGCGTGATGAGCCCGTCGGCCGCCCCGGCGACCTCGGCCGCGCCGTCCCCGGCCCGCACCTCCGCCCGGCCGTCCCCGGCGGCCCCGTCGTGGCCGTCGCCGGCCGACTGCGTCTCCTACAACCCGAACAACCTGACGGTGCACTACGAGGCCGGCATCCACGAGGTCCGGGACGGGTCCAGGGTGGTCGCGCGGCTGCACGGCGGGCCGGGCGAGCAGATCGGGGAGCAGGGCCTGGCCCTGGCCCAGCGCTACAAGCGGCACTGCTTCATCGGCCGCGGCAACGGCCGCGAGGACGAGAACGCCTACGTCTTCGACTACTGGCGCGACTCGTCCGGCAGGCGCACCACCATCCCCGGCGAGGACGAGGCCTGCTCGTCGTACGACCGCGGCAACCTCCAGGTCAACGACATGGGCAGCGGGCACGGCTGGCGGGTCAAGGACGACGACCACGTGCTGCACGTGTTCGACGACGAGTCCGACGCCCGCGACGGCCGCCTGGTGCTGGCCAAGTACAGCAAGATCTGCTCGCTGGGCAACCCGCCGGACGACGACCAGGACTACGTCACCTACGGGAAGTGACCCCCGCCGAGGAAGGCGCGCACCGCCGCGGTGAACTCGGCGGGGCGCGCCGCCCCGGGCACCTGTCCCTGGTGGATCACCAGGGCAGCGGCACGCCGTGCCGGAAGAAGCCGCCGGTAGGGCCGTTCTCGGGCAGGTCCACCGCCCACAGCACGCTGGCCGCGCCCTCGGCCACCGGCCGCCCGCCCGGCCCGCCCATGTCGGTGGCGATCCACCCCGGACAGACCGCGTTGACCAGGATGCCGCTGGTGGCCAGCTCGACGGCGAACTGGCGGGTCAGCGCGTTGAGCGCGGTCTTCGACACGGCGTACGCGGGCGCGCCCGCCCCCATGGTCTCCAGCGACCCGGCCTCGCTGGACACGTTGACGATGCGCGGGCGCTGCCCCACCCGCAGCAGCGGCAGCAGCGCCTGCGTGGTCTGCCAGGCCCCGAGCAGGTTGGTCTCCAGCGCCGCGCGCACCGTGTCCAGGTCGGCGGTGACGGCCGACTGCCAGGTGTCGTAGAGGATCGCCGCGTTGTTGACCAGCACGTCGACCCGGCCGAACCGCTCCCCGACGGTGGCCGCGGCCGAACGCAGGCCGGCCGGGTCGGTGACGTCCATGTGCAGCGCGAGCAGCTGCCCGCCATGCTGCCCGGCGGTGATCTCCTCGGCGGCCTGGGCGCCCTTGGCCTGGTCGCGGGAGCCGAGCACGACGGTGTCGCCGCGGGCGTAGAGCTGCCGGACGACCTCCCGGCCGATGCCCCGGTTGGCTCCGGTGACCACCACGATCCTGGGCGATGCTGCGTCCACGTGCCCATCGTGCCGTGCCGCGGGCGCCGTGGCGGGCGGCTCGCCGTGGCTCAGGGGCGCAGGCCCTCGCGCACCACGCCGAGCACGCGCTCCGGCGCGGCGTCCCCGCCGTAGCGCTGCATCGCCTGGCAGCCGACCATGAGCGTCTTGACGTCGGCGACGGTGACGTCGGGGCGTACGGTCCCGGCGGCCTGGGCGCTCCTCAACAGCTCACCCAGGGCGTCCTTGAACGAGCGCTCGTGCTCGGGCATCACGTCGCCGAGGTCGATGCCCTCCCCGGCCAGCGCGTCGGCCAGCCCTTTGTCGGTGGCGCCCTCGGTGGTCATCAGGTCGAAGAAGGCGTAGAACGCCTCGCCGGCGGTGTGCGCGGCGGCCAGCTCGCGGGCGGTGGCCACCAGGTGCTCGACCCGGTCCACCACGATGGCCCGGTAGAGGGCCTCCTTGGTGGGGAAGTGCCGGTAGACCGTGCCCGCGCCGACTCCGGCCCGGCGCGCGATCTCGTCGATGGGCACGGCCAGCCCCTCCGCGGCGAACACCTCGTAAGCGACCTGGAGCACCTTGTCGCGGTTGCGGCGGGCGTCGGCGCGCAGCGGCTTGTCCACCGTGCCGGGACGGTCGCTCACGGCGTCACCCGGAAGGGGAGACCTGGGTCACTGGCTAACCGGAGCGAACGTTCCGTATAGTAAGTGGGGCGCACGTTCCGATTATATGCCCGGAGGAGACCGCCGATGACCCCGACAGCCACCAGGGCCCGCCGCTGGACCGCGGCCGACGTCCCCGACCAGACCGGGCGGGTCGCCGTGATCACCGGCGCCAACACCGGCCTCGGCTACGAGACCGCCCACGTGCTCGCCGCCCGTGGCGCGACCGTGGTGCTCGCCTGCCGCGACCCGCGCCGAGCCGCCGATGCCGTGAGCCGCATCGAGGCCGCCGCGCCCGGCGCGCGGGTGCAGACGCTCGCCCTGGACCTGTCCGACCTCGCCGCGGTCCGCGCCGCCGCCGCGGAGCTGCGCGAACGCCACCCCGAGGTGGACCTGCTGGTCAACAATGCGGGCGTGATGTGGCCGCCGCGCAGCACCACCGCCGACGGGTTCGAGCTGCAGTTCGGCACCAACCACCTGGGCCACTTCGCCTTCACCGGGCTGGTGCTGGACCGGCTGCTGCCCGTGGCCGGCTCCCGCGTGGTCACCGTCAGCAGCATCGGCCACCGCAGCGGCCGGATCGACTTCGACGACCTGCAGTCCGAGCGCGGATACGGCCGCCACCGCGCCTACGCGCAGTCCAAGCTGGCCAACCTGATGTTCACGTACGAGCTGCAGCGCCGCCTGGAGGTCGCGGGGGTGGACACGGCGGCCGTCGCGGCACACCCCGGCGGCTCGGCCACCGAGCTGGTCCGCAACTCGCCGCCGCTGATCCGGGCCCTGTTCCCCGTCGTCGGCCCGCTGTTCAGCCAGAGCGCCGCGCAGGGCGCGCTGCCCACCCTGCGCGCCGCCACGGACCCGGACGTGCGCGGCGGGGAGTACTACGGCCCCGACGGGCTCGGCGAGGTCAAGGGCCATCCGCGCCGGGTCGCCTCGTCCGCCCGCTCGCACGACAAGCTCGCCCAGCGCCGCCTGTGGCAGGAGTCGCTCCAGCTCACCGGCGTCAGCTACCCCGTCTGAACCCACCGACCGTTTAGGGACGAACCGATGACCATCCTCGCCGCCCTGGGCGCCCAGCCCACCGGAGCCCGCGCGGAACGCGTGCGGCGCTCGCCGCACTACCGCGACGGTGCCTTCCACAACACGATGCAGACCCGCACCATGGTCGGCGGGGACAGCCGCCCGTCGGTCCGCGAGTTCCTCACCGGTGGCGAGAAGCGGCGGCCGTCCGGCCCGGTGCCGCTGGTCACCGAAGCGCCCGCCGCCACCGCCGCGTCCGGCCTTCACCTGACCTGGTACGGCCACGCCACCGTGCTCGTCGAGATCGAGGGCAAGCGCGTGCTGCTCGACCCGGTGTGGAGCGACCGGTGCTCGCCGACCCCGGGCGTCGGCCCGAAGCGGCTGCACGCGATGCCCGTCGCGCTGGCCGACGTGCCCCGGCTCGACGCGATCGTCATCTCCCACGACCACTACGACCACCTCGACATGCCCACCATCCAGGCGCTCAACCGCAGCCAGCAGGCGCCGTTCCTGGTGCCGCTGGGCGTGGGCGCGCACCTGGCCCGCTGGGGCGTGCCCGAGTCCCGCATCATCGAGCTGGACTGGGAGGAGAGCGCCGACGTCGCCGGGCTGACCCTCACCGCCACCGAGGCCCGCCACTTCTCCGGCCGTACGCTGCGCCGCAACGGCACCCTGTGGAGCTCCTGGGTGGTCGCGGGCGAGCACCGCCGCGTCTTCTACACCGGCGACTCCGGCTACTTCGACGGCTACGCCGCGATCGGCGAGCGCCACGGCCCCTTCGACGCCACCCTGATGCAGATCGGCGCCTACGACAAGGGCTGGCCCGAGATCCACATGTTCCCCGAGGAGGCCGTCGCGGCCCACCTCGACCTGCGCGGCGGTCTCCTCATCCCCGTCCACTGGGCCACCTTCAACCTGGCCCTGCACTCCTGGTCCGAGCCCGTCGACCGCGTCTGGGCCGAATGCAAGGCCCACGACGTCGCCCTCGCCGTCCCCCGCCCCGGCGAGCGCGTAGACGTCGACACCCCACCCACCCTCGACCCCTGGTGGCAACCCCTGTCCTGAAAGGAAGGGCACCTTCTTATCGCTTTCCGTAGAAGAAGGTGCCCTTCTTAACCCTCACCCGTCCGCGTGACGGGCATCGGGTAGCTTCGACGGCTCAGCGTGGCCGCACCATCGTCCGCGGCGCCGGCGGCACGTCGGGGAGGCAGGCTTGTCGGCACCGGATACAGTGCGCACGCCCGAGCCGCGAACGGGCGCCGCGCGGGGTGGCTTCCGGGCGCTGCTCGTCGCGCAGGCGCTGTCGGCGCTGGGCGACTCGTTCTCTTACGTCGCCATCCCGCTGCTGGTCCTGCATACCACCGGCTCGCTGGCGCAGATGGGCGTGGTGACCGGGCTCGGCGGCGCGGCGTCGCTGCTGACCGGCCTGTTCGCCGGGGTCGTGGTGGACCGGTTCGACCGGCGCCGCCTGCTCGTGCTCTGCGGCCTGGCCCGGTTCGCCCTGTACGCGAGCATCCCCCTGACCTGGCTGGGCGGTCCGCAGCCGTGGCTGCTCTACCTGGTGCTGCCGCTGGCGAGCGCGTTCGCGACGGTCTTCCAGGTCGCGCAGGTGACCGTGGTGCCGAGCCTGGTGCCCGCCGGGCAGATCACCCACGCCAACGGCCGCCTGTTCGCCGCGTCGTCCACCGCGTATCTGGTCGGCCCGGCGCTGGCAGGCCTGCTGGCGGGCCGGTTCGGTGCCACGGCTGCGATCGGGTTCGACGCGGTCACCTTCGCCGTGTCGGCCGTGGCGCTGATGTCCCTGCCGCCCGCTCTGGCCGTCCTGCCCACCGGCCGCGACGGTGCGGTCGGTGAGCAGCGCTCGCTCGACGTGTTCCTCGCCGGGTTGCGGTTCATCCGGCGGCACCCGCTGCTGCGTACCCTCACCGCCCTGCTCACCGTGCTGACCGCGGTCACCTTCGGGCTCACCGACGTGCTGATCTACCACCTGAAGCACGGCCTCGGCCGCTCCGACGGCACGGTCGGGTACGTGCTCACCGCGGGCGTCGTCGGCACGTTGCTGGCCTCGGTGCTGGTGGCGCGGCTGCGCAGGAGGCTGGGCTTCACCGTGACCTGGGTGGGCGCGTGGGCGCTGTGCGGCGTCGCGATGGCCGGGATCGGCCTGGCCGGCAGCGCGCCGCTGGTCGCGCTGGCCGCGACGGGGGTGCTCTGCTGCACTGGCGTCGCGGGCATCGCCTCGATGTCGCTGCGCCAGGAGGTGACGCCGCCGCACCTGCTGGGCCGGGTCACCGCGGCGTTCTGGACCTTGCAGAAGGCGCTGGCGCCGCTGGGTGCGGCGGCGCTGACGGGTGCCGCGGCCGTGTACGGCGTCCCGGCGACGCTGGCCGCGGCGGGTGCCCTGTGCACGGCGACCGCTCTGGCCGCCCTGCTGACCCCGCTCCGCTCCCGTACCCCGGCCGTCCCGGGTCCCTGATCATCCGATGTGCCTGGCACCTGGGCGAATCTTGGATTCGCGAAGGCCCAAGTGCCAGGCGACTTCGACGATCAACGGGGGGCGGGGCGGCTCGGGTTCAGAGCATCTCGGCGAGGAACTCGGCGAGCTTGGCCTCGGCCTCCGGCGAGCCGGGGCGCAGGTGTTCGTGCGCCTCGCCCTGCTTGTGGCCCTGCTCCAGCCACTTCATGAAGTCGCGGCGCGTCTGCGGGTCCTTGATCTTGTTCTTGAGCCAGCCGGAGTCCTCCAGCTCGGCCTTGTTGGCGTCGCTGATGCGCTCACGGCGCGGCGGCGGGTCGTCCTGGCCGTACTTCTCCTCCCAGTAGTCGTCACCACGACCACCGCTGCCGCTGCCGCCCATCATCATGGCGAGGATCGCCATCGCGCCGGCGGCACCGAGCGTGGCCAGGAACTTGCCAGCCGCCGCGGTGACGATGATCTCGAACCCGCCCCCGGCCAGCGCGGCCATGCCGAACGGCGGGAACCACACCATCGCGAGCATCGCCAGCAGCAGCGAGGCGATGAACAGCGTGTTGCTGATGGCGTCGAGGATGTGCGCCGGCAGGATCGGCTGGTCGGCCGAGCCGCCCGCGGCCAGCCCGAGCAGCAGGCTGCTCGCCGCCGCGGTGAGGCTGCCGAGGCCGGTGAGCAGGCGCAGCTCGGCGGTCACGGCGCCGTACGCGGCGGGCACGGCCAGCAGCGGCCGCAGCCGCCGGGCGGTGGCCACCACCTGCCAGCCCAGCCAGAGCAGCCCCGCCACCGCACCGGCCATCACCAGCGGGAACACGAACGACGAGCCGAGCAGCTCCTGCACCCAGGAGAAGGTGGGCAGGCCGCCGGGCAGGAAGTACAGCACCGCGGGCACCAGCAGCACGAGCCAGAGCAGCAGCGGCAGGTACGCCTTCAGCCCGCGCGGCGGCGTCACCGCGGCCCGCCGGCGCACCCCCGCCCCGCGCCACGCCTCGGCGCTGCGGGACTCGTCGAGCGCGGTGGTGGCCTCGGCCACGGCGCGGCGCATCGGGTCGTCCTCGCCGGTCCGGCCGTGGCCGTACAGCGCGGCGCGCCGGGTCAGCACGTAGACCCAGGCCGGGTACGGCGTCCACGGCAGCCCGGCGAACGCGAACCCGCTCAGCGCCGCGAACGCCGGACGCCCGGCCCGCTCCGGCTCGGTGAGCGTGTCCGGCCAGGCACGCTTGGCCGCGAGCAGCGTGCGCCGGTCCAGGAAGGTCGCGGCACCGAGGGCGAGCAGCGGGTACAGCCACAGCGCGTGGCGCAGGAAGGCCAGCGGCCCGGCGACCACGCCGATGAACCCGCCCTCCGCGGGGTTGACCACGTCGTGGTTGAACGCGGCGTGGTCCAGCCACGGGAACACGATCAGCGCCGCCCCGGCCAGGCGCTGCAGCGCGCTGCCCCGGATCAGCAGGCCGAGCCCGAGCCCGGCCAGCGCGCTCCACACCAGGTGCAGGCTGGTGTCGGGGCTGGGCGTGTCGGTGCCGAACGCGTCGACATAGGACACCGGAGTCGGCAGCCATGACGTGAGCAGGTCGGGCAGGCCCCAGACCTGGACGAAGCTGAAGCCCCGAATGATCGTCCAGCCCTCGACCGGCCCGCCCGCGCCCGCGTTCGCGGCCTCGCCGGCGTGCCGGAGGAGCTGCTCGACGAGCGCGAACCCGGCGCCGCTCGCCGCACCCAGCAGCAGGAAGTCGGTGAGGCCCCACTGCGCGCGCACCTTGCGATGCAGCAGCGCGAGCAGGGCGAACGGCGCCACCTTGGCCAGCTCCTCGATGAGCGGGTCCGTGGTGTAGCTGGCCGTCCGGACGACCTCCGCCACGGAGTCGCCGGTGAGCGCGGCGACGCCGCGCGTATAGAGCAGCTGCAGGCCCAGGGCGAGCATGCCGGCGCCGTAGAGCCCGGTCACCACGCCCAGGATCAGCAACGGCATCCGTACCGTGCGCGTCGCCGAGGCGAGCATCGTGAGCTGCCATACGCCGTAGCAGGCAGCGAACATCATGAGGACGGTCACGACGCGCACGGTAGCCGGTATCGACAACGGCAACTGTCTGCCAGCCGACTCCCGGCCGGGCGGGCGGTCCGGGCTCACCTGCGGTGGCGGCGCCCGGACCGGGGAGGGGCGCCGCGATCAGGCTCCGGTGCGTGGGGTGACGGTGTCGCGGTGGGTGCTCTCAGCGCGGAGCGCGGCCTCCGCGGCGAGCGCGCGGCGGCGGTCCCGGCGGTTGGCCGCCACGCTCGCCACGATCACGACGGTCAGCACGCCCAGGATCACGCCCAGCGACAGCAGCGTCGGCACGTCCGGCACCGCGGGCCACACCGTGTGCGCCCAGTGCAGCACCAGCTTGACGCCGATGAAGGCGAGGATCAGCGCGAGGCCGTGGTTGAGGTAGCGCAGCGCGCCCAGGGCGTTGTGCAGTACGAAGTACAGCGCGCGCAGGCCGAGCAGGGCGAACGCGTTGGTCGCGAACACCAGGTACGGGTCCTCGGTGACGCCGTACACGGCCGGGACGGAGTCGACCGCGAACACCACGTCGGTCATGAACACGGCGGCGACGACCAGCGCCATCGGCGTCAGCGCGCGTACGCCGTCGACCCGCACGGTCAGCTTCGAGCCGTGGTACTGCTCGGTGACCGGCATCAGGCGGCGCAACAGCCGCACGCTGCGCAGGTCGCCGATGTTGACGTGGTGCTCCTCGTCGCGGGTCGCGTCCCGCATCACCTTCACCGCGGTCACCAGCAGCACCGCACCGAACAGCAGGAACGCCCAGGTGCCGGTCTGCAGCACCGCGGCTCCGGCGGCGATGAAGATCGCGCGCAGCACCAGCGCGCCGACGATGCCGTACAGCAGCACGCGCTGCCGCAGCGCGGCCGGCACGGCGAACGCCGACAGCAGCAACATGAAGACGAACAGGTTGTCCACGGACAGGGACTTCTCGACCACGTAACCGGTGAAGAACTCCACACCCGGCGTGGAGCCGTAGGTCCACCACACGAACAGGCCGAACACCGCGGGCAGGGCCAGGTAGAAGACGCTCCAGCCGACGGCCTCGCGCATGCCCACCTCGTGCGGGCGGCGGGTCACGACGAAGTCGAGGGCGAGCAGGACCAGCAGCACACCGATGGTGGCGGCCCACAGCTGCGGCGTGGCGATCGACTGCAGCGGGGCGGCGAGGACGGACGAGGACATGAGGTCTCCCAGACGTTTCGGTCTGAGGTCTCCTTCACCCGTCCGCGGGCGCCGATCCGGGGGCCGGATCACCAGCCCGTACTGTCCGGAGCGAACTTGCCGAAGTACTCCCCTCGGACCGCCAGGCTAACCACCTGACCTGTGAGCTTCCTGTGTGTGACGGGTGAGCATGCTGAGCTTGACCGCGAGCCGCCCAGGCGTGACCGTGGAGGAAGGTCACGGCCCAGGGGGAGGCCACATGATCATCAACCTGCTCGTCACGGTCCTGCTGCTCATCAGTGTCGCCGTCAGTGCTGTGGCGCTGATGTCACCGCCCTACCGGACGCCGCGCGACGGCTACCGCCACCGGCACGGCCACTGAGACCACGACCGTCCGGAGGGGACGGCCGGCGCCGGGGGGTGACGCCGGCCGTCCGGCGCGGCGCCGGTGCACACGGTCCCGGTGTGCGGCGCGCGCAGTGGCATGCCGCGCCGCGGGCGCACGGGCAGCAGATGCCCGGCGCCGTATGCGCGCAGCGACGCGGCCACCACTCGGGAGCAGCCGTCCAGGGTGAACGGGATGCCGCGGCGGGCCGCCTCGCGCCCGCACAGCACCACCGCGGCGACGCCCACCTCGTCGATCCGGCGCACCGCCCGCAGGTCCAGCCGCACCGCGCCGACCGGACGCGTACGCAGCAGCGAGACCAGGAACTTCGGCAGCCGGTGGGCGTTGTCGGCGTGCAGCGCACCGGCCGCGGTGAGCTGCACGGGGCTCGGGCGCCCGGCCAGCCGCAGCTGGAGGTCCTCAGCCACGGCGGCCCGCCCGGCGGTCCCGGCTCACAGCGCGGCCTGCTGGGTGCCGCCGAGGGTGAGCGTGCCGTCGGCGCCGATGACCTGCAGCACCCGGTCCACCTTGGCCAGCCGCAGGTTGCGCTGGGCGCGGGCCGACGGCGAGCGCAGCGCCACCGAGCCGCCGTCACGCATCGCCCGCCGGTGCGTGTCCAGCAGCAGCAGGATGCCCGCGGCGTCGATCATCTCGCAGCCGGCCAGGTCGATGACCAGGCGGCGCGGATGCAGCGCGAGCGCCTCCTCCAGCATGTCGTTGACGCCCGGAGCGGACAGGGCGTTCAGGTCGCCGTCCACCCGCACCTCGACCAGCGGCACCACCGGCACCGCCTGACTCTCTTCCACCGCCGCCTCCCTCACCGCCGGGACCGAGCCTTCCCCGGGGGTACGGCGATCACCCCGCGGAACCGTGACAGTTGTATGACAGGCGTTCACCGGTGCGGCCGCCTCGACAGCGACACCGGCCCAGCCAGCCGGAGTGCGGCGGTCACCGGCTCCTCCAGCCGGAGCAGCCCCTTCGCGGCATGTCACGGTGCGTAAACGGCACGTCCACCTCCTGCGGTCACGATGCGGCAAACGATCGCGGCGAGGTGTGGCGAAAACCTCGCGGACGCATGACAGTTCTGTGACAAACCCCAAGAACGCCTGATCAGGCCTGTTTCCCGCCGGCCGGGGTGCGGCATGATGCCGCGGTGTTCGAGGTACTGGTGATCGAGGACGACGACCGGATCCGGCTGGCGCTGACCCTGGCCCTGGAGGACGAGGGCTACACCGTCCGCTCCGCGGCCACGGCCGAGGAGGGCCTGCTCAGCCAGCGCCGCGAGCCGGCCGACACGGTGCTGGTCGACCTGATGCTGCCCGGCATCGACGGCTTCCAGTGCATCCGCGAGCTGCGCCGCACCGACGACGTGCCGGTGGTCGTCATCAGCGCCCGCGACGACACCCACGACATCGTCGCCGCGCTGGAGGCGGGCGCCGACGACTACCTGGTCAAGCCCGCCGCGACGAAGGAGCTGACGGCCCGGCTGCGGGCGCTGCGCCGCCGGGCCCGGCCGCTGCCGGCCGCCCACCCGGCCGAACTGGTGCTCGGCGAGCTGGAGGTGCGGCCGCTGGCCGGCGAGGTGCTGCTGCGCGGCGCGCAGCTGACGCTGACCCGCACCGAGTTCCGGCTGCTGAGCGAGCTGGCCGAACACGCCGGGCAGGTGCTGTCGCGCCAGCAGCTGCTGCAGCGCGTCTGGGAGTACGACTTCGGCGACGAGCGCCTGGTCGACGTACACGTGGGGCGGCTGCGGCAGAAGATCGAGGACAACCCGGGCAGCCCGCAGCGGCTGGTGACCGTACGCGGTCTCGGCTACAAGATGCCGCGATGAGGCGGCCCGGCCTGCGCACCCGGGTCACCGCGGGCTTCGCCGTCGGCGCGCTGCTCGTGTCCGCCGCGATGGCGCTGCTGTCGTACCAGGTCACCGAGCGTTACCTGCTCGACGAGCGGGAGCGCAGCGCCGGGCGCGCGGTCCTGTCCGACGCGGGCATCGTACGGGCCGGTCTCAGCGGCGACGACCCCGACGAGCTGCAGGTGCTGCGCTCGCTGGACACCGGCGCGAACCGGCGGGCGCTGCTGCTGCGCGAGGGCGTGCCCTACTCCCGCACCGTCGACTCCGGACTGGCCCGCAACCTGCCGGACAGCCTGGTCGCGCTGGTCGAACGGGGCGAGTCCGGGGTGCAGCGGGTGCGCATCAACGACCGCCCGGCCATGGTGTTCGGCGTGCCGCTCGGCCCCTCGACGGCCCTCTACGAGGTCGACTACCTGCACGAGCTGGACCGCTCGCTGAAGGCGCTGGCGCTGGTGCTCACCCTGGCCGCCGCGGGCACCGCCGGGGCGGGGGCGCTGCTGGGCTGGTACGCCAGCCGCCGGGTGCTGCGCCCGCTGAGCACGGTGGCCGACGCCGCCCGCGACATCGCCGACGGCCGGCTCAGCGCCCGCCTCGACCCGGCGACCGAACCGGACCTGGCCCGGCTGGCCGCCTCGTTCAACCGCATGGTGGACCAGCTCTCCGCCCGGATGGAACGCGACCGGCGCTTCGCCGCCGACGTCAGCCACGAGCTGCGCTCGCCGCTGCAGACGCTGTCGTCGGCCGCCAGCGTGCTGCAGCGCCGCAGCGCGAACTACGACGAGCGCACCGGCCTGGCCGCGCGGCTGCTCGTCGAGGAGGTCGACCGCTTCCAGGAACTCGTCACCGACCTGCTCGAACTGGCCCGCAGCGACCAGCCCGCCGACGTGGCCGCGACCGACGTCGCCGCGCTGGCCCGGCAGGTCTGCCGCAGCCGCGGCCTGCCCGCCGAGCTGGTCGTCGTCGCGCCGGACGCCGGCTCGGCGTGGCAGGTGGACCGGCGCCGCATCGAGCAGGTGCTGGCCAATCTCGTCGACAACGCGCAGGCGCACGGCGGCGGGGCGGTCGCCGTACGGGTCGGGCGGGACCGGGACGGGCACGTGCTGGAGGTAGACGACGAGGGCCCCGGCGTCGGCCCGGCCGACCGCGACGCGATCTTCGACCGGTTCGTGCGCGGCCGCTCGGCCGGGGCGCGTGGCAACACCGAGGGCACCGGCCTCGGCCTGGCGCTGGTCGCCCAGCACGTGGCGGCGCACGGCGGCACGGTACGGGCGCTGGACCGGCCCGGCGGCGGGGCGCGGTTCCGGGTCGTACTGCCGCTGGAGGACGCATGATCCGCACCGTCGCCGCCCTGGCCGTGGGCGGCCTGCTGCTGGCGGGCCTGTCCGCGTGCGGGGTGCCCACCGAGGACAGCGCCCGGGTCATGGAGCAGACCGCCCCGGCCGCCCGGCGCAGCCCGGCCCCGGCCGTGACCGCGACCGGCACCGTCGTCGAGCGCCTGTTCCTGGTCCACGACGGCCTGCTGGTGGCGGTCGAGCGCAAGGTGCCGACCCGGCCGGACGCGCAGCAGCTCGTCGCCGACCTCATCGCCGGCCCCACCCCCGCCGAGCAGGACGCCGGGATCATCAGCGCGCTGCAGGGGGTCACCGCGATCAGCTCGGCCACCGACGCGGGCGGCTCGGCGACCGTGGAGCTGTCCACCGCGCTGGAGGGCACCGGCCGCGCGGACGACGTGCTGCCGTTCGCGCAGCTCGTGTGCACCCTGTCCAGCCGCCAGGAGATCAGCCGGGTGGTGTTCACCCGGCAGGGCGCGCGCATCGGCGTGCCGCGCGAGGACGGCTCGCTCACCGAGGAGCCGCTGACCTGCGACGACTACGCGGGCCTGGTCCGGCGCTGAGCCGGGTCACGGCTCGATGAGACCGGCCCGGATGGCGCAGCGGGTCGGTTCGAGGCGGTCCCGCACGGCCTTTCGCATGCGTCCGCGCCGCCCCGAGACGGCAGTCCAACGGGTGCGTTAACCTCACCCGCCGCCTGGAGCGTTCAGGAGGTGGGAGGTTCACACACACATGCAACGACTCTGGGAACCGGCGCCGCCGGAGGGCTTCGCCCAGTTCGTCGCCGCGCGCTCGGATGCGCTGCTGCGGTCGGCCTGGCTGCTCACCGGCGACGCCGGGCGGGCCGAGGACCTGCTGCAGACGGTCCTGACGGACCTGTGGCGGCGCTGGGCCTCGATCACCGACGGCGGGCAGCCGGAGGCGTACGCGCGTAAGGCGCTGTTCACCACGTACGTGTCCTGGTGGCGGCGGCGCTGGCGGGCGGAGATCCCCAGCGATCCGCCGGAGCGGCCGTCGGGCGGGGACACGGCGGGGGAGTCCGCCGACCGGGACGCGGTGCGGCGTGCGCTGGCCCGGCTGAGCAGGCAGCAGCGGGCGGTGGTGGTGCTGCGCTACGTCGAGGACCTGTCGGTGCAGCGCACCGCCGAGGTGCTCGGCTGCTCCGAGAACACGGTCAAGGTGCAGTCGCTGCGGGCGCTGCGGTCCTTGCGTACCGATCCGAACCTCGAACTGTTCGCCGCAGGGAGGCCGTGACATGACATCCGAGGACGAGGACATCAAGCAGCTGCTGACCGGGGCCGTGCCCCCACTGGCCGCGCCCGAGGACCGGGTCGGCGCGGTGGCCCGGCGGGTCGGCCGCCAGCGGCGGCGCCTGCTCGCGGGCAGCACGTTCGCCGTGGTGCTGGCCGTGGGGCTGGGCTTCGGCGGGATACGGGCGCTCGGCGGGGGCACGACGACTGTGCCCGCGCTGGGAGCCTCCGTCGATCCGAGCCGCTGGGTCTCCTGCGAGAAGACGGCACCGGAGCAGGGTCTGCTGCGCTACCACCTGACGGCCGATGAGGCCGCGGAGCTGCCGCGCCTCGACGACGGCTTCGTCCCCGTCGCGGTCGTTCTCTGCGGGCAGGAGCAGCAGCGGCGGCCCGACGGCGGCGAGGACATGATGGGCGTCGAGCGGCGCGGCGAGGACGTGGCCGCCATCGTGGCCGCACTTCGCCTGCCGGATGAGCCCGCGGCGACGGAAGGCCCCTGCTTCGCGATGATCTCGGGTGCTCCGTGGCTGGCGGTCATCGACGCGGACGGGCGGTGGACCCGGCCGGGCATCCCTCTCGGGCGGTGCCGCGCGTCGCGGCAGGAGTTCACCCAGGCGCTGCGGGCACTGCAGACGACCACGGTGGCGACGTGGAGTATCAGGGAGGTCATCTCTGCCGAAGCCGCCGCGTCCGGGTGCAGCGAGAGCTATAAGGACGTGATCGCGATCCAAGACACGACCGAGTCGAGCCCGCGCTCGGGCACACCCAAGCCGTTTCCGTCCGGGCCGGTCCGGGTGTGTGTTTACGAGGTGGCGCAGGGCCGGGACGCCGTCGGTGAGTTCTCGCACGGGACGGTGCTGCCGGAGGACCGGCGGGGGGCGATCGAGCAGGCGCTGCTGGCGGCGGGGCCACCGAAGCCATGCAACGAGCACGCGAGCCGCTTCGCAGTGGTGCATTCTGTGAGCGGCTTCGACCCGCAGCACTATGTGGAGCTCGGCGGCTGCCACCGGATCATGTCGACCGGCACCGGCGGTACTGTGTTCGCCCAGGGCGAGGCCGCGCTCGCTGAGTTGCTCGACAAGCCCTGATTCACCGGGTTCCGAGCAGGGCGCCTTCAGCTGATGAAGGTGCCCTGCCCGGCCGGGGCGCCGTTCAGCCGAGTGGCTCCGGGAACACCCAGGTGCCGAAGATCTCGCGGAGAACGAAGCCCAGCGCGGCGAGGGCGACCGACGCCGCGACGGCGATGAGAAGCCCCCTCAGGCCGCGGTGACGGCTGTCCACAGGAGGCTCGGACATCGGGACCGGCCGTGCCGACCATGGGCGTTCGACGGCCAGCCAGGCCAGCACACCCAAACCGAGGGGAACCCCCGTGGTGAGCCAGAACCAGTACCACCGCGTGCCGAGGGCAGGCGCCGGCCCCCTGACGACGACGGCCAGGCAGATCAGGCCGATGAGCATCGGCAGGTAGCGGGAGGCCGGCCGTATGTCGCCGTGCAGCGGCCGGGCGGTATCCAGCAGCGACGCCATCACCGCCGCGTGGATCGCCTCCGTCTGCGGGCGGGACGGCTCGGCACTGCCGCCGGCCAGGAGAAGTTCAGCCGGTGCGGCGTCGGCCACCGCGTAGTAGGTGCGCCCATCGTTCGTGCGCCAGGCGAACAGCGGGCCATTGTGGCCCCACGAGCGAAGTTCGGGCACCGTGCTCCACGAGGACAGGGTCGGCCGTTCCCACCTGTCGGCCCACTGGTAGACCGTCACCCGTCCAGCGGCGATGTCGGTGAGGGCTGCGTCGACCTCCGCCTGCCGCGGTGCCGACCACCACGCCGCCACCGCCCACAGGCACCATGCGCCGACCAGCGCGATACGCACCACCCGCCATGTTCCCCAGCCGCGCCACCTGTGGTGGCGGTGCTCACCCGTCGTCCCCGTCATGCGCGGCATCCTCCCAGCGAATGCCGCCGACCGGAAGCGGCGACGGGTTCGTCCTGGGCGGCTTCGAACAGGAGAGCCCTGAGGCTGGGTGCTGGTTAAGAAGGGCACCTTCTTCTACGCATAGCGTTAAGAAGGTGCCCTTCCTTTCTAGCGGAGGTAGATGTTGGGGAGGGTGGGGGTGGTCATGCCGTCGCCGATGAAGAAGCTCGGGTGGGGCGGCTGGTTGTAGGCGGTGTCATATCGCCCGGTCAAAGTCGATGCCGGTCGGCACTAAGGAAACCGGCTTTGAGCTGGGAAATACCAGCATCGTTCGTCGTTGTTGGTCATCGCTGGTTGACGTCTGACGGCCTGGTGACGGCCTGACCGCCCGAGCACCCCATCGAACGTTGGCGGCAGCCCTCACCGGCTGTCGGCGGCCAGCCGAGTTTCCCCGAGTCCTTCAGGCCTGTTTTCCGCGAACCGCGCGAAGATCGCCACAGCATCAGCTACCGGACGACGCGTCTGTGCCGCTTCCTGGTCTGTCGAGCGGTTGCCGCAACCAGGCCCCGATACGGTTCCAGAGACCAGCGTTTACCAGAAACGCCACCCCAAGGCCGGCGGCCGCCGCCGCGAGGCCGATGGCCGCCACCCCGGCCAGAACTTCACCGTCTATCAGAAGCACCACTCCGACGCCGACGAGCTCCACCCCGCCGCCGATGGCTGCCACCCCGCCCAGAAGCTCGGCGTCTATCAGAAACGCTACCCCGCCTGCGATGAGCGCCACTCCGGCGCCTATGGCTACCACCCCGGCTACCACCCCACCGTCTATCAGAAGCCCCACGCCGCCTGTGACAGCGGCCACGCCGCCCACGATGGCAGCTACCCCGGCTAGCACGTCATCCACATCATCGTGCACCCGCCGCAATGCCGCCCCTAAACAGACGGCCGCTACCCCGAAGCCGATGACCGCTACCCCGGTCAGCACCCCACCGCGCACCAGCAATGCCGCCCCTAAACAGACGGCCGCTACCCCGAGGCCGATGACCGCTACCCCGGTCAGCACCCCACCGCGCACCAGCAATGCCACCCCGAAGCCGACGATTGCCACCCCGAGGCCGATGACCGCTACCCCGGTCAGCGCCCCACCGCGCACCAGCGATGCCACCCCGGAGCCGACGATTGCCACCCCGAAGCCGATGGCCGATGCGGCTGTGAAGACGTTCAGCGCGGTGGTGGGGCTGGTTGGTATCAGGGCTGCGGCGATCGTCGTAGCGGCGAACAATAGCGTCGCGTACAGTGCGACGGTGCGCGTGTCGGCTGTGGCGGCAATAATCGTGGCGGCCAGCGCGACTGCGGCCAGAGTGCGCGTGGCGTATACCACCCGGCGTTGCCTCGGCTCGTCGGCGGCCTGGTCCCGTAGCCACAAGGCAGTGAAAACCAGCGCTGTAACTGCGGCGGCGACAGCGAGGATCCGAATGCCGCCTACGTCGCTGGAGATGTTGACCGTCAAACCTGCGGTAAAGGCGCTGAGTCCAGCTGCGATCCGGGCGTGCCACTCAGTGCGCGGTCGGGCTTGTGCCGTCGCGGGAGATTCAGATTGCCCCATCCGCACATGATGTCGACCGACAGCAACCGCTACAACTCCCCGGTAACTGGAAACACCGCCGGAACCCGTCGTCGCCGCCGACCAAACTGCACCGACGCTGCATGATGCGAGAAGAAGCGCCGTCAAGCTAGCCTTGACGGCGCTTCTTGCATTGCAGAGGAATCTCATCAACGGGTCGGGGTGAGCTGCTCTCCTCGGCAGGGCAGGCTCTGGCCCGTCCCGGGGTTCCTGGCGGGGGCAAGGCTCGCCGAAGGCGACCGCGCTTGCGCGGCTTGGCCTTGCCCCCGCCAGGGTTCTCGGGTGCCCTTGTGGTGACCTGGTGAGGAGAGCGCCACTGCACTCTGAGGCGGGCCGGGGTGGCGGGGCAGCGCCCCGCGGTTTTCTCCACCCGGGGTCAGTCACTCTCCGCGCTGGCCGGCCACGACGGAGCGTAGTCCCCGGAGGGTGCGCCGGGCGGAGGCTCACGTTGCCCCCTGGTGTCGCCGACATGGCGGCCCGCTATTGGCCGCTCCCCGTTGCGCCAGTCCGGTCGGGCGGTTGCGTGGTCGGGCCGCTGAGCCTGCGGCGCGGCCCGACCACGCGCCCGACCGGCGGCGCAAGCGGCCCGTCAGGGCCGCCTTGAAGACGTACAGAAATTCATCACAGCATCGCTGCCGACGCCCGGTGTGCTGTCCCGGTAGATGCTTGACATCGGCGTCCCAGTACCTGCTTGACCAGTCGGCTGCTGTGCAACCACGCGAGTCACGGACGGCGCGAAAACCCTGCGGCCACGTAGCAGTTACCCGAACAGCTGCACGCCCGGGTCTGCTGCACCGATAGGTGACATCAGAGATGGCTTGCCCTGTGGGCGGGCTGGAAGGATGTCGCTGTGCCAAAGCCCTACCCCCGAGAGTTCCGTGACGACGTCGTGCGGGTCGCGCAGACCCGCGATGCCGGCGTGACGGTCGAGCAGATCGCCAACGACTTCGGCGTGCACCCGATGACGTTGTTCAAGTGGATGCGCGCCGCCGACGTCGACGCCGGCACCAGACCCGGTGTGAGCAGCACCGAGTCCGCAGAGCTCCGGGAGGCGCGCAAGCGGATCAAGCTGCTGGAGCAGGAGAACGAGGTCCTGCGCCGGGCCGCGGCCTACCTGTCCCAGGCGCACCTGCCGGGAAAAGGATCTACCCGCTCGTGACAGATCTGGCCGCCGACAGCATCCCCGTCGCGGTGACGTGCCGGGTACTGAAGATCACCCGCCAGCACTACTACCGCTGGCTCGCCCGACCAGTCACCGACGCCGAGTACACCCAGGCGTGGCGAGCCAACGCCCTGCACGACGCCCACCGCGACGACCCCGAGTTCGGCTACCGGTTCCTGGCCGACGAAGCCGCCGCGGCCGGGCAGCCGATGGCCGACCGGACCGCATGGAAGATCTGCTCCGGCCACGGCTGGTTCAGCGCCTTCGCCCGCAAACGGCGCGGCAAGGGACGCAAGGTCGGCCCACCGGTCCACGACGACCTCGTCCGGCGCGACTTCACCGCGCCCGGCCCGAACCGGCTGTGGCTTGCCGACATAACCGAACACCGCACCGGCGAGGGCAAGCTCTACCTGTGCGCGATCAAGGACGCCTGGTCCAACCGGATCGTCGGCTACTCCATCGACTCGCGCATGAAGTCCCGCCTGGCCGTGACCGCGCTGCACAACGCCACCGCCCGCCGCGACGGCGTGGCCGGGTGCGTCGTGCACACCGACCGCGGGTCGCAATTTCGATCACGGAAGTTCGTCGCCGCACTGCACCGGCACCGCATGCGCGGCTCGATGGGGCGAGTCGGGGCGGCCGGGGACAACGCGGCCATGGAGTCGTTCTTCGGCCTGCTGCAGAACAACGTCCTGGACCGCCGCACCTGGGCCACCCGCGACCAACTCCGCACCGCGATCGTCACCTGGATCGAACGCACCTACCACCGACGCCGGAGGCAGCGCCCACTCGGCAAGTTGACCCCGATCGAGTTCGAGACAATCATGACCCCGTCGGCCAGTCAGGCCGCGTGACTACACCTGTCACCTATCGGTGCAGCAGACCCACCCTGCGGCGAGCAGGTGCGTACGTAGCTCGGGATCGGCGTTGGGATGACGAGCGATTATGTGCAGGGAAGTTGACCACTTGACGCCATGCTTCTGCTCTTCATCGGCGGCCAGTTCGGCCAGGGCGTGCGCCGGAGTGTTCGGATTGAGCAGCGCGTTCCACCGCACGAGTTCATCCTCGTCGGCCATAAGCCGTGCCAACGTAGCGCCCTCGGTTCGCGGATGTCTCGCGACATAGATCCGTACCGGGCGAACGTCGTCGACTGCGAGTTCTGCGAGTCGATCCGCAGGCACGGTGGGGTCTCTCGCTTCGAGCACGCGCCGGTAGCCGGCCATCCGCTCGTCTCGTGTTCGCGAGATGCGCCTGAGCCACGCAGCTGACCCTCTCATGGCGCGAGCGTAGATCAAATGTCGAAGCAGCCGGTGGAACGGATCGGTCAAGCAGGAACTGGGACTAGACACGAACGCCGCCGCTTTGTGCTCCGGTAGATGCTTAATACGGCAGCCCAAGTTCGTGATGTAGCCGCCGGTCGATGATCACGGTTCGGCTCAGAGGGCGTGTAGCTGCGAAGACAGGAGCGGCCGCCACGTGATCATTGTCTGTTGTGGACAGGATCAACGATTCGGTGGCGGCCGTGGCTGCCAGGATAGACCCCGCCGCGTGGGCGGCTGAGTTCGAGGTGTGCTTCGCCAGGATCGCGCCGGCGTTCGCGCGGGTCGAGCCCCGGCGGCGGGCCCGCCGGTTCGTGCAGGCGCTGCTGGCGCCGCTGGAGTCACGGTCGTGCTGGCAGATCGCCGAGTACGCCGGTGAGGCCAACCCGGGCGGTATGCAGCGGCTTCTCGCCTCGGCGGTGTGGGACGAGACGTGGGTACGAGCCCAGGTCCGCGACTACGTCCTGGCCGAGTTCGGCCCCGACGGGGTCCTGATCGTCGACGAGACCGGCGACGCGAAGAAGGGAACAGCCACCTGCGGAGTGCAGGAGCAATACACCGGCACCCTGGGCAAGGTCGACAACGCGCAGGTCAGCGTGCACCTGGCCTACGCCACCGCCGACCACGCCCGGGCGCTGATCGACTGCGCGCTGTACCTGCCCGCCAGTTGGACCGACGACCCCGAACGCTGCGCCGCCGCGGGCGTGCCCGCCGACGTCGGGTTCGCGACCAAGCCCCAGCTGGCACTACGCATGATCGAGGACGCCCTCGACGCCGGCGTGGCCGCCGGGTTCACCGCGGGCGACGAGGTCTACGGCAACGACCCGGTCCTGCGTGCCCGGCTGCGCAAGCGGCGCATGGGCTACGTCCTGGCCGTGCGCTGCGACACCGCCCTGACCCGCTGGGACCACCCGAACCACACGATCACCGCCAAGAAGGTGGCCGAGCACCTGCCCGCGCACGTGTGGCAGCGCTACCTGGCCGGCTGGGGCTCCAAAGGGCCGCGGTACTACGACTGGACCCGCGTCAAGATCGCGGAGACGGAGGCCGACGGCAGCGTCGGCGGGCACCACTGGCTGCTGTTTCGCCGCAACCCGACCACCGGCGACACCGCCTACTACCGGTGCTGGAGCCCGGAGACGGTCGCGCTGCCCACCCTGACCAGGGTCGCCGGGCTGCGCTGGCCGATCGAGTCCTGCTTCCAGTTGGCCAAAGGCCAGACCGGCCTGGACCAGCACCAGGTCCGCACCTGGACGTCCTGGCACCGCTACACCACCCTCGTGCTGGTCGCGTTCGCGTTCCTCGCCGTCCTGGCCGCCCGCCAGCCACAACCCGCTCCGACCATCGACCCCGACCCGGACCGGCTGCCACCGCTGTCGGCGGCAGAGATCCGCCGCCTGCTGCCATACGCATTCGCCATAGCCGATGCCAGCATGAGCGCGACGATCCGCAGCCTGGCCTGGCGACTCCGCCACCAAGCCCGATCACGCCACTACCACCACAAACGCCGAGCCACCGTCGACATCAGTCAATGATCACGAACTTGGGCTGCCGTATTAACAGCCTCGGCGATGCGACGGCGTGTATCTGCACGTCCTTTGCTTCAGCAAGACGCTGCACGGGCAGAATGGCGCCGTGCTACGCAGAAGGCAACGCAGGCAGCAAGCAGCGAGGCGGGCAGCGACAGATCTGCTCTCGAGCGCTCTGATCGAGATCCGCACGATGGCGTTTCTCCGGCAGGACCCGAGTGACCCGTCCGCCGACTACGTCGAGCGTATCCGCATGATCGCCGATGTCTGCGATGGCCTGCCCAACTCGCTTGGCTCCGATCGGTGGCGCACGGACATACCGCCGTTCCTCTACATGTGGCTGACCGCTTCCGAGCCGCAGCGTTCGTGGCTACGACAGCAATGGACACGAAGCGGCTATGACTTTAGCGATCTTGAGGCGCGTCCTAGCGGCGGTAACTGGACCTTGGACGACGTCTTCCCCGATCAACGTCACCGGCACGACAGCTAGATCATCAGCGAGGCAGTACCCGGGACCTGCCTGGCACTAATCCCTTGAGAGCGTGACGTACCGAACGCAGGCCACTTTCAGTAGGCTGCCCCGTGTGACCGTATCCGTCGAGCAGGCTCGGTTGACTGCTGCTTTCCTCTTGGAGGGGCCGCTACCCCGCCGGTGGAGCCATGTTCGCGCTGTCGGCACGAAGGCGGAGGCCATTGCCGGTGCCGTCGCCGAAGCAGACCGTGTCGTGCTCGCAGCGGCGGCCTGGCTGCACGATGTCGGCTACAGCCCGGATCTTGTTGACACCGGGTTTCACTCCCTCGACGGCGCTCGTTGGCTGCGTGCGAACGGTTTCGACGAGCGTGTGACGGCGCTGGTGGCTCATCACTCCTGTGCGTGGCTGGAGGCGGAGGAGCGGGGCCTGGGCGAGGTTCTCGCGGCCGAGTTCCCGCGCGAGGTCTCATCGGTGGCCGACGGCTTGTGTTACTGCGATATGACCACCGGCCCCGATGGGCAGAGTCTCGATGTTCCGGCCCGGCTGGCTGAGATCCGCTCACGGTACGGCCCTGACGCCCTGGTCACTCGCTTCATCACCCGAGCCGAGCCGGACATTCTCGCGGCGGCGGAGCGAACGCAGACTCGACTGACCGCCGCCGGGATCGCTCAGCCGATATAGGGCTGTGTTCGGTCATATCCGTGCTCGATCCGTAGGCGCGTTGACGGGTGGATTGCCAGCTCCTCCAGCTCGGCTCGCTCGACCCATCGAACGTCGCTCGATTCGGCGCTGGGTGTGGGTTCGCCTCCGAGATACTCGCCCCTCAGGCAGACGGAGAACTGCTGTCGGATCTCGCCGTCTGTGTAGGCCACGACGTGGTTCGGGTCGCTGTAGATGCCGACCAGGCCCACCACTTTGATCTGAACGCCGGTCTCTTCCAGCGTCTCTCGGACAGCTGTCTCGGCGAGGTACTCGCCGATCTCCTGACCTCCGCCCGGCAGGCTCCACAAGCCGTTGTCCGTGCGGCGGATGAGCAATACGCGGTCGCCGTCGCGGACGAAGGCAGTCGTGGCCACCACGATGCTGTTCGCCTTGGGAGCCTGGGGGTCGTAGTAGTGCTCGGTTCGTGCCACGCTCCTAGCGTGCCACCTCTGCCGGCCATGCCGAGGAGGACGTCTCGCGCACCTTGTCGAAGCTCTCCAGGTAGGTGTCGAAGAGGTCGCCTCCAGCCAGCCGCCGGAGCTGCAGGACAGGCGCGTGTGGCGCTGGAAATCCGTAGACGTGGGTGTTGACCAGCATGTCGTCGTCGAAGCGGTAGATCGAGTTGTAGAGGGTCGTGTTGTGGAACCGGACGCTGATTCCGGGCACGTCTCGTACGCGCTCGTAGTACCGCATGACCTGCCTGATCTTGGCGGCCATGACGCCGTCTGTGCTCTCCTCCTTGCTGCGCAGATCGATCTCCGTGCTCGTTGGATCGCCGAGCAGGATTTCGATGGTCACACCAGCCGCCGCCTTTGCCTTCAGCGTCTCCACGAGCCGAGGGCGCTGCTCGACGAGGAACACCCCTGCGTAGACGAGGATGCCGATCCTCTCCTGCGCCTGGTCAAGCAGGCGGTGCCAGAGGTCATCGGGCACTGCGCTTCGCCTGGGGTGAAGTTGAACGACTTCTGATCGAGCGACCTGGGTGGCCCGCTCCGGCGACAGCGCCTCCGGCCACAGATACCGCTCCGACTCACCGAGCTGTACCGAGATCTCGCGGCGGTGACGAGGGTAGGGGGTCCGGTCCTGGGTCATCCACCGTTCTACCGTCTTGGGGTCGACACCGATCTTCTCGGCGAGTATCGCGGGGGTCAGCCCTTTGCGCATCATGGCGTCTCGAAGCCGGTCGTTGCTCACCGAATCCTCCTCGGACAACTAGGGACGTCTTGATTCTAATCAAGACGTCCCTAGTTGTCCAACAGCGCGGTTTATCCGTCCCTGTCACTTCAGTGAGCCTGTACTCCATCGAGAGCGATCGTCCGTCGGGGACGTGCTCGATTCGAAGGAGGAGCAGCGTGAAGCTGTACGTGGACACCACCGGCAAGCAGTTCATGGTGTCGAAGGACGTCGAGCCGAAGGCCGACCAGAACGGCAACCAGCGTTCGGAGAAGGGTACGGGCCGCCTCATGTGGTCCACCCAGATCGTGGTCCAGGACGAGACCGGGGCGGAGGTGGTCACCATCACGACGGCGGGAGAGAAGCCGGACGTGAGGGTGGGCCAGTTCGTCGCCCCCGTCCAGTTGGAGGCGATGCCGTGGGTGAACGAGGGCAAGGACGGCAAGACCCGTAACGGCGTGGCTTTCCGCGCCGCCTCGCTGAAGGTCGCCGCGACGGTCAAGTAGCCGGTTGGGCGTCAACATCGTCTTGACTGG